>NZ_SMJX01000180.1 GCF_004348535.1 Actinomadura sp. KC216
CGCGGCGGGTGGGCGGGGCGGAGGCCCTTGAAAGGGCGCTCGACGTGGCCGCCGTGGCGCTGGCGGCGGAGCAGCTCGGCGGGGCGCAGAAGACCCTGGACACGACGGTCGAGTACGCGAAGGTGCGGCGCCAGTTCGGGCGTCCGATCGGGTCGTTCCAGGCGGTGAAGCACCGGTGCGCGGACATGTTCGTGCTGGTGGAGTCGGCGCGGTCGGCGGTGCTGAACGCGGCGGCCGCCGCGGACGAGCGCCCGGACGGGCTGCCCGCCGCCGCCGCGCTCGCCAAGGCGTACTGCTCCGACGCGTTCTTCCACACGGCCGGCGAGGCGATCCAGCTGCACGGCGGCATCGGGTTCACGTGGGAGCACGACGCGCACCTGTACTTCAAGCGGGCCCAGGGGTCGCGGCAGCTGTTCGGCGCCCCCGGCCTGCACCGGAAGCGCCTCGCCGCGATGGCCGGGCTCACGGGTGCAGCCGCAGCCCCTTGAGGACCTTGTCGACGCCGTTCCTCGGCCCGTGGACGGCGAACCCGACGAGCGGCATCTCGTCCGCGGTGACCGCGCGGACGGTCTCGCGGTTGGCCTCGTCGTGGCCGGTCTTGAACATGTCCTCGATGTAGACGGCGATCCGCATCCCGCGGGCCAGGGCGCGGCCGTGGGCGGTGAGGATCGCGGCGGCATCGGCCTCGTAGACGAGGACGGGCTGCCGGAACATCGCCAGGTACTCGTTGCCGGACGCGTCCTCGTACGGCTCGCCGATGACGCCGGGGACGCCGCCGGCCACGGCGCCGGCCAGGAACGCGGTCACGTTGAGCCGCTGCCAGGCGGCCAGGTCGTCGCGGACCACGATCCCGATCTTGGTGTCGAAACGCATGCCGTCCAGGTTCGGTGACCTGGGGCGGGCCGTCTTGAACGCTCGTGCGCCAGACTGGGGATGTGGACTGGAGCAGGTACTGGCGGTCGGCCGACCGGCCGCTGGAGGCGATGCACGCGCATTTCGAGCGGCACGTCTACCACCGGCACAGCCACGAGTCGTACTCGTTCGGCGTGACCGAGGACGGCTACCAGGCGTTCCGCTGCCGGGGCGACGCCCATACGAGCGCGGCCGGGATGGTCATCGCGTTCAACCCGGACGATCCGCACGACGGCCACCCGGCCGACGAGCTGGGCTTCACCTACCGGATCGTGCACATCGGGCCGGAGCTGGTGGCCGGCGTGCTCGCCGACATCGCGGACCGCCCGGTGGGGCTCCCGCTGTTCGGCTCCCCCGTCGTGGCCGACCCCGGCCTGGCGCGGACCCTGCGGGGCCTGCACGCGGCGCTGCTCGGCGGGGCGCCCGCCCTGCGGCGCGACGAGCTGCTGACCGCGGCGGTCGGCGCGATGGTCCACCGGGCGGCCACGCGGCGGGTGCGCGCGGTGTCCGTGCCGGGCACCGTGGAGCGGGCACGGCGGCGGCTTGAGGACGCCTACCTGGACGACATCGGCGCCGACGAGCTGGCCGCGGCGGCGGGGTGCAGCAGGTTCGCGCTCTACCGGGGGTTCCGGCGGGCGTACGGGATGGCGCCGAGCGACTACCAGCGGCAGCTCCGTCTGCGCGCCGCGCGCCGCCTGCTGGCCAGGGGCGACGCGATCGGGGACGTCGCGGCGGCGACGGGGTTCGCGGACCAGAGCCATCTGACGCGCTGGTTCGTCCGCTGCTACGGGATGACGCCCGGCGGTTTCCGCGAGGCCCGCGCGAATTGAGGAAGAATGCCGCGCATGAAGCGTGCGAGCGGGGCGATGTCCGGGCTGGCGTACGGCGATTCACTGGGCGCGCCGACGGAATTCCTCACCATGAAAGAGATACGCCGGCGTTTCGGTGACCACGGGCCCACGCAGCTCAACGGCGATCCCGCGCTGGTCACCGACGACACGCAGATGGCGATCGCGGTCGGCGTCGCCATGCTGGACGCCCTGGAGAACCCGCCATTCACACCGGACCTGATAACGCCGATGTGGCGGCGGCGTTTCGTCGACTGGCTCAACAGCCCCGACAACAATCGCGCGCCGGGGAACACGTGCCTTCGGGCGTGCCGGGGCCTCGCCGCCGGGGAGCCGTGGGTGAAGGCGACCGTCGCGGGTTCCAAGGGCTGCGGCGCGAACATGCGGGTGGCGCCGGTCGGGCTGGCGCCCGGGCTGACGGACGATACGCGCGCGGGCGCGTCCCAGCTCCAGGCGGCCCTCACGCACGGCCATCCGACGGGGCTGGCCGCGAGCGAGCTGACCGCGTTCGCCGTCCGGTGGCTGGCGGACGGCATGGACCCGTCCGACCTGCCCGCCGCGCTCCGCGACCGGTGCCACGACCAGCGCACCGTGTACCACGAGCAGTGGCTCGACTCCCTGTGGCAGCGGCCCGGCGTCGACGCCCCGGAGACGTTCATCGCCCGCGGCTGGGACGAGTGCCTCGAACGCCTCGACGCGCTGGACGAGGCCCTCGCCCGCGGCGACCGCGCGTCCGACCCCTGCGAGACCACCGGGGCGGGCTGGACGGCCGAGGAGGCCCTGGCGACCGGCCTGCTGTGCTTCCTGCTCTTCCCGGACGAGCCCGTCAAGGCGATCTGGCGCGGCGCCGCCAGCTCCGGCGACTCCGACTCGATCGCGTGCCTGGCGGGCGCGTTCGCGGGCACGCACCTCGGGATGGACGCCTGGCCGGGCGAGTGGGCGTCCCGCATCGAGTACGCCGGTCGGCTGGCCGGGATCGGCGGCGCGTGGGACTGACCGCTTGACCTGGCGTAGCATCGAAGCTAATGTTCTTAGCTATAGAGCTACACAAACGGCAAGGAGTGCGCGATGAGCGAGCAGACCCGGTACCTCGACCTTCCCGGCGGGCGGCTCGCCTACGACGACGAGGGCGACGGGCCGCTCGTCGTGTGCCTGCCGTCCATGCTCGACCTGCGGTCGCAGTTCCGCTTCCTCAAGCCGCCGCTGCTCGACGCCGGGTACCGCGTCGTGACCGTCGACCAGCGCGGGATGGGCGACACCAGCGCGGACTGGCCCGAGTACGGGAGCACGCCGCTCGCCCACGACCTGCTGGCGCTGCTGCGGCACCTGGACGCCGGGCCCGCCCTCGTCTACGGCTGCTCGAACGGCGCCGCAGCCGGGGTGTGGGTCGCCGCGGAGGCGCCCGAGCTGATCAGGGGCCTGGTGCTGGCGGGACCGTTCGTCCGGGACGGCAAGGCCGGGTTCTCGCAGAAGCTGACCGTCGCGCTGATGCGGGTACCGGGGCTGGCGGTGCCGCTCTACATGTCGTACTACCCGAAGTGGGTCCCGACGCCGCCCGCGGACTTCGCCGAGCACAAGGCGAAGCTGAAGGCGAGCTTCAAGCGTCCGGGCCGTGCCAAGGTCATCGCCCGCTACCTGGACATGTCGCACGCCGAGTCCGAGGCGCGGCTCGGCCGGGTCACCGCGCCCGCGCTGGTCGTCATGGGGACGGCCGACATCGACTGGCCCGACCCGGTCGCGGAGGCCGAGTGGGTCAGGGACCGGCTGGACGGCGAGCTCGTCCTGGTGGACGGCGCCGGTCACCAGCCGCACGTGGACTTCCCCGAGAAGGTCGCCGAGGCCGTCCTGGCCTTCGACCGCTCGCTCAAGGAGTCGTGAGGGCGGCGGCCGGTCAGGGCGCGGTCGCCGTCCAGCCCGTCCAGGCCTGGATGGTGACGACGATGACCGGCCCCTCGGGCGGGCGCTCCCGGTACTGGGCGTAGCGCTCGGCCAGCAGCCGGACGGGCTCGGCCATGCGCGCGGGATCCTCGACGATGTACGCGTGGCCGTCGACGCGGACCCACCACAGGCGGTCCCAGTCGTCCTCGTAGTGGTCGGCCAGGAGCGCGACGCGCGGATTGGCGCGGATGTTGGCGAGCCGCCGCAGGTCCCTGGTGCTCTTCGGCTTGTGGTCGACGGCCGTGTAGACCGCGCCGCGGTGGACGGCGAACGTCACCGGGACGAGATGGGGCCGCGCGTCCTCCCCGACGGTCGCCAGCCGCACGACCGGGACCGTCGCCAGCAGCCGGCGCGCCTCGTCCGGCGAAAGCTTCGGCACCCCCTCAGCCTGCCACGGCCCGCCACCTACGGCGCCGGGAACCCGGGCGGCGCCAGGCCGCGCTCGGCCACCTTCGCCAGCTCCTCCTCCGTCAGGACGCGCGGTTCGCCGATCGCCCTGGCCCGGACGTACACGCCGCAGAGCCATTCGAGGAGCCGGGCGTTCTCGAACGCCTCGTCCAGGTCGCGGCCGATCGCGACGCCGCCGTGGTTCGCCAGGAGCGCGGCGCGCATGCCTCCGGCCATGGCGACGCGAACGTTGGCCGCCAATTCCGGCGTCCCGTAGGTGGCGTACTCGGCGACCTTCACCACGCCGCCGAGCAGCAGGGTGCCGTAGTGGACCGGCGGCAGCTCGGACATGGTCGTCGCGACGACGACGCCGTAGGTGGAGTGGGTGTGCACGATCGCCACCGCCTGGGTGGCCTCGTAGAGCGCGAGGTGCATCGGGGTCTCCGACGATGGCGCCCGCTCCCCCTCGACCACCCGGCCCGCCAGGGTGACGACCGGGCAGTCGGCGGGCTCCATCCGGTCGAGCCTCATCCCGCCCGGCGTGACCGCGACGAGGTCGCCCGACCGGACGCTGATGTTGCCGGACGAGCCGACGACCAGACCGGTATCGGCCAGCCGCCGACCGATCGCACCTAGTTCGTCCCTTTCGTCCGACAACAACATACGAACACCTTTCACGTTCCCGATCTTGCCCGGCTACGCTACGGCCCTGACGATCTTTAAGGGGTCCGGTCATGGCGGTTGTGACAGTCGGCGCGCACATCCTGGACGTGCTCGCCAGTCCCGTGCCCGACGGTCCCCGCGGGCCGGAGGCCGTCGCCGTGGTCGACGAGATCAGGGTGACCGCCGCCGGGGCCGCGGCGGGCACCGCGGTGGCCCTCGCCAGGCTCGGCAACGACGTCGTCTCCGTCGGCGCGATCGGCGACGACGACCTCGGCGACCTGCTGGTCACGATCATGTCCCGCAACGGGGTGGACGTGCGCGGGCTCGTCCGGCGGACGGCCGCGCAGACCGCCGCCTCGATCCTCTCGATCCCGTCCAGAGGGCGGCGGGTCTCGCCTGAAGGGCGGAGCGGCGGCGGCCGTCCGGTCCTGCACGCCCCGGGCGCCAACCTGACCCTCACCACCGGCGCGGTCGGGCCCGGCCTGCTCGGCGCGGCGAGCCTGGTGCACCTCGGCGGCCCGGACGTCACCGCCGGGCTCAACGACCCCGCGTTCTTCGCGATGCTCGACACCGCCCGCGAGAGCGGCACCGTCGTCACCATGAGCATGCTGTCGGCCATGCCCGACCTCCTCGCCGGGGCCGCCGCGTTCCTCCCCCACGTCGACCATTTCCTGCCCAACGAGGCGCAGGCCGCCGCGATGACCGGCGAGGACGACCCCGAGAAGGCCGCGAGGACGCTCCTCGCCCAGGGCCCGGGGACGGTGATCGTCACGCTCGGCGGCGACGGCAGCCTCGTCGCGACCGGGCCCGCCGACGCCCCCGCCGTGCACCGGCTGCCCGCGCTGCCCGTCAAGGTCGCCGACACGACCGGCTGCGGCGACGCCTACTGCGCCGGGTTCATCACCGGTCTCGCGCACGGCCGGGACGTCCTGGAAGCGGCGCGCTGGGGCACGGCCGCCGCCGCGACCGTCGCGCAGGGCCTCGGCTCCGGCGCCTGCCTCACCGGCCTGGACGACGTCCTCCGCCTGCTGGCGTGAGCCCGGCCGGTCAGACGGCAGCGCGTCCGGAGCGGTCGCCGGTCAGCACCGCGTCCGCCGCGCCCGCCAGCTGCTCCAGGCGGAAGACCTCCGTCCGGTGGAACGGCGGCGCGCCCGTCCGGGCGACGACGAGCGCGAGGGTGCCCTTGGCGAGCGGGCACACGGCGAACCGCGTGCCGTCCGGCGCCGTGAAGGCGCGCGGGCGCAGCGGCAGCAGCTCCGGCAGATCGGCGTCAGAGCGGCCGCCCGCGCTGGCATGGGTCAGCACCGCGCCGCCCTCGGCGGTCAGTTCCGCGAGGCCCGCCCAGTCGGCGCTCAGGATGGCCGGGACGGCGTCCGCGAGGATCTCCGCGCCGCGCTCCGGGACGGCCGCGACCTGCCCGATCACGGCGGCGTCCGGGAACGCGCCCTGCGGCTCCGCCGTCGGCCAGACCCCGACGACCTCCACCCCCGGCACCGCGCCGAGCCCGTCGCTCAGCCGCCCGGTGTCCACGCCCGCGGGCCACGCGACCGTGAAGTCGTCCATCGCCCGGCCGTTGTCCCTCTCCAGAACGGCCATCTGCACGACGTCCGCGCCCGCCGCTCCGAGAGTGCGCGCGACCTGCCCCAGCGATCCGGGACGGTCCGGCAGGCGAACGCGTATCCGCAGCAACATCACACCTCCAGTTCCCCCTCCGCGACCCCCATCCTCCGCTGAACCCGTTTCGTTCGTGTTACCCAGGGGTGACGACGCGGGAAAACGGCGCCGCGGGCGGTGCTGGAATGGCGGGCACGGGTCAAACTAGAGTCCAGTGAAGGTCACCAGCGGGCCTATCGCCTCATGTCGCCCACCATTAAGGTAACTGCACGTGTCGAGGGACGGGGAACCCCCAGTCAGCGCGGAATCCGGAACCGGGCCGGAAGCGGAGCCGGGCCCGCCGCCGGGCGCGCCGGGCAGGGCGAACGGCGGGGCGGCCGGTAAGGCGGCCGGCGGCGCGGACGGCGACGCGCTCCGCGCCGACATCAGGGACGCGCTCACCGGGCTCGCCGCCCGCCTCGACCGCGAGCACGAGCGCGCCGCGCACCGCGAGGCCGTCATCGACCGGCTGCACGAGGAGAACCAGCGGCTCCGGCGCGGCGAGCTGCAGGCGATGCTGGAGCCGGTCCGCGCCGCGCTGTACCGGCTGCACGACCAGGCCCGCCGCGAGTCCGGCCGGCTCGCCGCGGCCGACCTGGCCGAGCCGCCCGACCCGCGCGGCACGGCGCTGCTGCTGGAGGCCGTCGCCGACGACGTCGCCGACGCGCTGGCGCGGCTCGGCGTGGAGCGGTTCACGGTCGAGCCGGGCGCGCCCTACGACGCGTCGCGGCACCGTCCGGTCGCGGTCACGCCCGTCGACGACCCGATCCGGGACGGCACCGTGACCGGCGTCGAGTCCGACGGGTTCGAGCAGAGCGGGAAGGTGCTGCGCAAGGCGGCGGTGCGCGTCGGCAAACTCGACACCAAGCACGAAAAGCCCGAATCACACGACAAGCCGGAGACGAAGGCGGAGGCCGGGTCGAACGGGACCGAACGCGCCGTCAAGGCCGGCTCGAATCGCCGCAACGGCGCCGGGAACGCCGGGAACTCCGGGAACGGCGAGACGATGAGAGCCGACACGCAGAAGACCGATGGGTGAGAGGGACATGGCCGTCTACGGGATCGACCTGGGAACCACGTACTCCTGCATAGCCTCCATCGACGACGTGGGGCGGCCGGCGGTCCTGCGGAACCTGGAGGGCACCGACACCACCCCGTCCGTCGTGTACTTCGAGAGCGGCGAGAACGTCGTCGTCGGCGCCACCGCGAAGGACACCGCCGTCCTGGAGCCCGACAACGTCGTCAGCCTCATCAAGCGGGACATGGGCCGCGACGTGACCCGCCCCATCCACGGGATCGACTTCACGCCCGAGGAGCTGTCGGCGTTCATCCTGCTGAAGCTGGCGACGGACGCGCGCACCACGACCGGCGAGGAGACCCGCGACGTCGTCATCACCGTCCCGGCGTACTTCGGCGTCGCCGAGCGCGACGCGACCCGCAAGGCGGGCCGGATCGCCGGGCTGAACGTCATCGACGTCGTGTCCGAGCCGATCGCCGCCGCGATCACCTACGGCGTCCTCAACCCCGAGCAGGACCGCACGATCCTGGTGTACGACCTCGGCGGCGGGACGTTCGACACCACCGTCATCGCGCTGCGCGGCGGGCACATCGAGGTGGTGTGCACCGACGGCGACCACGAGCTCGGCGGCGCCGACTGGGACGCGCGGCTGGTCGAGCACCTCGCCGAGCGGTTCCGCGCCGAGCACCCCGACGCCGGGGACCCGCTCGACGACAAGCAGACCGAGCAGCAGCTCCGCCGCGATGCCGAGGACGCCAAGAAGTCGCTCACCACCCGCACCGCGCACACGGTCCGCGTGATGCACGGCGGGCGGGTCGCGTCGGTCGAGGTGACGCGGGAGAAGCTGGAGGAGCTGACCAAGGACCTCCTCGACCGCACGGTCGAGATCACCGGCCGGACGCTGTCCACCGCCGCCGAGAAGGGCGTGGACGACTACGACGACCTCGTCCTCGTCGGCGGGTCCACGAAGATGCCGGTCGTCGCGGCGCGGCTGGAGACCGAGCTGGGCCTGCCGCCCCGCCTCCAGGACCCCGACCTCGCCGTCGCCAAGGGCGCCGCGCTGTACGCGTTCGAGGAGACCTACCGGCGGTTCGTCCGGGAGGGCGCCGCCGAGCGGGCGGAGGAGATGGCGAGCCGCGCGGGCCTGTCCGCCGAGCAGCAGAAGCAGATCGCCGGGCGGCAGATCAAGACGGTCGCGTCGCACGCGTTCGGGATCGTCGTGGTCGACCGGGAGACCGGCGCGGAGAGCGTCGCGCACCTCGTGCACGCCAACGACGAGCTGCCCGCCGCGAAGACCGAGGACTTCTTCACCGTGTACGACGACCAGGCGTCCGCCGACATCCGGGTGATGGAGCAGGCGGGCGTGGTCGAGTCCGGCGACCTGATCGACAACACCGAGATCGCGACCGGGGAGATCCGCGTCCCGCCGGGCAAGAAGGCGGGCTGGCCGATCGGCGTGACGTTCGCGCTCGACGCGTCCGGGCTGCTGAACGTCACGGCCGTGGAGAAGGAGACCGGGGAGCGGCTGGAGCTGAAGGTGGACGTCGGCGGCATGTCCGAGGAGGAGGTCGAGCGCTCCCGGAAGGCCCTCTCCCGGGTCCAGGTGAGCTGAGCCGGGAGGCGCCCGTGGCGTTCGACGACGACTACCGGCGGGTGGTCCTGGAGCCCGCCCGGGCGGCGGGCGACCAGCCTCCCGAGGACCTGCGCGTCCGGTACGCCCTGCCCGACCCACCGTCCTCCAGCCCCCTCACAGGGCCGGTGGTCGCGGCGCGGGTCAAGGAGGTCCGGCAGTGCTGGCGGCGGGCGCGCGGGCAGCTGAAGTACCGCAAGCTGATCGACCGGCTGGAGGCCGAGCACCGCGAGCTGGCGCCGCTGTTCGCCGCCGCCGAGCGCGGCGACCTGCGCCCCCTGGAGGCGCGGCTGCGCGGCGGGCGGGAGCGCACCGAGCGGCGCCGCGGCGAGGCCCGCGCGCGGCTCGCCGACGCGGCCGGGGCGCTGAAGATGGCGACGCCCGCCGAGGTCGAGGGCATCGCCCGCACCGGCGGCGTGACCCGCGCCGAGCTGGAGCGGGTCGCCGCCGCCGACGGGATCGAGATCCGCGAGCCCGACGCGCTGCCGGCGGCCGCGCCCTACCCGGCGTACCGGAAGGTCCAGGAGTCGCTGGACGTCCTCGGCTCCCGGCACCTCGCCGACTTCGTGTTCGGCGGGCGGCTCACCGGCGCGATCCGGCTGCTGGACGGGTTCGCCGCGCCCGGCGGGGCCTTCCGCCTCGACGGCGACGCGGTCGCGGCCGTCGCCGCGGAGTGGGCCCGCCGCAGCCGCGACACGAGCACCACGCACGCCGACACGATCCTCGCCGCGCTCCGCTCGGACGCGCCGCTTCCCGAACTGGTGCTGTTCGACGTCGTCGACCGGCTCCGCGAGCGGCTGCGGCAGCGGGCGTCCGAGCAGGCCCTCCTGCGGTACGCGACCGACGATCTCGGCATCGACCGGCGCGACGCCCGCCGCATGGTGTTCGCCGTCGTCCGCGAGACGGGCCCCGGCGGCGGCCTCGCGGGACGCCTGCGCGCGCTGCTCGACGCCGGGGAGGTGTTCGCGGCGGCGGAGCTGGCGGACGCCGCGAACGTGCCCCCGGCCGCCGGGACCGACCCTTCGGAGGAGGAGGTCCTCGCCGCCGAGGCCCGGCACCGGCTCGACACGGCGCTGCGCCTCCGCGAGACCGCCGCCGCCGAGCCCGACCCCGACCGCGCGCACCGCCTCCTCGACGACGCGCTCCGCCTCGTCCGCGACCTCCCCGGCGCGCAGGCCCAGCTGCGGCGCCTGCCGCCGCGCCCGGTGCCCGCCGTCCGCGCCGACGTGGACGCAGGCGGTGCCGTGGTCCGGCTCTCGTGGGAACCGTCCGCCTCCACCGCGGGCGAGGTGGCCTACCGGGTCGTGCGGCGGGCGGGGCGGCCGCCCCGGGACGTGCGGGACGGGCACGCCCTGGAGGGGGCGCTGGACGAGCGGCCGCCGGTCAACGAGCAGGTGTTCTACGCGGTGTTCGCGGTGCGCGGGGACGCCGTCGCCGCGCCCGCCGTCGCGGGCCCGGTGCTCGTGCGGCCCGAGCCCGCCGAGGTCGCGCTGCTCGCCGGGGACGGCCAGGTCACCGGGCGGTGGCGGTGCCCGGCCGAGGCGGCGCGGGTCGTCGTCGTCCGGGACGGGCGGGCCGTCCCGGCGGGGCGCGACGGGTTCCGCGAGCGCGTGCCCAACGGCCGGACGCACCACTACCGGATCGCCGCCGTCTACCTCGACCCGTCCGGGCGGGAGGTCGTGACGGACGGGGTGCGCGCCTCGGTCACGCCGAGCGCGGCGCCCGAGCCGGTGTTCGAGCTGGCCGCCGAGACCGATCCGTCCGATCCGGGGCTGGTCACGGTCCGGTTCGACCCGCCGGGGACCGGGACGGTCGAGCTGGTGCTGTCGGAGGGGCCGCCGCCGTGGCCGCGCAGCGCGCTCGTCCCGCTGGAGGAGGTCCGGCGGGAGACGCGGCGGCTGGCGTGCACGCCGGTGCCGGGCGGGCTCGCGGTGCGGCCGGGCGCGAGCGGGTGGCTGCTCGCGGTGTCGGTGGCGGAGGGCGCCGCCGCGATCGGCGCGTACCACCGGCACGTGAACCTGCCGCCGCCGCGCCGCCTGATCGCCGAGCGGCGCGGCGACCACGTGCACGTCGGGTTCGACTGGCCGCCGGACGTCGCCGAGGTCGACCTCGCCTACCGGATCGGCCGGGACGCCCTGCACATCGCCGACCCGCCGCCGTCGGAGACCGTGACCCGCGCCGCCTACGACACGCAGGGCGGGATCCGGCTGCCCGTCCCGGAGGACGAGCCCGTCGAGCTGTCGGTCGCGGCGGCCGGGACGGTCGGCGGCGCGCGGGTGACGGGCCCGCCGGTGACCGCCACCGTCGCGGCCCGCGCGATCGTCCGCTACGACGTGGAGCGGTCGGGCCCGCCGTGGCGGCGGTACCTGACGATCCGGCTGACGTCGTCGCGCCCGCTGCGGGTGGCGCGGCTGTCGCTGGTGCTGCGCACCGGCCGGGTCATGCCGCACCGCGCCGCGGACGGCGAGACGCTCGGCGCGTGGGAGCAGGTGCCGGTCCCCGGGGAGCTGTCGCTGGCCGTGCCGGACGCGTCCGGGCCGTACTGGCTGCGCTGCTTCGCCGACGACGACGTGGTCGAGCTGACCGATCCCCCCGTCCGCCGGCTCCAGGTCACCCGATGACCAGGCCGCTCGCCCGCGTGGGCCTCCCCGGGGTGCCGTCCAGGCCGCGCGCCCCCAAGAACGGCGTCACGTGCCCTTACTGCTTCGAGTCGGTCGCGCCGCAGCGGATCCTGTTCCGGTGCCGCGGGCAGGCGGGGCGGCGGCAGGGCTGCGCGCCCGTCCTGGACGAGGCGCTCGCCGCGTACACGGGCTCGACGGCGGGCGCGTCGCTGCCGCCGGTGTTCGCCGCGTCCGGGCGCAAGGGGCGCGCCGAATGCCCCGAGTGCGGCCTAGCGACCGGCAACCGGGCCTGCCCGGAGTGCCACAACCCGCTGCCGTCCGCGTACTGCGACTCCCCCGGCCGGATCGTGGCGCTGGTCGGCGCGAAGAACGCGGGCAAGAGCACCTACATCGCCGTCCTGCTGCACGAGCTGATGAACCGCGTCGGGACGGAGCTGGACGCGTCGCTCGTCGCCTGCGACGACCGCACGATCGAGCGGTACAAGCGCGACTTCGCGCGCCCGCTGCTGGAGGAGCGGCGGCTCCTGCCGACGACGGCCAGCGCGGCGACCGGCCCGCGCGAGCCGCTGGTGTACCTGCTCACCCGGACGCGGCGGGGGCGGCGGGGACGGTTCGCGCGCCCGCGCAACGACTCGCTGGCGCTCGTGCTGTTCGACACCGCGGGCGAGGACCTCCGCAGCCGCGAGGTCACCGACCTGCACCTGCGGTACCTGGAGGCGGCGGACGCGATCGTGTTCCTGGTCGACCCGCTGGAGCTGCCCGGCGCGCGGACGGGCGTGCGCGACGCCGTGGCCGCGCCGCGCGGCGCCGGGGACGATCCCGACAGCGAGCCGCTGAACATCATCGCCCGCGTCACCGAGACCCTGCGGCAGCGGCACGGGACGCGTCCGGGCGAGCCGCTGCCCGTCCCGGTCGCGGTCGCGCTCACCAAGATCGACGTGCTGCGGCCCGGGTTGCTGAAGCAGTCGGCGCTGCACCGCTCCAGGTCGGGGTCGGGCGTCCTCGACCTGGACGACAGGGACGCGGTGAACGAGCAGGTCAGGGCGCTGCTGCACGACTGGCAGGCCGGGCAGCTCGACACCTACCTCGGGCAGCAGTACGCCGACCATGCGCTGTTCGGGCTGTCGGCGCTCGGCGGCGTCCCCGACGCGGACCGGGTCGGGGCGGGCGGCGTCCGGCCGTACCGGGCCGAGGATCCGCTGCTGTGGCTGCTGTACCGGTTCGGGATGCTCGAGGGCGTCCGCCCCGGAGGTGGTTAGGCGTGGCCTGGCAGCTGCACTACACCTCCGCGCGGCGCGGGCCCACCGGCCGGGCCGGGTTCCAGTTCGTCGCGGAGACGCCCGGCCTGCCGGACGGGGTGCGGGCGGGCGTGACGCCGTACCTGTCGTACCGGCCGCCGCCGGACGCGCCGCTGTCGCCCGACGAGTCCGAGCTGGGCGGGTTCCCCGTGTCGCTGCTGTACGACCGGGTGGACGGGCGCCCGCTGCTGCTGCGCTGCCGCTACCTCGGCCGCGACTACTCGGGCCGCTACGGCAACTTCTTCGCGCACGCCGTCGTCGCCGAGCCGGACGAGCTGGAGGGCCTGCGCCCCGCCGAGCTCTGGCACGCCCCGCACTGGACGCACGATCCCGCGCCGGAGAGCGTCCTCGACCGGCTGGACGACCTGACTCCGGGCTCGGCGCTCGACCCCGAGGCGCTCGCCGCGTGGCTCGCGGCGGCGTCCGGCCCCGGCGACCCGTACGCGCTGCTCGGCCACCTGGTCGACGCCGTCGCGGACGTCCTCGGCCGGGGCCACGGACGCGTCGTGCTGGTCTCCGACGACGTCGAGCTGATCGCGCGCTGGATCGCGGTCGTGTCGTACTCGCTGCCGGTCGCGGCGGCGGCGCGGCTCTCCTTCGTCACCTACACCGCCGACCCTGATGGCGCGGCCCAGCGCCTCGTCGGGACGACTCCGGCGATCTGGGCGGCGGCGCAGCACCACGCGTCGCACGCGTCCGCGTTCGACCTCCGCGACGGCGCCCCGGCCGGGACGGCGAGCCGGTTCGCCCGGACGGTCGCGGGCTGCTGGCGCGACTCCGACTTCGGCGGCCTGGACGCGCTCGGCGAGCTGGCGCCGCTGAACGACCCCGCGCAGGAGGGCGCCGCCGCGCTGCTGGCCCTATGCCGCGGGGACGCGACCGTCACGCCGGCCGAGGAGGCCGCGGCGGCGGAGCTGATGTCGCGGCACGGCTCCGCGATCCCCGAGTGGGTGTGGCGCGACCTGGTGCCCGGCGTGCCGTCCATGGGGCTGGACCTGGCGCTCGCCGTCCACGAGCGGGCGCGGGCGGCGGGCGCGTCCGAGGTCGCGCGGCAGTGTTCGCTCCGCGTCACCGACCGGGCCCTGGACGCGCTGGCGAAGGCGCCGTCCCTGGCCGCCGTGGTCGCGGCGGCCCGGGTGGCGGAACGCGCCGGAGTGCCGCTGGATCCCGCCGAGGTCACGGCGTCCGCCGCGCGCTGTACGCAGGCCGGGGCCGCCGACCTGGGCAAGGCGCTCACCGGCTGCCCCACCGCACTCCGCGACGCCCTCCTGGACGGCGTGATCTCCGGCCTGTCCGACCTCGGCGAGCGGGAACGGGCCGCGGCCCTCACACCCGGGAACTGCGACCTCCTCTCCGAGCACGCCGAGCGGCTGCGCGCCGCGCCCGCCGTCGCGTGCGCCGTGCTGGCGTCCATCGGGCGGCGGGCCCCCGAACGCAGGGTCACGATCACCGGCGAGCTGCTCCGGCTGGACGGCCCCGGCGTCGACGCGGCGCTGCGCGAGGTCTGGGAGACGCCCCCGTCCGCCGGCGAATGCGCCGATCTGCTCGACGCGCACGGGAAGGCGGTGGCGGAGCGTCCCGCGCTGGCCGGGCTGCCGTCCCGGACGTTCACCAGGCTCGCGTTCCCCGGCGGCGAGCGCCTCGCCGAACCGGCGGCGCTGCGGCTCGCGGAACGGGTCCGGGAGCTGATGCCGGACGGGCGGTCCGTGCGCGACGCGGCGCTCGTCGAGGCGTACGGGAAGGCGATCACCGCGGGCCCGGCGCGCGCCGCGCGGGCGCTGGAGGACATCGCGGCCGCGGACGGCGCGACCTCGCAGCTCGCCGGGGAGGCGTTCGTCGGGGCCGCGCGGCGGCTGGCGCGGCGCGCGCCCGCGTTCCGCGCGGAGCTGCTGGCGGAGCTGTCCGAGAGCGCCCGCGCCCGGCTCGGCGCGCAGTGGACCGCCGAGCTGCCCGCGCGCGCCCGCGCCGGGCGCGCCCCGCTGCGCGGCGCCGAGATCGAGCAGCGCAACGAGCTGGTCGAGGTCGTCCTGCGGCTGAAGGCGGGCGGCCGCGCCGAACCGGCGCTGGAGGCGTGGGCGCGGGCCGCCGCCGGGCGGTGGCTCGCGGCGAAGCAGCTCGAATCCCGCCTGGCGCGCAGCCCCCGGCTCCGGGCCGCGCTGCGGGACCTCCTCGCCGAGGACGACCCCGCCCGCGGGGGGAGGTGAGCCCCGTGCATCCCATCATCGTGCTGCTGCTGATCGTCGTGTGGGGCGCCGCGATGTGGCTCGGGTTCATGTACGTGTTCCCGGTGCTGTTCGCCGGGACGCTGGTCGTCGCCGGGGTCGCCGCGCTCGGCCTGTACTACCTGCACGCGTGCCGGACGCTCGCGCCGTCCACCCTCGAAGGGCCCTCGCCGGTCGCCGAGCCGAAGGTCTCCTACCGCCACTACCTGCTCGGCCAGGTGTGGCGCGACTGGTGGACGATCAGCCGCACGGTCGTCCCGCAGGTGTACCGGACGGCCAGGGGCATCATCGTCAGGCTGACCCGGGTCCTGCTCGGCGGGCTCTGGGGGTTCTTCGTCTTCCCGATCTGGCTGGCGCTCTGCGCGGGGATCGTCGCGGCGGCCGTCCCGGCGTGCGGGTTCGTGCTCGCGCTGACCGTCCTGTACGGGGTCGTCGCCGCGGCCGGGCTCGCGGTCTGGCTGGTGTGCGTGCTCGTCCTCGCGGCGGTGGAGCGGGTGTTCATGGCATACGGGCGGATCCTGCAGACCTGCCCGCACCCGTTCTGCTACGAGCGGATCGCGCTGCCGGAGTACGAGTGCCCGGGATGTGGCGCGCGGCACCGGCATCTCACGCCCGGCTCGGGCGGCGCGTTCCGGCACGTCTGCCGGTGCGGGGCGCGGCTGCCGACGACCGTCCCGCTCGGACGGTTCCGCCTGGCCGCCTACTGCCCCCACTGCGGCGGACGGCTACCAGAACGGATCGGGCGCGTCCGCGTCGAACCGCTCCCGTTCGTCGGCGGCCCGGCCGCCGGGAAGACGACGTTCATGGTCCTCGGCATCCGGGCGCTGCACTCGCGGGTGCGCGCCGTCCACGGGCGGCTCGCGTTCGTGGAGCAGCGGCACGCGCAGGCGTACGCGGGCGCGATCCACGAGTTCCAGCGCGGCGGGCGCCTCGCCAAGACCGGCCCGGAGCTGCCGCTCGCCACCATGGTGGACATCGAGCTGCCCGGACGCGCCCGCCGCATCCTCTACCTGTTCGACCCGGCCGGAGAGCACTACACGGGCGCGACCGAGGTCGAGTCGCTGCGCTACCTCGACCACAGCGAGGCGCTGCTGTTCGTGGTCGACCCGTTCGCCCTCCCCCAGCTGCGCAGGGCCCTGACCGCCGACGAGCGGGAGTACGTCGACACGGCGGCCGTGTCGTCGGAGGAGGATCCGGCCGACACCCTGCAGCGGGTGCTGAACGAGCTGCGCTCCCGTCCCGACCAGGGGCACCAGAAGCGGGTCGCCGTCGTCGTCACCAAGACCGACCTGCTGGCCCGCACGGAGATCGGCCGCTGCCTCGCCGAGGACGGCGACCTGCGCGCCTGGCTCGGCCGCGTCGGGCTCGGCAACACCGTCCGGACGCTCGACCAGGTCGCGGGCCAAGTGCGCTACTTCGCGTCCGGCCTCGCGTCCGACCCCGCCGACGTCGCGGACCTGCTCGGCTGGGTGACGGGCCTGGCCGCCTCGTCCAACGGCGACCACCCGCCCGCCGAGACCTCCCCCGAGCTCCCCGGGACGGCCCCGCTC
>NZ_SMJX01000181.1 GCF_004348535.1 Actinomadura sp. KC216
CCCCGATCGCGTTGCGGGCTGGTCGTGCCGCGCGCTGATCGCGCTGGTTGAACTTGCCGCCCCGGCTGCTCTTGCCCTGGTACGGCCACGCGCCGGGCGGGTGAATGTTGGCGCGCCAAACATTCGGACGTGCCGCGCCCGGTACGTGCCCGTGGCTGGCGGCCTCGTGGGCGAGGGCGACGTTCCCATTGATCTCGCGTTACATGATTGTTACCGCCGACAACAAATCAGGCGGGAACTGGGTCTGGCGTGACGGACAAGGCCGACATATGTTGCGGGGCACAACATTCCCGTCGGTGGCCTCGGGCACCGGCATCTCGGCCTCACCCCCCGGCCGCGGCACGGCGCGGCCACCCCCAGAAAGGACCCGGGCTATGCGCAAGGGGATCCTCAGCCTGACGGCGCTCACGGCGGCCGCGGCGCTCACCCTCACCGCGTGCGGGGACGACTCCGGCGAGTCCGGCGGCGGCTCCGAATCGGCCAAGGGCAAGGTCGGCGTGATCCTGCCCGACACGACGTCGTCCGTCCGGTACGAGAGCTTCGACCGGCCCTACCTGGAGCAGGCGTTCAAGGCGGCGGGCGTCGGCTACGACATCCAGAACGCCGAAGGCTCGGCGCAGCGCTTCCAGACGATCGCCGACCAGATGCTCACCAGCGGCGTCACCGTCCTGATCGTGGACGGTCTCGACTCCAACTCCGCGGCGGCCGTCCAGCGCAAGGCGCAGGCGCAGGGCGTCAAGACCATCGACTACGACCGGCTCACGCTCGGCGGCGTCGCCGACTACTACGTGTCGTTCGACAACGTGAAGGTCGGCGAGGAGCTCGGCAGGGGCCTGCAGAAGTGCCTCGGCGAGAAGAAGTCGAACATCGTCTACCTGAACGGCGCGCCGACCGACAACAACGCGACCCTGTTCTCCCAGGGCGCGCACAGCGTCCTCGACAAGGCGGCGACCTACACGAAGGTCGCCGAGCAGGCCGTCCCGGAGTGGAAGGCCGAGCGGGCCGCCACGATCTTCGAGCAGATGTGGACGGAGCAGCAGGGCAAGATCGACGGTGTCGTCGCCGCCAACGACGCGCTCGGCGGCGCGGTCGTGTCGATCCTCAAGAAGAACAAGGAGGCCGGCCAGGTCGCGGTCACCGGACAGGACGCGACGCTGGAGGGCCTGCAGAACATCCTGGACGGCAACCAGTGCATGACGGTCTACAAGCCCGTCAAGCAGGAGGCCGACGCCGCCGCCAAGCTCGCCGTGTCCCTGATCAACGGCCGGAAGGCCGAGACGAACGGCACGGTCAACGACCCGACCGGCAAGCGGGACGTCCCGTCGGTGCTGCTCACCCCCATCCCCGTCTTCAAGGACAACGTCAAGCAGGTCGTCGACGACGGCTTCATCAAGAAGGCGGACCTCTGCAAGGGCGCCTACGCCGCCAAGTGCGCGGACGCGGGCATCCGATAGCGCGCCCGCGCTGACCTCGTGGCGGGCCCCGATCCGCTGGGGACGTCCCGGCTCACCCCGGAAACCCGGGACGCAGGGGCCCGCCACGAGCACCACCCGTCAGGGAGACACGGAAGGAGACACGTGGCAGACAACGGAGACCCCGTCCTCCGCCTGACCGGGCTCAACAAGAGCTTCGGCGCCGTCCATGTGCTGCACGACGTCGACTTCACGGTGCGGCTCGGCGAGGTGATGGCCCTCGTCGGCGACAACGGCGCGGGCAAGTCCACGCTGATCAAGTGCATCGCCGGGATCCACCCCTTCGACTCCGGGCGGATCGAGTTCGACGGGCGCCCGGTGACCGTCGACGGCCCGCGCGCCGCGTCCGAACTCGGCATCGAGGTGGTCTACCAGGACCTCGCGCTCGCCGACAATCTGGACATCGTGCAGAACATGTTCCTCGGCCGGGAGCGCCGCAAGGGCCTCGTCCTGGACGAGCCGTCCATGGAGGAGGCCGCCCGCGAGACGCTCGCGCGGCTGTCGATCCGCACGGTCAAGTCCGTCCGGCAGCAGGTCGCGAGCCTGTCCGGCGGGCAGCGGCAGACCGTCGCGATCGCGAAGGCCGCGCTGTGGAAGTCGAAGGTCGTCATCCTGGACGAGCCCACCGCCGCGCTCGGCGTCGCGCAGACCCGGCAGGTCCTCGACCTGGTCCGGCGGCTCGCCGACACCGGCCACGCCGTCGTGCTCATCTCGCACAACATGAACGACGTGTTCGAGGTGGCCGACCGCATCACCGCCCTCTACCTCGGCCGGGTCGCGGCGGACGTCGCCCGCGCCGACGTCACCCCCGGCCAGGTCGTGGAACTCATCACCGCCGGCCGTTCCGGCGATCTCGGCCTCGCGCCGCGGACCGCCGCCGAGAACATCTGAAGGGAGGACGCAGGTGTCCACCGACATCCCGGACGACCTCACCAAGGGCGCCAAGACCATGACCCTCGCGGACGCGGACTTCGCCACCGACCGGCGCGAGCACGACATGGCGTCCGCGCTGCTCGACTACTGGCACCGGATCAAGGCGGGCGAGCTCGGCGCGCTGCCCGCCGTCCTCGGCCTGGTCTCCCTGGTCGTGCTGTTCACCGTGCTGAAGCCCGGCACGTTCCTCAGCACGGGCAACATGGCGAACCTGTCCGTGCAGGCGATGCCCATCACGATCCTCGCGATGGGCCTGGTGTTCGTGCTGCTCCTCGGCGAGATCGACCTCGCCGCCGGCGTCGCCAGCGGGCTGTGCGCGGCGGTGCTCGCCAAGCTCATCACCGACGCCGGGCAGCCCTGGTACACCGCCGTGCTGAGCGGCATCGCGATCGGCATCGTCATCGGCACGGCCATCGGGTGGCTGGTGTCCGTGCTGCGCATCCCGTCGTTCGTCGTCACGCTCGCGTTCTTCCTCGGCCTGCAGGGCGTCACGCTGCGGCTGATCGGCGAGGGCGGGACGGTGCCCGTCCGCGACGACGTCATCGTCGCGCTGTCCAACAAGAACATGCCGATCTGGCTCGGCTGGGCCCTCGCGGGCGTCTGCGCCGCCGGGTACACCGCGGCGCAGCTGCTGCGGTGGCGGCGCCAGCGCGTCCGGCATCTGCACTCCAAGCCGGTCGAGTTCGTCATCGCGCAGTGCGCCGTCGTCGCCGCGGCCCTGCTGATCAGCACCTACGTGCTCAGCCTGGACCGCGCCCCCAGCCCGCTGATCACGCTCGGCGGCATCCCGTGGGGCGTGCCGCTGGTCGGCGCGCTGCTGATCGTCTGCACGTTCGTGCTCGGCCGGACCGCCTACGGGCGGCACATCTACGCGGTCGGCGGCAACGCCGAGGCCGCCCGCCGGGCCGGGATCAACGTCACCCGCATCCGGATCTCCGTCTTCATGATCGCGTCCGGGCTGGCGGCGGTCAGTGGCATCGTCGCCGCGTCCCGGCTGAACTCCGTCGCCACCAGCGCGGGCGGCGGGAACACGCTGCTGTACGCGGTCGGCGCCGCCGTCATCGGCGGGACGAGCCTGTTCGGCGGGCGCGGCAAGGCGCGCGACGCCGTCCTCGGCGGGCTCGTCATCGCGCTCATCGACAACGGGCTCGGGCTGCTCGGCACCAGCGCCTACCTCAGCTACCTGATCACCGGGCTGGTGCTCCTCCTGGCGGCGAGCATCGACGCGCTGGCGAGGCGCCGGCGGTCGAGCACGGGGAGATGACCGTGAACCCGGCCGCGAACGGGCGGGAGCCGCCGGCCCGCCCCGCCGGCTCCCCTTCTCCGCCCGCCTGGGGCCGCCCGGACGACGGTTCCGGGCCGTGGAACGCTGCTGATACGCTCACGGACCACGACCGCCTGGCGCGCGGCGGCGGTGCGGCACGGTGGGAGCCCCTCGGCATGTCAGTGACGCCAGCTCTGGATCTGCGCGGCATCGACAAGAGTTTCGGTTCCGTGAAGGTCCTGCACGACGTCGCGTTCTCCGCGTACCCGGGCGAGGTCACCGCGCTCGTCGGCGACAACGGCGCGGGGAAGACCACCCTGGTCCGGTGCATCGGCGGCATCCACCCGTTCGACGCGGGCGAGTTCCGCTTCGAGGGACGCCCGGTGCGCGTCTCCAGCCCCCGCGACGCCACCCGGCTCGGGATCGAGATCGTCCACCAGGACCTCGCGCTCTGCGAGAACCTCGACATCGTCGAGAACCTCTTCCTCGGCCGGGAGCAGCGCCGCGGCCTCGCGCTCGACGAGGACACGATGGAGGAGATGGCCCGCACGACGCTGTCGGGCCTCTCCGTCCGGACGATCGGGTCCGTCCGGCGGCGGATCTCGACGCTGTCCGGCGGGCAGCGGCAGACCGTCGCGATCGCCCGCGCCGTCCTGTGGGACAGCAAGGTCGTGATCCTGGACGAGCCCGCCGCCGCGCTCGGCGTCGCGCAGACCCAGCAGGTGCTGGAGATCGTCCGGCGGCTCGCCGACCGGGGCCTCGCCGTCGTGCTGATCTCGCACAACATGAACGACGTCTTCGCGGTCTCCGACCGGATCGCCGCGCTGTACCTCGGCCGGATGGCCGCGCAGGTCAGCACCGCCGACGTCACGCACCGGCAGGTCGTGGAGCTGATCACCTCGGGCACCAGCGGCGACCTGGGCCTCGGCCGACCCGGGCCGGTCCGATGATGAAGGGCGGGCCGTCACAGGAGGACATCCGGCGGCACAACCTCGGTACTCTGCTGCGCTTCGTCCACCTGCGCGGGCCCGCGTCGAGGGCCACGCTCGCCGAGTCCCTCGGCCTCAACCGCAGCACGATCATGGCGCTGACCGCCGACCTCACCGCCGCCGGGCTCGTCCGCGAGGAGCTGCCCCGCGGACCCGGACGGCGCGCCGGGCGCCCGTCGCTGGTCGTCCGGCCCGAGTCCACCCGCGTCTACGTCCTCGCGTTCGAGGTCGGCGTCGACCGGCTCGTCGTCGCGCGGGTGGGGCTCGGCGGCGTCGTCCTGGACCGCCGCGAAGGGGTCCGGTCCCGCGACTCCGACCCCGCCGACCTGATCGGCGTGCTCGTCGGCGGGGCGCGCTCCCTCGTCCGCAAGGCCGAGCGGGACGCCGTCTGCGTCGGCGCCGCCGTCGGGTTCCCCGGGACCGTCCGCCGCTCCGACGACACCATCATGTTCGGCCCCAACCTCGACGTCGGCGACCTGCGGCTCGGCGACCTGCTGTCGCGCCGCCTCGGCCTCGGCATCCCCGTCTCCGTCTGCAACGACGCCAATCTCGGCGCGCTCGCCGAGCACGAGCGCGGCGCTGGCGTGAACTCCGACAACCTGATCTACCTGCACGGCGACGTCGGCGTCGGCGGCGGCATCATCGCGCACGGCCGGCTGCTCGCCGGGGACGAGGGCTACGGCGGCGAGATCGGCCACATGATCGTCAATCCCGGCGGGCGGCCGTGCGCCTGCGGCTCGAAGGGCTGCCTGGAGGCCGAGGTGGGGGAGCGGACCCTCCTCGCCCACGCGGGACGCGAGGAGATCCCGGGCCAGCCGGGGCGCGACGCCGTCCGCGACATCGTCGCGTCCGCCGACGCCGGCGACATCGTCGCGCGCGAGGCCCTGCAGCGCGTCGGCACGTGGCTCGGCTTCGGCGTCGCCAACCTCGTCAACATCTTCAACCCCGGCCTCGTCGTCTTCGGCGGGACGCTCCGCGACATCTACCTGGGTGCCGCCGCCCAGGTTCGCAGCGTTCTCGCTACGGGCGCCCTGGCCGCCCCCCGCGAGAAGGTGAAACTCCGCACCGCCGCCCTGGGCGACGACACCACCCTGGTGGGCGCGGCCGAATTCGCCTTCGCCGAAGTACTGGCCGACCCTCTCCAGGTCTTGGCCCGCCTCAAGGCCCCGGAGAACAGCCCCGTCTGATCAGGCCGGGCCGGGGGTCACGGTCTCCGGGGGGTTGTTCACGGTCTCCGGGTGGGGTTGACGGCGTCGGACTCGGCGGGCGTGTCCGGGTGGGGCCGCTCGTCGTCGTCCTCCCGGGCCTCCTGCCGCTCGTACTCGGTGATGCCCAGCCCGTCCCTGCTCTGCCGCGGCTCCTCGATCTCCAGCTCCTCGGGCGGGTCGGTGACGTACTCCTCCGTCAGGCCGATCTGCTCGTCCTGGGTGTTGTCGCCCATGTCGTCGATGTCGTCGCGGAAGTCCCTGGCCTCACCGGGCTTGCGCGCCCTCATGGTTCCTCCAGTTCGCGTCGGTTTCCGCTGATCGGACCGGTATCCCCGCTGACGGCCGCCCTACTCCCCGGGCATCGCGGTCAAGTGTGATCGCCCATGCCGGACGGGTGGTTACGATCCGGAGCATGGGCGTACAAGCTGTGATCTTCGACTGGGGCGGCACGCTGACCCCCTGGCACGACATCGAACTGGCCGACATGTGGCGCGCGATCTGCACCGCCCACCTCCCCCCGGACGACGTCGAGAAGGCCGCGGCGGCGCTCGCCGAGGCGGAGCTGGAGCTGTTCCGCCGCGGTTCCGAGGAGCACCGCAGCGCCACCCTCGCCGAGGTCTTCGAGATCGCCGGCGTCGAGCCCACCGAGCCACTCCTCGCCACCCACTTCGAGACCTGGACGCCGCACACCCACACCGACCCCGCCGTCCCCGGCCTGTTCAACGCCCTCCGCGACCGCGGCATCAGGGTCGGCGTCCTGTCCAACACCATCTGGTCGCGCGACCTGCACGAGCGCATCTTCGCCCGCGACGACGTCCTGCACCTGCTCGACGGCGCCGTCTACTCCAGCGAGATCCCCTGGACGAAGCCGCACGCCGAGGCGTTCCGCGCCGCCATGGACGCCGTCGGCGCCACCGACCCCGCCTCCTGCGTGTACGTCGGCGACCGCCCCTACGACGACATCCACGGCGCCAAGTCCGCCGGGCTGCGCGCCGTCCAGATCCGGCACCAGACCACCCACGCCTTCGAGCGGCCCGGCCTCACGCCGCCCGACGCCCTCATCCACGGCCTGGACGAGCTGCTCCCGCACATCGAACGCTGGCACGCTCCATGACCAGCCGATCGGGCCGACGGGCGATGATCAGGGCTTGCGGGCGGTGATGAGGTCGCGGGTGATGGCCTGGTCGACGCGGTGGCGGAACCCGCGGTAGGCGTCGGAGTCCTGGACGTCCAGCCCGCTGGACGCGAGGACGTCCGCGAGCTCCTCACGGCGGCCCACGTAGGTGTTCCACGAGATGCCGATGGCGCCGCCGGAGCGCAGCAGCCGGGCCCATTCGGGCACGGCCGCCGTGAGGAGCTCGACCGGGCTGCGCGACAACTGCGGCTTGTCCTGCGGCTTACCCCTCCGCCCCTGCTGCCTCTGCGCGCCCCTGGGACGGCTTCCGTGCTGCACGCCGTACGGCGCGTCCGTCACGATCAGGTCGAACGAGCCCGGCCGGAAGAACTTCCCGGCGTTGAGCGAATCGGCGTTCACGACGGTGATCTCCATCGTCTCGCCGCTCTTGTAGCGCTCCTTGGACGCCCCGAGCGTCACGTGCAGGCGCCGTCCGAGGACGGCCTTCTCCCGCCTGATGTTGGTGACCTCGGCCTGGTGCTTGACCCGGTTGTTCTTCAGCCAGGTCTTGATGAAGGCGGCGTAGGCGTCGAAGTCCTTGCCGTCGATGTCGATTCCGGCGGCGTCCAGCCCGTACATCATGGCCTGGTTGAGGGTGGTGCCCCGGCCGCACATGGGGTCGAGGACGCGCGGACGCCCGGCGACGAGGTCCATGGGGGAGTCGGTCGCCATGGCGGTGACGTTCAGCAGCAGCTTGGTGAAGTACTCGTTCGTCTTGCCGGAGTACTTCTGGATGGTGAGGAGGTCGCTGCCGAACAGGTCGAGCGGCTGGAGCGCGACGGGACGCAGAAGCCCGCCCTCGATCTGGAACAGCGCGTACAGCGACGAGAGGTTCGACAGGAGGCGGACGTCCTGGTCCGTCAGCTCGTCGGCGGAGAACGTCACGTACGGGACGCCGCCGATCGCGGTCTCCTCGATGTCGCGGACGCGCCCGCCCAGCGCCCGCTCGCCGAACACCGTCAGCTCCGCCTTCACCAGCCCGGCGGCGGCCTGGGCGTAGACCCGGTTGTGGGAGGGGGAGACGAGAAGGCCGTACGCGGTCATTCGCCCGACCTTACAGCCCTCGCCCCGCAGCCTCGTGCCAGACGGCGGTGACCGCCGGGAACGGCGTTCCCGGCGGTCACCGACGGCCCTTGCGGGGGCCGTTCCTCCCGGGTCAGGCGGCTCGCGCCGGACGTTCCGCCGAGCCTTCGGAATCCGCGGAATCAGCGGCGGTGGCGGGCGCGGCGGGAAGGGCCCGCTGAGCCCCCGAGCCCTTGGGAGCCTCCACGGCCGGAAGATCCGGCAGGTGCCGCGCGGCGGCGTTCAGCAGCTCGTGGACGCGGCTCTTCAGGCTGGCGAGGTCGGCCCGCGCCACGTCGGCCTGGGCCTGGGCCCTGCGTGCCTGGCGGCGGGCGGCGTCGCGCTCGGCGGCGAGCTGGTTCAGCTGTTCGTGGTAGGCGGCCCGGAGTTCGTCGAGGGCGCTTCGCTGAGGAATGGTGGTCATGCCGGTCTGGACTCCTCCCCCGAGTCATCCCCATGTAAAGGGATGAACGCGATAAACCGGGCGATTCGTTCCCACCGTGCGGAAGATCACTCGCCCGCTTCGGAGCGCGGGGAGAGCGCCGTGGACGGCAGCCCCGGGAACGCGTTCCGCGGCGCCGCGACGCCCGCCTTGGTGCGCCAGGCCGCCGACCGGGCCATGGCCCGCTGCGCGCCGTCGGCGGCGAAGGCCCGCAGGTCAGGGGCGGACACGCCGGCGAGACCGACGTAGGCGGGGACGAGATCGTCCTCCAGGACCGCCGCGAGCTGGGCCGCGCTGCGCGCCGAGGTGACCTTGACCGGCAGCTCGTACACGGCCGCAGCGGCGACCGGCGTGCCGGTCAGGAGCGAGATCAGCGCGTCGCGCTGGGCCCGGTGGGCGTTCCAGACGGCCTTCGCCATCTGCCTGAGCGGCCCCTGCAGCCGGGCCCCGAGCACCCCGTACCCGTACACGGCCGCGTGCTCGGCGGCCAGCGCCGTCTGGACGGCCTCGGCGCCGGACTTCGACCGGACCGCCGGAGCCTGGCCCTTCACCCGCATCGCATGGCCCGCCTCGCACGCGCCGATGCTCGCCAGCAGCTGGGCCAGCCCGGGAGCCGCCTTGGCCGCCTCCGCCCTGCGCTGTTCGGCGGCACGTTCCTCCGCCTCCCGCAGCACCACGAGGGCGCCGGAGCCCCGAGGGACGGGCGAGGCGGTGGGAGGGGGAATGGCGCCGCCCTCGTCGGCCCGATCACCCGACCCCGGCACGTAGTGCCGCTTCAGGACGGCGAGATGCTCCCGGTGATGGGCCAGGACGGGATCCAGCCGTCCGGCCAGCGACGCGTTCACCGACCGGGCCGCCTCATAGGTGGCGATCAGGTTCTGCTCGGACGCGATCGCCCCGACCAGCGTCGGCAGGTCCGCGTGCGGCGCCGCCGCCTCCGCCGCGCAGCCCGCGAGCCATGGCAGGGCGAGCACGCCCGCCCCCAGCGCGGCTCCCCGCCCCAGTACCGCCCGCCGCGACACGAATTCGGGCGGGTGCGACATGGATTCGCACGGATGCGGCACGGGTTCGGGCGGGCGCGACACGGCCTCTGGCAAGGGAGTCTCCTCACCCGGTGGAGTGGTGGCGGCGGCCCTCAACGGCCAGGGCCCGGGACTCGTCCATCGGGCCGGCTCAAGCATTCCATATCCGGCGCGCCGGTGAGCCGATCGAAAAGCCGCTGCGGTCCCCGGCTGTCGATAGTCTTGAGGTGTCAAGGTACGAGCGGCGAAATCCGCGATCGCAGGCGGTGCGTCCCGCAGCGGGGTACACCGCGCACGCGGGTGCACTTCGCAGGCGGCACAACAGGAGGAGGGTCCCATGAGCGTCGAGTCCCGCGGCGGCCGCGCTCAAGGGGGGCGCGGCCGGGGCAGGCGTGAGCACGACGAGTTCGAGAACGCCCCGGCGCGCCAGGGGCGTCCGGCGCGTGCCGACGCCGCCGCCGAGCTGACCAGGCTGCTCGCGCCCGCCGTGGGCGAGGCGGGCTTCGACCTGGAGGAGGTTGATGTCCGGCCCGCCGGGCGGCGCCGCCTCGTGCGCGTCGTCGTGGACGGCGACCACGGCGTCGGCCTCGACGACATCGCCGCGATCAGCGAGACGGCGTCGGAGCTGCTCGACGCCACCGATGTCATGGGGACCTCGCCGTACGTGCTGGAGGTGACCTCCCCGGGCGTCGACCGCCCCCTCACCGAGCCGCGGCACTGGCGCCGTGCCGTCGGCCGGCTGGTCGTCGCGCCGCTGACCGAGGGAGGCCAGATCGAAGGCCGCGTGGTCGCGGCCGACGACGAGGCCGTGGAGATCGACGTCGTCCAGAAGCGCCGGAACAAGGGAGCCGGGGCCAAGGGCGGCAGGTCCGCTGAGCCGGCCTCGGCCGGGCCGGGAAGGGCCGGGTTGAAGGGCGCCGCCGCGACGGAGACGGTCCGGCGCCGGTTCGGCCTGGGCGAGCTGGGGCGCGGCCGCGTGCAGGTGGAGTTCAAGCACCCTGCGGGCACGGCCGAGGGAACGCGTTCTCCGGCTGAGCCGGACTAGAGGGGGGAACCTCGTGGACATCGACATGACCGCCCTGCGGGGCCTGGAGAGCGAGAAGGACATCTCGCTCGACGTGGCCGTGAAGGCCATCGAAGACGCTCTGCTGATCGCCTACCACCGGACGGAGGGCGCGGCGCCGAAGGCCCGCGTCGAGCTGGACCGCCAGAGCGGCCACGTCACCGTGTGGGCGACCGAGACCGACGAGGCCGGCGAGGCCGTCGGGGAGTACGACGACACCCCGACGGGGTTCGGGCGCATCGCGGCCACCACCGCCAAGCAGGTCATCCTGCAGCGCCTCCGCGACGCCGAGGACGAGCTGACCTTCGGCGAGTACGCCGGGCGCGAGGGCGACATCGTCAGCGGCATCATCCAGCAGGGCAAGGACCCGCGGAACGTGCTGGTCGACCTCGGCAAGATCGAGGCCGTCCTGCCGCCGCAGGAGCAGGTGCCCGGCGAGCAGTACGAGCACGGCGAGCGGCTGCGCGCCTACGTCGTGCAGGTCCGCAAGGGCCACCGCGGCCCCTCGATCCAGCTGTCGCGGACGCACCCGAACCTCGTCCGCAAGCTGTTCGCGCTGGAGGTCCCGGAGATCGCGGACGGCACCGTGGAGATCGCCGCGATCGCCCGCGAGGCCGGGCACCGCACCAAGATCGCGGTACGGTCCCGGAAGGCCGGGGTGAACGCCAAGGGCGCCTGCATCGGCCCGCTCGGCAGCCGCGTCCGCAACGTGATGGCCGAGCTGCACGGCGAGAAGATCGACATCGTGGACTGGTCCGAGGACCCCGCGGAGTTCGTCGGGAATGCGCTGTCGCCCGCGCGGGTTTCCCATGTCGAGGTGGTCGATGCCGACGCCCGGGTCGCCCGGGTGATCGTGCCCGACTACCAGCTGTCCCTCGCGATCGGCAAGGAGGGCCAGAACGCCCGGCTCGCCGCCCGGCTCACCGGCTGGCGGATCGATATCAGGTCCGACACCGAGCCCGAGCAGACGGCCACCCCCGGACAGGCGGCCGCTCCCGGCGGAACCGCCGGAACGGGCGGCTCCGGCGAAACGGGCACGCCAGGCCGGACGGCGCCCAAGGGCGCCGAGCCCGGCGAATCTGGATCTTCTACGCCAGGAGCCCATGCGACAGGTCCCGCCGACGCGTCGGCGCGGTAGACTCATGTCACGTGGCCGGACGGCCCCTGTTCGCACGTGTGTGGGCTGTCGGGTTCGTTCGGTCAAGTCCGACCTGCTGCGCCTGGTGGTGGTCGAGGGCGTCATCGTCCCCGATCCGCGTGGGCGGCTGCCGGGACGGGGCGCGCATCTGCACCCCGATCCGGGATGTCTCGAGCTCGCAGAGCGACGTCGGGCGTTCCCGAGGGCGTTTCGCCTTCCGGGGCCGCTCGACGCCGGTGCGCTGCGGGCTCGGCTTGCGGCACACGCCGTGCGGCAGCAGGATGGCTGATACATGGCCGATGGTAAGCGACGTCTAGTCGGAAGCAGGTCGAGATTGCTATGAGCGCTCGATGAGCACGCCGCGATGAGTACGGCAAGTTAGCGACGGTCCGGAGGCCGCACCCCCGGACCGAGTAGGGAGTGCAGTGGCGAAGGTCCGGGTGTACGAACTCGCCAAGGAGTTCGGTGTAGAGAGCAAGGTCGTCATGGCCAAGCTCAAGGAGATGGGCGAGTTCGTCAGGTCGGCGTCCTCCACGATCGAGGCGCCGGTCGAACGCAGGCTGAAGGAAGCCTTCTCAAATTCGTCGTCCTCCCAGCAGGGGGACAAGCGGGCAGCCCCGAAGCGTTCTTCGGGTCCGCGTCCCGCGCCGCGTCCGGGTCCCTCCGGCGGCGCCTCCGATTCTCAGGGCGCGCGGCAGCAGGCCCCTCGGCCGGCCGCGCCGCGCCCGTCCACGCCCAAGCCGGCCCCGGGTGCACCGGGCGGTGGCCAGGGCGGTCCAGGCGGTCCAGGTGGTCAGGGCGGCCAGGGCGGCCCAGGCGGCGGCCCGAAGCCGGGCCCGCCGCGTCCGGCGGTCCCGCCGGCGCCGGGCACGCCGGTGAACGCGCCCGCGGCGCAGGGCCCGAGCGCCCCGCCCGCGTCCGGTCCCGCCGGTCCCGGTGCCGGAACCCGCGCGCCCAGCGGTCCGGGCGGTCCGGGCGGTGCAGGCGGTCCGAAGCCGGGTCCCCGCGCGCCCAAGCCGGGCCCGCGTCCCGGCCCCCGCCAGGGTGGCGGCGGCGGTCGCGGCCCGGGTGGGCCGCGTCCGGGCAACAACCCGTTCAGCTCGAACGCCAGCGGCATGGGCCAGGCGCCCAAGCCGGGCCCGCGTCCCGGGCCGCGCCAGGGCGGCGCTGACCGTCCCGGCGGCGGTGGCGCTCCGGGCGGCCCGCGTCCCGGCGGTCCGCGTCCGGGCGGTCCCGCCGGTGCCGGCGGCCCGCGTCCGAGCCCCGGAAGCATGCCGCCCCGTCCGGGCGGCCCGCGTCCGAGCCCGATGAACATGCCGTCCTCGCGGCCCTCCGGTGGCGGTGCCCCCGGTCGTGGCGGCCCAGGTGGCGGTGGCCGTGGCCCCGGCGGCGGTGGCCGCGGTCCGGGCGGCGGCGGTCGCGGTCCCGGTGGCGGCGGCCGTCCCGGCGGCGGCGGCTTCGGCGGTCCCCGCACGGGCGCCGGAGGTGGCGGCGGCGGTGGCCGTCCCGGCTTCGGCGGTCCCCGTCCGGGTGGCGGCGGTCGCGGCCGCGGCGGCACGCAGGGCGCCTTCGGTCGTCCCGGCGGACGTCCCGCACGCGGGCGCAAGTCGAAGCGGGCTCGCCGTCAGGAGTTCGAGAACATGCAGGCGCCCGCCGTCGGCGGCGTCTCGGCTCCGCGCGGCAACGGCAAGACCATCCGGCTGCCGCAGGGCGCGTCCCTGACCGACTTCGCCGAGAAGATCGGCGCCAACCCGGCGTCGCTCGTCGCGATCATGATGCATCTCGGCAAGATGGTCACCGCGACCCAGTCCGTCGACCCCGACGACCTGATGGCGCTCGGCCTGGAGCTCGACTTCGACATCCAGGTCGTCAGCCCCGAAGACGAGGACCGCGAGCTTCTCGAGTCCTTCGACATCGAGTACGGCGAGGACGAGGGCGGCGAGGAGAACCTCCAGTCCCGCCCGCCGGTGGTCACCGTCATGGGTCACGTCGACCACGGCAAGACCAAGCTGCTGGACGCCGTCCGCAGCGCCAACGTCCAGGCGGGCGAGGCCGGCGGCATCACCCAGCACATCGGTGCCTACCAGGTCGAGACCGAGGTCGACGGTGAGGACCGCAAGATCACCTTCATCGACACCCCCGGTCACGAGGCGTTCACCGCCATGCGTGCCCGCGGTGCCGACACCACCGACCTGGTGGTGCTGGTGGTCGCCGCGGACGACGGCGTCAAGCCGCAGACCACCGAGGCGATCGACCACGCCACCGCGGCCGGGGTCCCGATCGTCGTCGCGGTCAACAAGATCGACGTCGAGGGCGCCGACCCGAACAAGGTGCGCGCGCAGCTCACCGAGTACGGGCTGGTCGCCGAGGAGTTCGGCGGTTCCACCCAGTTCGTCGACGTGTCCGCCAAGCAGCGGCTCAACATCGACGGGCTGCTGGAGGCGATCATCCTGACCGCCGACGCCGAGCTCGACCTGAAGGCCAACCCCGAGATGCCCGCCCAGGGCTCGGCCATCGAGGCCCACCTGGACAAGGGCCGGGGCGCCGTGGCGACCGTGCTGGTGCAGCGCGGCACGCTCAAGGTCGGCGACTCGATCGTCTGCGGCGTGGCGCACGGCCGCGTCCGGGCGATGCTCGACGAGAACTTCGAGCCGGTCCAGGAGGCGGGGCCGTCGCGTCCGGTGCAGGTGCTCGGCCTCGCGGCCGTGCCCGGCGCGGGCGACAACTTCCTCGTCGTCGAGGACGACCGCGTCGCCCGGCAGATCGCCGACAAGCGGGTCGCGCGCAAGCGCAACGCCGAACTGCTCAAGAGCCGCAAGAGCAGCTCCCTCGAAGAGCTGTTCAAGGACCTGGAGCGCGGCGAGCGGCAGGAGCTGCTGCTCATCCTCAAGGGCGACGTGTCCGGTTCCGTCGAGGCGCTGGAGGACTCCCTCCTCAAGATCGACGTGGGCGAGGAGGTCAACCTGCGGATCATCCGCCGCGGCGTCGGCGCGATCACGCAGGACGACGTCAACCTCTCGCTGGCGTCCGAGGGCGCGGTCATCATCGGCTTCAACGTGCGGCCTGAGCGCAACGCGCAGGAGCTGGCCGACCGCGAGGGCGTCGACATCCGGTACTACTCGATCATCTACCAGGCGATCGAGGAGATCGAGGCGGCCCTCAAGGGCATGCTCAAGCCGGAGTTCGAGGAGGCCCAGCTCGGCACCGCCGAGATCCGCGAGATCTTCAAGGTGCCGCGGATCGGCAGCGTCGCCGGCTCGATGGTCACCTCGGGGGTCATCCAGCGCAACGCCAAGGCCCGCCTCGTCCGCGACGGCGTCGTGGTCGCCGACAACCTCACGGTGTCGTCGCTGCGCCGCTTCAAGGACGACGCGACCGAGGTCCGCGAGGGCTTCGAGTGCGGTATCGGCGTGGGCTACAACGACATCAAGCTCGGAGATGTCATCGAGTGCTTCGAGATGCGGGAGAAGCCCCGCGACTGAGGCCCGTATCCATGCAATCCCGGCCCAGGGGGTGCTCGCCTGGCGGCTCGCACCCCCTGGCCGTGATTGTGTGAGCGCCGCACCGCTTCGCGATCTGGCCGGGGAGGCTCGCCTCCGGCTCCACCTCCCCGGCCAGGTAACGCGCTCACGTGACGGCCGAGGCCCTGAGCCCTGTAATCCGGGGCGGTCGCCGGATGCGGAGACGTCCCCGCGTCTCCACCGTGGCCGGGCCTCTCGCGACGTGATCGTTTATTCGTGTGACACGGCGCCGGCCAGATCTTCTAGCCTGGCGTCTGTCATGTCCGGCCCGTCCCGCTTCGGGGCCGCGGGCCGGGAACACGGCGGGTGACCACCGTCGTTCCATCTTCTGAAGATCCCGAGGTGATCGACCAGGTGTACGTGGGTGCACTGACGCTCGACCTGCTGCTGGGGGACGTCCGCTCGCTGAAGCAGAAGCGGGCCGTCCTGCGGCCGATCATCGCCGACGTGCACAAGCACTTCCCGGCGGTGGCGGTCGCCGAGACCGGCGGCAACGACCTGTACCGCAGGGCGGAGATCGGGGTGGCGGTGGTGTCCGGCAGCGCCGCCAACTGCACCCAGGTGCTCGACCAGTGCGAACGGTTCGTGGCCGGACGCCCGGAGATAGAGCTGCTGTCCGCGCGGCAACGGCTTTTCAGCGACGAGGACTGAGCTGCGCCGAAACGGAGCGCGGGCCAGGTCATCGTTAGACCATGGAAGGGTCGTCAGACCACAGAAAGGGAGTGCGATCATGGTGGACGCAGCTCGGGCGCGTAAGCTCGCCGACCGCATCCAGCAGATCGTGGCCGAGATGCTGGAGAGGCGGATCAAGGATCCGCGGCTCGGCTTCGTGACCGTGACGGACACCCGCATCACCAACGACCTGCGCGACGCGACCGTGTACTACACGGTCTACGGGTCGGACGGCGAGCGAGCCGAGACGGCCGCCGCGCTGGAGAGCGCCAAGGGCGTCATCCGGTCGGAGGTGGGCAGGAAGACCGGGGTCCGGCACACGCCCAGCCTCACCTTCGTCATGGACTCCCTGATGGAGAACGCGGCGCACATCGACGACCTGCTCGCGAAGGCCCGCGCCAAGGACGCCGAGGTGGCGAAGGCCGCGCAGGACGCGTCCCCGGCCGGTGACGCGAACCCGTACCGCGAGAACGGCCTTGACGAGGACGAGGACGAGGACGACGACCTCGACGAGGACGGCGAGGACGTCGACGGGCACGACGCCGCGGGCGGCGGTGAGGACGACCGTTCGGGCCGCCCGCCGTCGTGAGCGGACCGGAGGGGCGCGCGGAGGCGCCGGGCGCCGGCTGGAACGAGGAATGCCCGCTGTACGACGCGGACGGGCACTCCGCGAACGGCCATGACGTCATCCCGCGCGGCGGCGCCCTCCCCGCC
>NZ_SMJX01000182.1 GCF_004348535.1 Actinomadura sp. KC216
CCTCCACCCCCTCCGCCGACGATGTCGTGCCGTACCCGGACGAGTTCGCGCGGCGCTACCGGGAAGCCGGATACTGGAGGGCGCTCACGCTCGCCGAAGAACTGCGCGAGACCGCCGAGCGCTTCGCCGAGCACGAGGCGGTCAGCTCCGGCACCGCGCGGCTCACCTACCGCGAGCTCGACCGGGCGGCCGACCGGTTCGCGGTCGCCCTGCGGCGCCTCGGCCTGCGGCCCGGCGATCCGGTGATCTTCCAGCTCGGCAACGAGGTCGGCACGGTCGTGGCCTACTTCGGCGTGCTCCGCGCCGGGCTGGTGCCGATCTGCAGCCTCGCGCAGCACCGGGCCAGGGAGATCGGGTACCTCATCCGGCACACCGGGGCCCGGCTCCATCTCGTCGAGCATCGCTTCCGCGGGCACGACCTGCCGGGCTTCGCCGCCGAGATGGCCGCCGAGCATCCGTCGATCCAGGCCGTCGTCGTCTTCGGCGGGCCGGGTATGGAGGGCCAGCACCGCTACGAGGAGCTGGTCGAGGCGGTGGACGCCGACGAGGCCGCGGCGACCGTGCGCACCTGGCGGATCGCCCCCGAGTCGGTCGGTGTCTTCCAGCTGTCCGGCGGCACCACCGGGGTGCCGAAGCTGATCCCGAGGCTGCACTGCGAATACGCCTACAACGCCCGGGCCTGGGCCGAGACCTGGGGCTTCGGGCCGGGCACGGTCGGCCTCCAGGCGACCCCGATCATGCACAACGCCGGGATCACCTGCGCGGTGAACGCCGTGCTGCTGAGCGGCGGGCGGCTGGCCCTCGCACCGCGCGCACGCCTGGAGGACATGACACGGGTCATCGCCGAGGAGGGCGTGACCGACACGCTCATGGGCGCCGGGCTGGCCACCGAGATCAGCGAGCACCCGGGCCTCGCCGACATGGAGTTCGGCTCGGTCCGGCGGATGTTCTTCGCGCCGTCGATCCCGTCGATCGCGCGGCAGGCCGAGGAGCTGTTCGGCTGCCCGATGGTGCCGCTGTACGGCACCGGCGAGGGCATCTTCCTCACGGCGGACGAGTCCGAACCCGAAGCGGCCCGGCACGGCACGTGCGGTCGCCCCCTCTCGCCCGGGGACGAGGTGCGGCTGCTGCGTCCGGGCACCGAGGAGGAGGTGCCGGTCGGCGAGATCGGCGAGCTCACCGCGCGCGGCCCGTACACGATCCGCGGCTACTACCGGGCCGCCGAGCGCAACCGGACGGCGTTCACGAGCGACGGGTTCTACCGGACGGGCGACCTGGCCCGTGCGCACCTCATCGACGGCACCCTGTACTACTCGCACGAAGGCCGGATCACCGACAACATCAGCCGCGGCGGCGAGAAGATCCACGCCGACGAGCTGGAGGCCCTCCTGGTCGAGCATCCGGCCGTCGCGGAGGTCGCGGTCGTCGGCATGCCGGACCGGATCCTCGGCGAGCGCGTGTGCGCGTTCGTCGTGCTCTCCGCGGGCGGGACCGCGCCCACGGTGGCGGACTTCGCCGAACTGCTGCTGGCGAAGGGGCTGGCGAAGTTCAAGCTGCCCGAGCGGGTCGAGGTGGTCCAGGACTTCCCGCGCACCGACGTCGGCAAGGTCTCCAAGAAGGGTCTGCGGGAGCTCATCGCCAGGCGGCTGCAAGAGGAGCAGGCCCAGACCGGCTAGATCGGCCGACCCTCTGGAACCGGTCGCGCCCGGCCGGAAGGGGTCACGCCTGTTTGACGATTTGACGTTTACGTAGAATAATCGACAATTACGGCGAGAGGGGAGCGCAGTGACCGGAACGCTGCAGACACGGCTCCGCGGAGTCGACCACGCGGCATACGTCACCACCGACGCGGCGGGGACGATCCGCTTCTACCGCGACGTGATGGGGCTCGGAACGCCGCACATCATCACCGCGAAGGGCTGGGGCCCGAAGGACCACCCGGACTTCGTGCACTTCTTCTTCGACATCGGCGACGGCGACCGGCTCGCGTTCTTCTACTACTTCGGAGTCGACCCCGATCCCGAGACGCCCCGCCCGGACTACCACCTGGCGATCCACGTCCGCACCGAGCAGGACCTGCTCGACTGGCGCGCGCGGTTCGAGGAGCACGGGATCCGCGTCATCGCGCAGATCGCCCACGAGACCATCGAGTCGATCTACGTACGCGACCCCAACGGCATGATCTTCGAGGTCACCCGGCCGTTGCGCGAGCTGGACGAGCGCGACGAGCACGATGCCCGGCTGTCGCTCGAAGCGCTGCTCGACGTGCTCGGCGAGGACGACCCGACGCTGGAGAAGGTCTGGCGCCGCAAGGCCGAACTCATCGAGAAGGACGACGAGAACAAGGACGAGAAGGACGAGGGCTGACATGACCGCGCTCTACGTACTCGACGTACCCGAGTTCGCCCCGCTGGCCGACGCCGCGACGGCCGACGCCCCGATCACCCGCACGCGGGTCGGCGCCTACCTCAAGGTGGCGGCGGACGGCGAGATCGTGATCGGCCGCGCCGCGACGAGCTTCCGCGACGCCGTCTGGTTCAGCGTGCTCGGCGGCGGTTTCGACGGCGACCTGCTGCGCTATGACGCGGACGAGATCCGCATCGCGCCGGCACGGCGATGACGGCATCGGCTCCGGCGTCCGGCCGCCCGGTGCTCAACGGCGACTGGTACCCGAACACCCCGCCCGCGCACGCGACGCCGAGCAGCCACGTGCTGTTCACCGCGGACGGGGCGGCCGTGATCGGCACGCTGTACGAGGTCCCGGGCGCCCGGACGGTCGTCACGATCATGCATCCGAGAGCGGACGCGTCCCGGCACTACCTGATCCCGTCCCTGCTGGACCGCGGGTTCTCGGTGTGGACGCAGCTCGGCCGGGCCGGTGGGGGAGACCTGCGGCTCGTGCACGAGAACGCGCTGCTCGACATCGCCGCCGGCATGGCCTTCCTCCGGGCTCGGGACTACCGGCACATCGTGTGCCTCGCGAACTCCGGCGGGGCGAGCCTGTACACGTTCTACCTGGACCAGGCGGCGCGGGAGCCCTCCGGACGGATCGCCGTGACGCCGGGCGGGCGCCCGGTCGGGCTTCCTGACGCCGACCTGCCGGGGGTGGACGGCATCGTCTACGTCGCTCCGCACCCCGGGCAGGGGGCACTGCTGCTCGAATGCGTCGACCCGTCCGTCAGCGACGAGAGCGACCCGCTGTCGGTCGACCGTTCGCTGGACCTCTTCGATCCGGCCAACGGGTTCGCTCCGCCCCCGGAGAGTTCCCGCTACGACCCCTCGTTCCTCCGGCGGTATCGCGAAGCCCAGCGCGCGCGGATCGCCCGCATCGACGCGTACGCCCGGGAGTGCATCGCCCGCCGTCAGGAGGCCAGGGCCCGCTTCAAGAAGGGCGGCACGGCGGCCGACGAGCGGCTGGGCACCCATCAGCCCGTCGTGCTCGTCCACCGGACGGACGCCGACCCGAGGACGGTCGACCTGAGCCTGGACCCGTCCGACCGCCGCTACGGCTCGGTCTGGGGACGCCGCCCGCACGTGACCAACTACGGGCTGCTCGGCTTCGGCCGGATGACCACGCCCGAGGCATGGCTCTCGACATGGTCCGGCCTGTCCAGCAACGCGGACATGGCCCGGACGGCGCCGACCGTGACCTGCCCGGCCCTCGTCGTCGAGTACACCGGCGACAACTGCGTCTTCCCGAGCCAGACCCAGCGGATCGTGGACGACCTCGGCTCGCGCGACAAGACCCACGTGCGCGTCCGCGCCGATCATTTCGGGCAGCCGATCGGCCCCGGGATCGCCGCCGAGAAGGCCGACCCGATCGTGTGCGAGTGGCTCTCGGCCCGATTCGCCACCTGACCGCCGACGAACTCTGGAGACCCCTGTGACCACGCTTGACGGCCGTGTCGTCATCATCACCGGCGCCGGGCGCGGCCTGGGCCGGGCCCACGCCCTGCTGGCCGGCGGGCTCGGCGCGCGCGTCGTCGTGAACGACCTGGGCGCCGACCTGCGCGGTGAGGGCGCCGACACCTCGCCGGCGGCCGAGGTCGCCGCCCTGATCCGCGCCCGCGGCGGAGAGGCGGTGCTCAGCGGCCACGACGTCTCCGACTGGGCGCAGGCCGGAGAGCTGATCGAGCTGGCGCTGGACACCTACGGCCGCCTCGACGCGCTGGTCAACAACGCGGGAATCCTGCGCGACCGGACGCTGGCCGCGCTCAGCGAGGCCGAATGGGACGCGGTCGTCCGCGTGCATCTCAAGGGGCACGCCGCCCCCACCCATCACGCGCTCGCCTACTGGCGCCGGCGGGCGAAGGGCGGAGAGGTGGCGGACGCGAGCGTCGTGCACACCACGTCCATCGCGGGATTCGCCGGGAACGTCGGGCAGGCCAACTACGCCGCGGCCAAGCTGGGCGTTCTCGCGCTGTCGAGGTGCGTCTCGCTGGAAGGCGGGCGGTACGGCGTACGGTCCAACGCGGTGTCCCCTGGGGCGAGGACCCGGATCACGGCGGGCATCGACGGCGACGCGGCCCCGGCCGAGGGCGACGCCGTCCCGGCCGGGGGCGAGCCCGTCCCGGCCGAGGGCTTCGACGCCGCCGCGCCGGAGAACGTCTCCCCGCTGATCTGCTGGCTGGCATCGGTCGGCTGCCCGGCGGACGGCCAGGTGTTCCACTGCTCGGGGAGCGAGGTCGCCGTGGTGTCGATGCCGCGCGTCACGTCCCGGGTCCGGGCCGAGGGGCGCTGGACCGTCGAGGCCCTGGCGGCCGAGCTGCCGGGGCACCTGCTGACCCCGCCGGGCATCGACCACTACGCCGGCCCGGTGAGCCTGCCATGAGGACCCTCTACCACGGCGCGCGGATCTTCGACGGGACCGGCGCCGCGCCCGGTGCGGGCGACGTCGTCGTCGAGGACGGAAGGATCATCGCCGTCGGCACCGGGCTCGACGGCGACACGGGCGTCGACCTGACCGGGCACGCGCTGCTCCCCGGCCTGATCGACTGCCACGTCCACGTCATGGTGAGCGAGTACGACGTGCTGCGGCAGCTGGAGGCGCCGCACTCGCTCCAGTACTACTCGGCGGCCCGCAACCTGGGGCTGCTGCTCGACTGCGGGCTCACGACCGTGCGGGACGCCGCCGGTGCCGACCTCGGGACCAGACGGGCCGTCGACCTCGGCCTGGTGCGCGGTCCAAGGCTGCGGATCGCCGTCACGATGCTGAGCCAGACCGGCGGTCACGCCGACCCGTGGCTGCCGTCGGGACACTGCGTCCCCGTCCTCCCGGGGAGCCCGGCGCTGCCCGGCGGGGTGGTCGACGGCGTCGACCAGATGCGCACCCGGGTGCGCGAGCTGGTCCGGGCCGGCGCGGACTGGGTGAAGGTCGCGGCCTCTGGGGGCGTCATGTCCCCGGGCACCGACCCCCGGCGCCCGCAGTTCAGCCCCGAGGAACTGCGGACGGCCGTCACCGAGGCGTCGGTGGCAGGGCTCGGCGTGATGGCGCACGCCCAGGCCACGGCCGGTGTCCGCAACGCGGTGCTGGCCGGGGTGCGGTCCGTCGAGCACGGCATCTACCTTGACGACGACGTCGTCTCGATGATGCTGGACCGCGGCACGGTGCTGGTCCCGACGCTGATCGCGCCGTACAGCGTGCTGCACGCCGCCCAGAACGGCGCCGCGGTCGGCGAGTCGGCGCTGCTGAAGGTCCGGGAGGTGATCGAGGCGCACCGCGACTCGTTCCGCCGCGCCGTCGCCGCCGGGGTGCCGGTCGCCATGGGCACGGACGCCATCGGCTACCCCCACGGCCGGAACCTGGAGGAGCTCGCGCTGATGCGGGACGGCGGGATGTCGCCCGCCGAGGTCCTGGTGTCGGCCACCTCGGCCGCCGCGTCCCTCCTGGGGCTGCGCGACGAGCTCGGGACCCTGGAGCCCGGCAAGCGGGCCGATCTGGTGGTGGTCCGGGGCGACCCGCTGGAGCTGGACACGCTGCGGGAACGGGTGCGGGCGGTCGTCAAGGACGGAGTGCTCGCCGCCGGGCGCCTGCCCGGCGACGAAGCGTGACCAGTGAGACCTGACCAGTGAGACCTGATCGGTGGGAGAGGACAAACGTGAGCAGGAAGGCATGGGGCCGTCGTCCCGTGTACGTGGCCGGGGTCGCCGAGACGGCGCTCGGCGAGGTCCACGGCCAGACCGAGCTGTCGATGTTCGCCCTCGCCGCGCGCGAGGCGCTCGCCGAGGCCGGCATGACGCTCCGCGACGTCGACGGCGTCTTCGTCAACTACATGGGCGAAGAGGGGTCGGTGCGGGTCGGGGAGTACCTCGGGATCACCGCGCCGCGGTACGCCGACTCCTCCGACCTCGGCGGCGCGGCGTTCGAGGCGTTCGTCCACCACGCGATGCTGGCGGTGTCGGAGGGACGCTGCGAGGTGGCCCTGATCGGCTTCGCGTCCAGGCAGCGGACGCGCAGGCAGCGGACGATGGCCGACAACGCCGGCTCGGCCGATCTGGGCGCGCAGTTCGAGGCCCCCTTCGGGCTCCCGGCGCCCATCGGCCACTACGCCATGATGGCCGCCCGGCACATGCACCGGTACGGCACGAAGCCGGAGCACCTCGCCGAGGTGGCGGTCGCGGCGCGGGCCTGGGCCCGGCGCAACCCCAAGGCGTGGTCCCGCGATCCCCTCACGATCGACGATGTGCTCGCCTCGCGGATGATCTCCACCCCGCTGCGCCGGCACGACTGCTGCCTGGTCACCGACGGGGGCGCCGCCGTGGTCGTCACCCACGAGGCCCGGGCACGCGACGCCGCCAAGCGGGCCGTCAAGGTGCTCGGCGCCGGCGAGAGCCACACCCATTGGCACCTGGCGTCGATGCCGGATCTCACCACATCCGCCGGTGTGGTGTCAGGGCGCGAGGCGTTCGGCATGGCCGGGATCACCGCCGCCGACGTGGACGTGCTCGAACCCTACGACTCGTTCACCATCACGGTGCTGATGGCGCTGGAAGACCTCGGGTTCTGCGCCAAGGGCGAGGCCGGAGCGTTCGTCGAGGGCGGGACCCTCGCCCCCGGCGGGCGGCTTCCGGCCCTGACGTCCGGCGGCGGCCTGTCGTACAACCATCCGGGCGCCCTTGGCGCGCTGCTGCTCGTCGAGGCGGTCCGGCAGCTGCGCGGCGAGGCCGGAGACCGGCAGGTGCCCGGCGCGGAGATCGCTGTGGCGCACGGCGTGGGCGGCTACAACTCGACCGCCTCCACGGTGGTGCTGGCCCGATGAGCGACGACGAGACCTACGGCGATCCCCTCACCGCCCCTTTCTGGGACGGCTGCCGCCAAGGCGAACTGCGCGTCCAGCGGTGCGCGGCGTGCGGGGCGCACCAGTTCTACCCGCGCCCGTTCTGCCTCTCCTGCGACGGCTCCGACGTGCGCTGGGTCGCCGCCGCCGGGACGGGGGCCGTCCACTCGCTGACCGAGGTGCACGTCCGCGTCCTCGAAGGGCTCGACCCGCCGTACCTGGTGGCGGTGATCGAACTCGCCGAGGGGCCCCGCCTGGTCAGCAACATCATCGGCGGGACGGCGGCCATCGGCGACCGGGTCCGGGTGGCCTGGCGCGACCGCCGCGACGCCCCGCCCCTCCCCGTCTTCACGACGATTCCGAAAACCTGTGAAAGGCAAGGCCCATGACCATCCGGCTCGCGAACGACGCCGACGTGAACCAGATCCCGATCACCCTGGCGAGGGCGTTCCTCAACGACCCGTGGATCGCCTGGACGGTCGACGCGAACGAACGGTACCGGCGGCTGGTCGAGCTCTACACCCTCTACGTCGTGAACTTCGGGCGCTCGATCGGCGGGGTGTGGGTCAGCGACGACTGCGCGGCCGTCGCGTCCTGGTTCCCTCCAGGGCACGACGGGCCGGACGGGCGGTTCGAGGAGCGGCACGGCGAGCGCCTCGTCGAGCTGATGGGCGACCGGGCCGGAGCCGCGATGGCGGCCGGCGCCCTCCAGGCGAAGTACCGCCCGCAGGAGCCCCACTGGTACCTGGCGTCGATGGCCACGCACCCCGACTGGCAGGGCAGGGGCCTTGGAAGCCGTGTGCTGGAGCCCGCCCTCGCCCGGTGCGACAGGGACGGCGTACCCGCGCTGACCGACACGTCCACCGAGATCAACGTCCGCTTCTATACCAAGCAGGGTTTCGACGTGGTCGGCGAGGACTCCGTCGGCGACGGCGGCCCGCACGTGTGGTTCCTGCGCCGGGAGCCGCGGGGATGAGCGCACGGACCGGGCGCGCGGCGCCCTACCGGCTCGGTCTCATCGTCCCGAGCTCGAACACGACGATGGAGACCGAGATCCCCGCGATGCTCGCACGCCGCCGATCCCTCGTCCCGGACGAGGAGTTCACCGTCCATTCGAGCCGGATGCGCATGCGGCACGTCACCGCCGAGGAACTCCGGCGGATGGACGCCGAGGGCGGCCGGTGCGTGGCGGAGCTGTCCGACGCCCGCTGCGACGCCTACGCCTACGCCTGCCTGGTGGCGATCATGGCGCGGGGTGGCGGACACCACCGCCGTGCCGAACGCGACCTTGCCGGGACGGCCGCCGGGAACGGCTCGCCGGCCCCGGTCATCTCCAGCGCCGGCGCGCTCGTGTCCGCGCTGGGCGTGCTCGGCGCGAAGACGGTCGCGATGGTGACGCCCTACGTCGACTCGCTGACCGGGCTGGTCCGCGACTACCTCGCGGCGGAGGGCATAGCGGTGCGGGACGCACTGAGCCTCGGTGTCGCGGACAACCTGGCGGTGGGCCGGCTGGACCCGCAGGACCTGGTCGGCCACTACCGAAAGCTCGATTTGACCGGTTGCGACGCGCTCGTCCTGTCGGCCTGCGTGCAGATGCCGTCCCTGCCGGTCGTCCAGCGGATCGAGGACGGCTGCGGCCTGCCCGTCGTGACGGCCGCGACCGCGACGGTGCACCGGCTGCTGACCGGGCTCGGGCTGCGTCCCGTCGTCCCCGGCGCCGGGCGCCTGCTCGGCGGGACGTGACCGGGCGGACTCGAAGCCCACGAATGGAGAAGAGTTGTCAACGAAAAGCGTGGCCTGCCTCGGCGGAGGCCCGGCGGGCCTGTTCTTCGCGCGCCTCGTCCGTCTCATGGACCCGAGCTGGGACGTGACCGTCTACGAGCGGAACCCGGCCGACGCGACGATCGGGTTCGGCATCGGCCTCGGCGATCGCACGATGGCGAACCTCGCCGAGGTCGACCCGGGCACCCACCACCGCCTCGCCGCGGCCGGGGTCCCCGGCCACGGGATGGAGCTGCGGCATCGCGGAACCACCATCCGCTGGGGTGAGCAGGGCGGCACGGCGATCGCGCGGCAGGCGCTGCTCACGACGCTTCGCGAGCAGGCCGCCGACGCCGGAGCCCGCATCGTCTTCGACCGGCGGATGCGGCTGGCCGAGGTGGGGTCCGCCACCGTCGTCGTCGGCGCCGACGGCGTGCACAGCGGCACGCGCGGCGCGCTGGCCGACCGGTTCGACGTCCGCGAGGGTTCCGGCAGCGCCATGTACATCTGGCTCGGCGCGAACCTCGATCTCGACGCGATGACGTTCAGCTTCGTGGAGAACGAACACGGGTCCTGGGCGGCGCACGCCTACCCCTACGCCCCCGGGCTCGCGACGTTCCTCGTCGAGACGGACGAGCGCAGCTGGCGCAACGCGGGCCTGGACGGATTCGACGCCTCCGCCGCGGCGCCCGGTGCCAGCGACGAGGTCAGCCGGCGTTACCTGGAGCGGGTGTTCGCCGCGGACCTCGGCGGGGAACGGCTGCAGGCGAACAACTCGCGCTGGGCCCGGTTCCGCAACATCCGGTGCGGGCGCTGGAGCGCGGGCAACGTCGTCCTCATCGGGGACGCCGCGCACACCGCCCACTTCTCCGTCGGATCGGGCACCACCCTGGCCATGGACGACGCCATCACCCTGGCGACGGAACTCACCTCGCAACCCCGCCCCGAATCGGCCTTCCAGCGCTACGAAGAGCGGCGGCGCCCGATCGTCGAGAGGCTCCAGATGCGGGCCGAGGCCAGCCAGCTCTGGTGGGAGACCATGAGCCGGCGCCTCGACCGTGACGCCGCCGACCTCGCCTTCGACTACCTGACCCGCACCGGCGCGCTGTCCTTCGACCGCGTCCGGGCGGCCTTTCCGGACTTCGCGCGGACGGTCCGCGCGGGCTTCGACGACGCGGTCGCGGCGGCGACCGGGGCCGGCGGCCGCGCCGACGACCCGCTGTGCAGCCCCGTCCGCGTCCGCGACGACGTCCTGCCCAGCCGGCTGGTCGTCACCAAGCCACCGCTCCAGGTCGGCCCGGACCGCGACCGCGACGCCAAGCTCACGCTGTTCGGCGGCCTGGCGCTCTGCGGCGCCGCCGCCGTCATCGCCGACCTGACCGGCGCGGAGTTCGACGCCGACTCCTGGCGCGACATCAACCAGCGTGTGTCCGCTCTGACACCGGCCATGCTCGGGGTCCGGATCGCCGCCGACGACCAGCCGGCGCACGCCAAGGCCGTCGAGGCCGAGTTCCGGCTCGTCGAGTTCGATCTCTCCGCTTCCTCGACCGACCTGAACTCGCTGCGCCGCCTCACCGACGCCATAAGAGTCCTTCGCAAGGACAGCGCCTCCCTGCGCCTGGTCGCGGTGGACCTGGGCTGGCCCCAGACGACGCCGTACCGAACCGGGGCCGAGGCGCTCGTGGACGGCCTGGAACACCTCGCCGGCGCCGGTCTCGACATCGTCCGGCTCCAACCGGCCGGGCCCGACGCCACGGCGCGGCTCGCGACCGTACAACTGGCCGAGCAGGTGCGCCGGGCAACGGGCCTGCGCGTGCTAGTCGGCGGCCCCGCGTTCACCGCGGAACAACTGCGCACCGAGGTCGTCGCGAGCCGCATCGACCTCGCCGAATCCTGGCCGGCACCCCTACCATCACCCGCCCCGCTGAGACATCGCCCATCAACCGGCACCGATCCGCTCGACTGAAGAGTTCTGACATCGGGGGCCCGCTGGTCTCGTCGTTCGGGCGGTTTCACCGACACGCGCCACAACCTCCGGAGTCGGGCGATGCCGATGGTTCCGCGGGGCCCGGTGAACCATCGGTGAGGTCGTCGGATCGTCCGGCGTTGATCCGTGACCATTGGGCGGTGGGCCGGCCGTTGGTCCGGGTGTCCTCCTCGTGGGATTGTGGCCAGCCCTCTGGTGAGTCCTCCCATGGTTCCTGCCGTCCGTAGATGGTGAGGTCCATGAGGCGGTAGTTGATGTCGACGGCCTCGACGCCGCGCCGGGTGGTCCAGTAGGTCTCGAAGACGCGATCCCCGCGTCGCAGATAGCAGACGACGTGCATCAGGCCGATCTGTCGTCCGACCAGAAGGGTGTCGAGTGACTGCTGTGCGGAGTACCAGGGCATCGTCCAGTTCATGAAGTCGTGGTACCGGATGCTCTCGTCGTAGGGGCCCTGGCAGAACACGGCGTAGGTGATGTCTCGGGAGTGGACGTAGGACAGTTCGTCGAGCTGGGTGTTGTTCCAGGTGCAGCCTTCGCATTGCTCGGCCGCGGGCCGTCCGGGATACCACATGAAGTAGTACGCGATCAGCTGTTGGCGGCCCTCGAACGTGTCGATCAGCGGGACCGGGCCGTCGGGCCCGATCAGCGGGGTGCCGGCGTCCATTTCGACCACGGGCAGTCGGCGTCGGGCTGCGGCGATCGCGTCGCCGGCCCGGGTGTGCGCCTTCTCCCGGCGCCGTAGAGCGGCCAGGTTGGACTCGAAGGTGGCTCGGTCGGTGATGGTGGGCTCGGGTGCGTTCTCGATGGTCATCTGAATCAGTTCCCTTGGTTGAAGGTCAGGTGGGCCGATGGGCGGGTCGGGCGAATCCGACCGCTGCGGTGATCACGCTCAGGAGGGTCAGGACGCCGATGGCGGCGAATGCGGTGTGGAAGCTGTCCAGGCCGGAGTTCATGACCAGCACGGTGGACACGGCCGCGACACCGGTCGCGCCGCCGACCTCGCGAGTGGTCTCGACCAGGCCGGATGCCAGCCCGGCATCGGAGTGGGCCACTCCGGTCAGGGCGCCGATCTGGATGGCGGGCTCGCACAGCCCGAACCCGATACCGGCACAGAGGAAGGGCATCAGCAGGCCGTCCAGGTATCCGGCATCGGCCGGGATCCTGGCCAGCCACACCGCGCCGAAGGTGAAGAAGGCCAGGCCGATGATCATCAGCCGGCCCACGTTCATCCGGGTCGCCAGCCGGGCGCCGATCATCGCTGTCGGCAGGATCGTCGCGGTCGTTGCCAGCCAGGCCAGCCCGGTCTCGGTCGGGGTGTAGCCGAGTTGCTGCTGCATCAGAAGTGAGCCGATGAAGATGAACGACAGGAACGCGGACGTGGCCAGGAACGCGGTCACGTTGCCGGCGACCAGGCTGGGGTTCCGGAAGATCGAGAGTGGAACCAGGGGAGCGGCGGACCGGGCCTCGATCCGCACGAACGCCACCAGCAGCAGCACAGCCGTCGCGAACAGGGCAAGGGTCGACCCGGACAGCCAGCCGTGGACCGTCCCGTGATGCAGGGCGTAGACGAACAGCAGCAGCCCGCCGGTGACGGTGATCGCGCCGGGGAGATCGAGGCGGGGACGGCGGTCGCTGAGCCGGTCGACGGCCAGGAACATGGCGGCGAGCAGAATCAGCACGACGCCGACCGGGATGTTGATGTAGAAGGTCCAGCGCCAGCCGGGACCGGCTGTCAGCAGGCCGCTGGCGACGACGCCGACCGATGCGGCCATCCCGCCGACGCCGCCGAAGAGGGCGAGCGCGCGATTGCGTTCCCGCCCCTCGGGGAAGGTGACGGCCAGCAACGACAGGGCCGCCGGCACGATCAGTGCGGCGCCGAGTCCTTGCAGGGCGCGGGCCGCGATCAGGTACCCGGGATCGGTCGCCACACCGGCCAGGACGGATGCGCCGGTGAAGACGGCGAGCCCGGCGAGGTAGATCCGCCGGCGTCCGAAGCGGTCGGTCGTTCGCCCGCCGTAGATCAGGAATCCGCCGAGCAGCAGGCCGTACGCGACGATCACCCACTGCAGGCCGCCGTGGCCGAAGCCCAGATCACGCTGGATGGACGGCAACGCGACGTTCACGATCGCCATGTCCAGGCTGACGATGGCCTGGGCCGCACAGGCGAGCACCAGCACCAATCCTCGCTTGACCGGCCTGGTCAGGGCTGCTTCGGGGACGGTCCGGCCCTCGGCATGGGTCTGTAGCTGTGTCATCGGTATGACTTCCTCTGTCGGGTCGGTTTGCCAACCGACGAAGGAGGTCTGCCGAGATCGACATCGAACGGGCGGAGTTAAGTCAATCACTTCGTTGAGGGGTGGCCTACGCCTTGCTCGGGCTGTTTCTCACGGGTTGGCGTCGTCGTGTGCGGGGAGCGGGCGGAAGCGGTACAGCCTTGCGGCGGCACCCTCCTTCGGGGCGTCGAACACCAGTGTCACGGGCTGGCCGATGATCACCTCGGACGGGTCACAGCCCACGATGTTGGTGAGGATTCTCGGTCCCTCGGCCAGTTCGACATAGGCCACGACGTACGGGGTGAGGTCGCGGTACTCACCGCGCGCCTTGCGCACCACCGTGTACGAGTAGACGGTCGCCTCGCCCGACGCCGGGAACCAGGTGACGTCGCGGCCGCCGCAGCGCGGGCAGAACGGACGCGGATACCAGATCACCGTCGCGCACGATTCGCAGCGGGGGAGCAGGAGCCGCCCCTCGGCGGTGGCCGTCCAGAAGGTCTCGTCCGGTGGGAAATCGGCCGGGGGCAAGGGGGTGCTCATGCGTCCTCACGTCCCAGGATCAGGGTGGCCGCGGAGCTTCGGGTGGCCAGCCGCCCGCCCGAGCCGTGCACGACCGCCAGGCGGCAGTCGGGCACCTGCACCTCCGCCGCGGCCTCGCCGCGTAGCTGGCGCACCGCCTCGATCATCCGCGCCATCCCTCCCCGGTTGTCGGGCTGGTTGTTGCACAGCCCTCCGCCGTCGGTGTTCATGGGCAGCGTTCCGTGCGGGGCGAGCAGTGCGCCGTCCTGGACGAACCGTCCGCCCTCACCTTTCTCGCAGAAGCCCAGGTCCTCCAGCGCCATCAGCGCCGTGATGGTGAAGGAGTCGTAGATCGAGGCGTAGTCGATGTCGGCGGGCGTCACCCGGGCCTCGGCGAACGCCGCCGGGCCGGACCAGGCCCCCGCCGTGTACGTCAGGTCGGGACGCCCGAGGCCGGTGCCCTTGGCCGCCTCGCCGTGCCCGAGGACGGCGACCGACCTGCGCGGCAGCCGCCGGGCGACCTGCGCGGCGGCCACGACCACCGCGCCGCCGCCGTCGGTCATGACGCAGCAGTCCAGCCGGTGCAGCGGATCGCTGATCATCGGCGAGTTCACCACGTCGTCGACGGTGACCGGCTTGCGCAGGAACGCGTTCGGGTTGTGCTGCGCGTGCAGCGACGCGGCCACCTTCACCTCGGCGAGCTGCCGGCTCGTCGTCCCGAACTCGTGCATGTGCCGCATGGCGGCCAGCGCGTAGTTGTGGACGGTGTCCGTGATCCCCCAGTGCGTCTCGTAATGCGTCTCCGGCGCCCCGGACAGGTCCGGCCCGGAGGCGAGCCGCAGGGTGCGCGGGCGACCGCCCATGACGACCAGCGCGACGTGGCATTTGCCGGCGGCGACCGCGGCGGCGGCGTGCCCGACGTGCGACAGGTACGACGCGCCGCCCGTCTCGGTCGTGTCCAGGTACCGGCAGCGCACCCCCAGGTACTCCGCCATCGACAGCGGCCCCACGCCCGGAGCGTCGGAGTCGCAGAAGTAGGCGTCGACGTCCGACGGGGACAGCCCGGCGTCGGCCAGCGCCGCGAGCGCCACCTCGGCGTGGATCTCCGCCACCGACAGGTCGGGGATGTCGCGGCGCGGATGCTCGTGGGCGCCGACGATGAACGCCGCGCCGCGTACCGTCACGGCGCGACCTCCTCGAAGTCCTTCACCCAGCGCTCGAAGCGCGCCGCGAAGTCCGGGATCTCCTCCATCGGGTAGTGCCCGACGCCCGGCATCAGCTCGAAGGCCGCGTGCGGGACGAGGGCGGCGATGCGCCGGACGCGGCTCGGCGGCACGAAGTAGTCGTCCTCGCCGGCGAGGATCCGCACCGGGCACGTGATGCGGGCCAGCGCGTCGCGGATGTCGTGGGTGAGCGCGCCGTGGATGTCGCTGACGGTGATGTGCCAGTCCTCGCGGCAGTGCATCTGCGCGATCAGCTCGACCCGCTCGGCCGGGACGGATCGTCCGCAGGCTTCGACCGTGCCGTAGTAGGTGCGGTCGCGCATGCTCGGGGAGCCGGAGTCCTCCAGGGCCGGTTGCGGCGGCGGTCCGCCGTCGCTGCCGAGCACCCCGGACGGGTCCAGCGCGACCACTCCGGACAGGCCGTCCGGCATCTTCGTGGCGATGTCCAGCGCGATGCTGCCGCCGATCGAGCAGCCCAGCAGGTAGGGGCGCTCCAGCCCCAGCGCGGCGATCAGCCGCACGCACCAGTCGGTGTACCAGGACAGGTCGCTGACCGGCCCGCCGGGTGCCGGCTCCGAGCGGCCGTGTCCCGGGAGGTCGGGCACGACGACCCCGAAGCCCAGCTCGGCCAGCCCGGCGGCCACGTGCCGGTACTGCACGCCGCTCTGCCCGGCCGTGTGGACGCACAGGACGGCCGGGCGCTCGCCCGGCCAGCTCTCGACGAACGCCAGCCTGCCGTCGAGCTCCAGGTAGTCGGCGTTATGCACGGGTCGCCTCCCTCTCGGGCGCGCTCTCGCGGGCCAGCTCGCGGGCGTGGTCGAGCATGATCATGACCGTCTTGATCATGCGCAGGTACTGGTAGCCGCTGCCCTGGACGCGGAACAGGCCGTCGCTCGTGCGGCGGATGAAGTCGTTGGAATCGGCGGTGAGCAGGCCGACCCACGCGAGGTCGGCGCCCTCGACCGTGAACGTCGCGCCGTCCAGGGATTTGCGCGCGACGTCGATGACCTCGCCCCGGTAGATCCGGAAGTGCGCCTGCCGGTCCTGGGCGGCGAACGCGATCGCGCCGTCGAAGCTGCGCGCGGCGGCGGCGAAGCGGGCGTCGCCGGCCAGCCGCTCGCGCAGCCGGCCGCCCCAGCGCACCGACGCGAAGTCGGCCGCCTCCCACTCCGCGGCCGCCTCCCGGTCCAGCACGACCGGTACGCTCCAGGCCACCGTCGACCGCGACCGGACACGGTCGAGATCGTCCACGACGTGCACCGCCTGGTGGATCGTCGCCCGCGCGGGGCCGGCACCGGCCACCCGCCTGGTGACGGTGGCCTCCAGGCGCACGGCCGTCCCGCCGTTCTCCACGGGGGGAGGCGGGCTCTGCGGGTCCCAGCGCAACGACACCAGCTCCGCGCCGTCGGCCGGGCGTACCTGCTCCAGCAGCCGCAGCAGGATCGGCAGGTCCGCGGCGTACGGCGGGCCGGCCGTGGCGTCGGGGGCCCCGGCGACATGACGGGCGCTGCGCGAACGCGTGCCCACGGCCGGTGCGGCATCCTCGGACATCAGGTCTCCCTCGGGGTCAGGGGCGGGTTCAGAAC
>NZ_SMJX01000183.1 GCF_004348535.1 Actinomadura sp. KC216
CCCGCCGCCTCCGCAGGATCCGCCGCCCCCGCAGGAGCTGGACGAGCACACCGAGGCGGTGCTCGAACAGGAGGAGCCCGAGTACCCGCCGGACGCGGTCGCCGCCCCGGTCATCTCCATGTAGCGGCCGAGCCCGACGGTCTGGACGAACATCGGGTCGAAGGCCATCAGCGCCGCCGTCCCGAACAGCGCGACGCCCAGCAGCACCGACGGCGCGGGCAGGCCCGCGTAGGACGGGGTGTGCTGCGGGTCGAGGTGGGCGTTGGACAGCGTGATCTGCTCGATCATGCGCTCGCCCTCCCGCGTCCGCTCGGCGCCCGTGTTGAGCAGGGACCCGGCGACGATGGCGACCAGCCCGATCGCGACGAGCGGGAGCAGGACGCCCGGGAAGCCGCCGAAGACGTCCAGGATGAAGAACGGGATGCCGAGCGCCATCCACGCCCAGAGCAGCAGCCGGACGCTCCGCAGCCGCCACTCCCCGGCGGGGCCGATCACCATGCCCTGCGGGATCAGCCCGTCGCGGAGCTGGTCGAGCGCGGCCCGGACGCCCGGCTCGGCGGTGAGCTCGGCGAGCGTCCCGGCCCGGCGCCCGGCGATCGCGCCGAAGACGGCCGTGTCGAGGGGCTTCCCGGCCGCGCGGGGACCGGCGGCGGACGGGGTCAGCGGGATCAGCCGGCCGTCGGCGAGGGTGTCGACCGCGCCGTCGAGCCGCAGCGCCGTGATCGACGCGGCGATCGCGTGGCGCCCGCCGCCGTGCAGGTAGGCGATCTCGTACGGATGCAGGTCGCGCGACGGGGGGCCGCCGCGCGTCGCGCTCGCCCGCACCTTCCGCGCGATCGCGATCAGGACGAACCCGCAGAGGACGTAGCCGGCGAAGACCAGCAGCTCCGGCCCAGTTATCTCGTCGATCACGCTGTGCTCCCGGTCAGGCGCCTTTAGGGGCTCAGACGCCGCGGCCCGCGCGGGGGTTCAGCCGGATTCGCCGGTCTCGTCCCCGTCCAGGCCCTTCTCGATCGCGTACCGGACGAGCTCGACGCGGTTGTGCAGCTGGAGCTTGCGGAGGGTGTTCTGCACGTGGTTCTGCACCGTCCGGTGGGACAGGACGAGCCGCTCCGCGATCTGCTTGTACGTCAGGCCCTTCGCGACGAGCCGCAGGACCTCGGTCTCGCGCTCGGTCAGCCGGGGCGCGCCGTCGTCCTCGCGGGCGGGGGCGGCGGCGAGCCTGCGGTACTCGCCGAGGACGAGGCCCGCGAGCCCGGGGGTGAACACGGCGTCGCCCTCGCCGGTGCGGCGGACGGCGTCCAGGAACTCCTCCCGCGCGGCGGACTTGAGCAGGTAGCCGGTGGCGCCCGCCTTGACGGCGTCGAGGACGTCCTGCTGCTCGCCGCTCGCCGACAGCACCAGCACGCGGACGGGCGGGTCGGCCGCGGCCAGCCGCCGGGTCACCTCGACGCCGGAGATGTCGGGGAGCTGCAGGTCGACGACGGCGACCTGCGGGCGGGCCGCGGCGGCGACGCGGACGGCCGTGCGCCCCTCCCCCGCGGTCGCGACCACCTCGTGGCCGGCCTCGGCGAGGTCGCGGGCGACCGCCTCGCGCCACATCGGATGATCGTCCACGACCATGACCCTGAGGGGAACGTCGCTCACGGGTCACACCATATGGCGACTTGCCGGCCAGGGGTCAGGGGCGGGGCACGGTCATCTCGATCTCGGTGCCCGCGCCCGCGGCGGACGATATCTGGACCGTGCCGCCGAGGTCCCGGACGCGGCCGCGGATGGACTGCGCGACGCCAAGCCGCCCGTCCGCGGCGGCCTCCGCCAGCCGCCCGGCGGGCAGGCCGGGGCCGTCGTCGCGGACGCTGACGGTGACCGCGCCCCCGCCGTCCTCCAGCAGGATCCACGCGCGGGCGCCGTCGCCGCAGTGCCGCCGGACGTTGTCGAGCGCCGCCGCGACCGCCGCCTCGACCTCCCGGGCGGCGTGTGCGGGCAGCCGCACCTCGGTCGCGGGCGTGGACACCGTGACCGACGAGGACGCGTGGCCGGTCAGCAGCGGGCGCAGGTCGACGTCGTCGCCCGGCTCGGGCGCGGCGGCGGGGTCGGCGCCGATGAGCGTCCGCAGCGCCGCCTCCTGCTCGCCCGCGAGCCGCCCGAGCTCCGCCGCCTCGCCGCCGAGCTCGTCGCCGCGCCGCCGCACCATCGCCAGCACCTGCAGCACCGAGTCGTGGATGCGGCGGGCGAGCCGCTCCCGCTCCCGGGTCGCCGACTCCAGCTCCACGGCCCGCGCCAGCCGCGCCTCCGCGTCCAGCGCCAGCCGGACGACGTGCCCGACGACCAGGCCCGCGAGGAGCAGCAGGACGATGCCGTTGAACGTCGTCCGGCTGATCCCGCCCGCCGTCCCGGCGATCGCGTGGACCAGCAGGTTCGCCACCGACAGGACGAGCGCCGCGGCGACGCCGACACGGCGCCCGCCCGCCACCGCCCACGACAGCAGCGCCGCCGCGACCCACGACACCGGCAGCGTCGGGCGGCCGTCGGCGATGTTCGCGGGCGTCTCCACCCACGCCGTGGCGAGCAGGCACCCGGACGCGACGGCGAGGTCGGCGGCCAGCAGCGGCCACCGGCGGCGTCGCGGGTCCCGGAAGGCGGGCACCGTGTACGCCGTCCAGACGGCCATGACGCCGAGGACCGCCCAGCCCCCGGCCGGGCGGGCGTAGCCGTCGAAGTTCATGGCGATCACGGCGGCGGCGTACAGCAGCGCCAGGCCGCGGTAGACGGCCACGGCACGCCAGAGCGCGGCCTCCAGCCCCATCCCCCGGTCGGCCTCGCTCATCAGGCGTCGCTCAGGCCTCCGTCGTCGTCGACCGGCCGAACCGGCTTCCCGGCGAGCTCCGCCTTCACCTCGGCGGCGTACCGGTCGACGTACTCCTGGCCCGACAGCTCCCTGATCGCCTGCATGATCTCGTCGGTGATCCGCCGCAGGACCTCCTTGTCGTCCTCGCGGCCGTAGTACCGGGAGAAGTCCATCGGCTCGCCGAACCGGACGCCGGGCCGCACCCCGAGCCGCGGGTACGGCTTGCCCGGCGGCATCAGCTCGAACGTGTTGATCATCGCCATCGGGATCACCGGGACCCGCGACTTCAGCGCCAGCCGCGCGACCCCCGTCTTGCCGCGGTACAGCCGGTTGTCGGGGGCTCGGGTGCCCTCGGGGTAGATGCCGAGCAGCTTGCCCTCGGCGAGGATCCGCAGCCCCGTCTGCAGCGCCGCCTCGGCGGACGAGCCGCCCGTCCGGTCCACCGGCACGACGCCGACCCCGGTGAAGAACCCCTTGCTGATCAGCCCCTTGATCCCCTTGCCGGTGAAGTACTCGCCCTTGCCGATGAAGAAGATCGGCCGGAACAGCGGCAGCGGCCCGAAGAAGTGGTCGGCGAACGACAGGTGGTTGCTCACCAGCAGCGCCGGCCCCCGCTTCGGGACGTTCCGCACGCCCCGGTTCCGCGGCCACCAGCCGAGGTACAGGATCGGCGAGAGAACCACCCTGAGCAGGATCCAGAACCACAGCATGCGGGGACCTTTCCTCGGACCGCGCGCCCCAGGGACGGGCGCGGCGGTCCCTGACCGACGGGGATGATGGGACATCTTCCCACTCCGCGTCGCACCGTTCTACCGGCCGGTACATCGCCCGACATGGAGCGATGATCCGGACGCCCGCGCCCCGGCCGCCGGCGGGCCGCGGCGCGATGCCCGCAGGGGGCGGGAATGAACGTAGGCTCTGAGGCGTCAATCTCAATCGGGTGCGCCCGGGGTCTTGTCCCGGGCGACCCAGCGAATACCGTGGGACACACGTTTCAGGGTGTCCGGGAGTGCCGTCGCGAGCGGATGGCGCGTCCGGACCCATGCCGATAGGGGCGGAGGCCGTCATGCCGGTGCCGTCGGTCACGCCGGAGTCGTCGAAGGAGCCGGCCCCGTGAATCGCCGTGGCAATGGACTGTCAGCGGACACCTATGCCCCGCTGGTCGACCTCGCCCCGCATCTCGCCGACGCGATGCTGGAGGCGCTGGGCGAGGCCGGGGTGGCGGCCTACGCGGCCTCGCCGTCCGACCTGGCCGAGCTGGCCGATCTGGCCGACCGCGCCGACCGGAGCGACCGCGCCGAGCCCGCCGGGGAGCCCAGCGGCGACGTCCTCGACCGGCTGTACGTGGACGTCGACATGAAGCCCGCCGCGGAGGGCATCCTGCGCGCGCACCTGGCCCGGCTGCGCGAGGCGTCCGCCCGCGGCCCGGACGGCGAGCGCTCCGACGCGGGCGACCGTCCCGAGACCGGCGTCGCCGACCCGCCCGACTCCCCGCACGGGGACGCGGCGGACGGCGCGGCCGCCAAGGACGCGGACGCGCCCGGAGAGCGCGACGAGGACGCCATCTGGGCCGAGATCGTCGCCGGTTTCGACTCCGCGCCCGACGGCGAGGACGTCCCCTGGCCCGACGAGGAGAACGTCCGCGAGCCCGCCGACCCGCCGCAGGAGGGCGACGACCGCACCGGCCGCATCCCCCGCGCCCGCGTGATCAGGGCCGTCGAGACGCCCGAGTTCCCGCCGGACGCCGACGACGACGCCGGTGGCGGCAGCGAAGACGACAGCACCGAAGACTGAACCTCCGGCCCGCGACGGCATGGACGAGCTGTTCGGCGGCCCCTCGGCGAAGTCGCTCGGCTTCCTCATCGGCGCGCCGTGGCCGGCGGAGGGCCGGACGGTGATCGGCTGGGGCGGGAGCGGCGGCAACGGCGTGTTCACCGACGTCGAATCGCGGACGGTCGTCGCCGTCTCCAAGAACCGGTTCGGCACCGGCGACTTCACGACGATGCAGAAACTCGCTCCCATCGTCACCTGACGGCCGCGGTCGTCAGCGCAGCGCCGCAGGCGCGGTCGTCAGCGCAGCGCCGCAGGCGCGGTCGTCAGCGCAGCGCCGCAGGCGCGGTCGTCAGCGCAGCGCCGCAGGCGCGGTCGTCAGCGCAGCGCGGCGGGCGCGTTCTCCGGGACGGCGGGACGGTCCGGCAGGACGCGGTCCACGCGCCGGTACGCCGAGCCCGGCTCAGGGCGCGTGTCCTTCTCGCCCCGGTTCGGCCAGAACGCCATCGCGCGTTCGGCCATGGCGGTGATCGTGAGGGACGGGTTGACGCCCAGGTTCGCCGTCACCGCCGAGCCGTCCACGATGTGCAGGCCCGGGTGCCCGTGGACGCGGTGGTACGGGTCGATCACCCCTGTTTCCGGGGTCTCCCCGATGACGCAGCCACCGATGAAATGTGCGGTTGTCGGAATGTTGAACAAGTCGAACCAGGTCCCGCCGGGCGTGGCGTCGAGTTCTTCGGCGAGCATCCGGACGGCGTCGTGCGCGACGGGAATCCAGGTGGGGTTGGGGTCGCCGTCCCCCTGCCTGGCGACGAGCTTCCGGCGGCCGAGCCGGCCGCGCTTCTCGCCGAGCGTGATGGAGTTGTCGGCGGTCTGCATCACGAGCGCGATGACGGTGCGCTTCGCCCAGTCCTTGAGCGACAGGCCGCGCAGGATGATCGTCGGATGCCGGGCGGCCAGCCCGAGGAACTTCAGCCACCGGGGCCGACCGCCGCCGTCGACCAGTAGCGTGCGGATGACGCCCATCGCGTTGTTCCCGGCGCCGTACCGGGTGGGCTCGATGTGGGTCCGCTCGTCCGGGTGGAAGGACGAGGTGATGGCGAGCCCGGTGCTGTGGTCGACGTCCTTCTTGCGGTGCCACACGGTCATGCGCTCGACGCCGAGCAGCGCTTCGGAGTTGGTGCGGGTGAGCTCGCCGAGGCGGGACGACAGGTGCGGGAGCCGTCCGGTGGCGCGCATGCGGTGCAGGAGGCGCTGCGTCCCGTACGTCCCGGCGGCGAGGACGACATGCTCGGCCGTCAACGTCTTCCGGCGTTTCCGGAGCGGCCCGGTGTGCTCGGTGCCGACCTCGTATCCGCCGCCGTCCCGGGGCGCCACGGCGGTGACGGTGGTGTCGGGCACGACCTGAACACCCGCCTTCTCCGCCAGGTACAGGTAGTTCTTGGTGAGCATGTTCTTCGCGCCGACCTTGCAGCCGATCATGCAGGAGCCGCAGCCGGTGCACGTCGTCCGGCGCGGTCCGGCGCCGCCGAAATAGGGGTCGTCGGCGTCCTCGCCGCCCCGTTCGCCGAAGAACACGCCGACCGGGGTGGCGTGGTAGGTGTCGCCGACCCCCATCCGGTCGGCGACCCGCTTCATCGCCTCGTCGGCGGGCGTGACCAGCGGGTTGACCGTGACGCCGAGCATCCGGCGGGCCTGGTCGTAGTACGGCTTCAGCTCGTCCTGCCAGTCGGTGATGTGGCCCCACTGGCGGTCGGTGAAGAACGGGCGCGGCGGCTCGTACAGCGTGTTCGCGTACACCAGCGACCCGCCGCCGACGCCCGCGCCCGCCAGGACCAGCACGCCCGCCTTGCCCCCGATCAGGTGGACGCGCTGGATGCCGCGCATCCCGAGCCGCGGCGCCCACACGTATTTCCGGAGCCGCCAGGACGTCTTCGGAAGCGTCTCCTCGTCGAAGCGGCGTCCGGCCTCCAGCACGGCGACCCGGTACCCCTTCTCGGCCAGCCGCAGCGCCGTCACGCTGCCACCGAACCCCGAACCCACCACGATCACGTCGAAGTCGTAGGCGTCACCGGACACTGCACACCACCCTCGTCGCGGGAGCACAAAGCCTCCGAGTGTGGCCCCTCCGCTCCGTCGCCGCGATGCACGCGGAGCAACGATTCGAGCACGCGTTTATCACCCGAGTGACAATCCGAGGGCCCGACGAGCGGGCGACGGGGTGTCGTGAGGTACACCCCGGGTTCGGGGTTTGGGGCCAATGCCGCCGGTCGGGGCGGACGGAAGAGTTGATCACGTCAGCGAACGATCTTCCGAGGGGGAACCCCATGGCCCGCAGCCGCGCAGCAGCCGCGCTCTCCGCCGTCACCGCCGTCATCGCCGGGACGGCCCTGGTCACCGGTGAACGACGAGGGCGTCGTCGAGGACTACGGTCTCGGCGTCGCGCGGATCAGGTTCTCCTGCGGGTACGCGTGGGGCCACGACGGCGGCTTCCCCGGCTACCGCACCTGGACGTACACGAGCGCGGACGGGCACCGCCAAGCCGTCATCACCTACAACGCGTCCGCGCTGGAGAGCGACGAGAAATTCCGCGCGGACCTCGGCAAGGCCGCGGAAACGGCCTTCTGCGCCTGACCGCCGGCCCGCGCGCCCACCGCGTGGTGGGCAAGTTTTCCCGCCGGGCAGCGTTAGACGCTTGGGTACGCTGGTCCGACCATGGCGACGACCGGCGGGCTCCGCGAGCGCAAGAAAGAGGCGACGCGACGCGCCCTGCACGACGCCGCGATGCGGCTGGCCGCCGAGCACGGGCTGGACGACGTCACCGTCGAGGCCATCGCCGACGCCGCGGGCGTCTCCCGCCGCACCTTCTCCAACTACTTCGGCGGCAAGGAAGAGGCCCTCCTCTACGGCGCCGAACGGCGGATGCGCGCTCTGCTGGAGGCGTTCGAGGCGCGCCCGCGCGGCGAACCGTCCTGGACCGCCCTCCGCGCCGCGCTCGACGAGCAGGCCGACGGCGACGGGGAGACGGCGTGCGCGCCGGTGCGCGCCGAGCAGGCCCGGCTCGCCCGCGAGCACCCGGCCGTCATGGCCCGGCTGCTCGCCCACTACGCCGGGTTCGAGCGCGACTTCGCCGACCTGATCGCCGCGCGCGAGGGCCTTCCGCCCGGTGGTGTCCGCCCCCGCGTCCTGGCCGGGGCCTTCATGACGGCGCTCCGCATCGCCACGCTGGCCGAGATCGATGAGCGCCCCGCCCGTCACCTCGCGGACGCGACCGACGAGACCCTCGCCGAAATGGCCCGCCCCTTCCAATAACCGGGCGCCGCTAATCCGGAGCCGCCGGGCGCTCCCCCTGGTGCGCCACGAGCCGGTCGCCGAGCGGGCTGCGCTGGTACAAGACGCGACGTCCCTGGCGGGCCCGGCTGACCAGGCCGGACATGTGCAGCACGCGCAGGTGCTGAGACACCGCGCTCGGCGTCACCCTCAGCCGGTGGGCGAGTTCCACCGTCGCCAGCGGCTCGTCCAGGAGGCGGAGCAGTCTGGCCTTGGGTTCGCCGACCAGCGCCCCGAGCGCGGTCACGTCAGGCACAGGTGCGGGGGCCCACAGCGTCGCCACCGCACGGCACGGGTAGGCGAGCAGCGGCGGCTCGTGCGCGCTCACCGGAGGCGCGGGCCGGTGGGCGAACACCGACGGGATCAGCAGCAGCCCCCTCCCGGACGACGCGACGCGATGCTCGCCGATCGTCTTGTCGATCGTGAGCACTCCGTCCCGCCAGCGCAGGTCGGGGTGCATGTCGGAGAAGACCAGCCGCGCGCCGCCCATGGCCAGCCGCCGCGCGCGGTAGGTCATGTCCGCCTCCAGCACCAGCCGCATCTGCGGCCAGACCGGTTCGACGGCCACCCGCCAGTACCGGAACAGCGCATCGCAGATCGCGTCACTGAGCCGGGCGACGGACGCGTCGTCCCCGCGAACCGCCGCACGGAGCGCCTCGGGGACGGGCCCCGGCGCATGGACGCCGGCCAGATCCCCGCGCACCACCTCGGGACGGGCGCGGCGGGCGACGTCGAGCTCGTCCTCGAAGGCGGGGGCGAACGAGGCCGGCGGCGGCGTCAGGAAGTCGGGAAGGGCGAGGCGCCGTCCGATCAGCGACATCAGCAGCGCGGCGTCGGCGTCCCCGAGCCGGCCGAGCACCGCCCTGCGCCACGGCAGATGCAACGCGTGCAGCCCGGGATCGCGCAGGACCCGCAGGCTGAGCACGGCCTCCTGCAGCGGCGAGACGGCGAACCGGGCGTCGGCGAGGTCCTCGACACCGAGCACGAAGCTGATCATTAAGCCGCACGCTACCTTCATTGGCACCGGAACACCGCCGCCGTGAAATGTCGGCATGACGCACGAAACTTCTGGCGACCGCCCGGCCCGCCCGGTCCTGCCTGCCGGGATGCAGGCCCAGCTCGACTCCTCCTCCTACATGGGGGTGCCGACGTTCGGCCTCCGCCCCCACCTGACCGAGCCGGAGCAGCTGGACGCGTGGCGTCCCGACGTCGCCGTGATCGGCGCGCCATGGGACGACAACACCACCAACCGTCCCGGCGCCCGCTTCGGCCCCCGGGCGCTGCGCGCGAACGCCTACGACGCCGGCAGCTACCACCTGGACCTGCAGATCGAGATCTTCGACCACCTCATGGTGGTCGACTACGGCGACGCGCTGGTCTCGCCCGGCGTGTGGGAGGCGTCCCGCGAGGCGATCCACCGGCGGGTGCTGGACGTCGCCGGCCGCGGCATCGTTCCCGTGGTGATCGGCGGCGACCACTCGGTGACCTGGCCGAGCGGTACGGCGGTCGCCGCCGCCCACGGCGGCCGGATCGGGATGGTCCATTTCGACGCGCATGCCGACACGGCCGACATCCTCCGCGGCAACCTCGCCAGCCACGGGACGCCGATGCGGCGCCTGATCGAGTCGGGTGCGATCGCGGGGAGGGACTTCGTCCAGGTGGGGCTGCGCGGCTACTGGCCCCCGGCCGACGTGCAGGCGTGGATGCGCGAGCAGGGCATGCGGCATCACACCATGCAGGAGGTCTGGGAGCGCGGGATCAAGGCCGTGATGGACGACGCCGTCGCCGAGGCGAGCGACGGAACCGACGGGATCTACCTGTCGATCGACATCGACGTCCTGGATCCCGGCTTCGCGCCCGGCACCGGCACCCCCGAACCCGGCGGCCTGAGCCCGGCCGACCTCCTCCGCGCCGTCCGCGAGGTCGCGCTGCACACCGACATCGTGGCGCTGGACGTCACAGAGGTCTGCCCGCCGTACGACCACGCGGATCTGACGGTGAACAACGCCCACCGCCTGATCTGGGAGGTACTCGCCGCCCTGGCGTACAAGAAGAGCATGAGGAGGCCCTGACCGCCGATGCGCCCCACCGATGCGCCCCGCGGGTACCGCGCCCGTGGGGCCTGGTGTTCTATGGCGGCATGACCGACCTGAGCAGTGACGTTCTGCACTACACCGCCTTCGCGACCGACCCCGGGGGCGGGAACCCGGCCGGGGTCGTCCTGGACGCCTCCGGGCTGGACGACGCGGCCATGCTCGCGATCGCGGCGGACCTCGGCTATTCGGAAAGCGCGTTCCTCACCGCACCGCCGGACGGTCTCGGCGAGCCGGGCAGGGCGTTCACGATGCGCTTTTTCAGTCCCAAGGCCGAGGTGCCGTTCTGCGGGCACGCGACCGTCGCGACCGCGGTCGCGCTGGCGGAACGGATCGGTCCGGGCGCGCTCACGTTCGCCACCAGGAGCGGGACGGTCCCGGTCGAGGTCGCCGAGGTCGGCGGCGTCCTCACCGCGACCCTCACCAGCGTGGAGCCGTACCAGGAAGAGGTGCCCGACGTCGCCGAGGCCCTGGACGCCCTGCGCTGGGCCGAGGACGACCTCGATCCCGGCATCCCGCCCCGCTTCGCCTACGCGGGAGCCCGCCACCTGGTCCTGGCCGCCGCCACCCGCGAGCGCCTCGCCGACCTGGACTACGACTTCGACCGCCTGCTCGCGTACATGACCGGGCACGACCTGACCACCGTCCAGCTGGTGTGGCGGGCGTCGCGGCACGTCTTCCACGTCCGCGACCCGTTCCCGGTCGGCGGCGTGGTGGAGGACCCCGCCACCGGCGCCGCCGCGGCCGCGTTCGGCGCGTACCTCCGGGAGCTCGGCGAGATCGCCTCCGCCGCGACGCTCACGCTCCACCAGGGCGAGGACATGGGACGCCCCGGGCTCCTCACGGTGGAGCTCCGCGACGGCGACCCCCGCGTCCGCGTCTCGGGCGCCGCCGTCCGGATCCCGGCCCCCGGCCAGGACGCCGGGCGCCGCTAGCGAACGGCCCCGAATTCACGCGGTCAGGGGCGCGGAATGTTGCGGAGGTTGCTTCGGGCCAGGTCCAGCATCTTGCCCACGCCGCCGGTGAGGACGGTCTTCCCGGCGGCCAGGGCGAAGCCCTTCACCTGCTGCGGGGTGATGTGCGGCGGAATGGAGAGGGCGTTCGGGTCGGTGACGACGTCCAGTAGGTAGGGGCCCGGGGCGGCGAGGGCCCGTTCCATGACGGTGCGGACGTCGGCAGGACGTTCCACGCGGGCCGATTCGATGCCGACCGCTTCGGCGATCGCCGCGTAGTCGACGGCTTCGTGGTCGGTCTCGTAGGACGGGAGGCCGTCCACCATCATCTCCAGCTTCACCATGCCGAGCGACGCGTTGTTGAACACGATGATCTTCACGGGGACGCGGTGCAGCTTCACCGTGAGGAGCTCGCCGAGCAGCATTCCCAGGCCGCCGTCGCCGGAGACGGAGATGACCTGGCGGCCGGGTGCGCCGTACTGGGCGCCGATGGCGTGCGGGAGCGCGTTCGCCATGGAGCCGTGGACGAACGAGCCCATCACGCGACGGTGCCCATTGGGGGTTATGTAGCGGGCCACCCAGACGTTGCACATGCCGGTGTCGACGGTGAATATCGCGTCGTCGGCGGCGAGGTCGTCCAGGACGCTCGCGACGTATTCAGGGTGGATCGGGATGTGCTTCTCGATGTCGCGCGTGTAGGCGGAGACGACGTTCTCCAGGGCGCGGGCGTGGCGGTGCAGCATCTCGTCCAGGTACGACTGGTCGTGCTTCTGCTCGACCTGGTCGAGGACGAGCCGAAGCGTTTCCCCGATGTCGCCGTGAACCGCCAGGTCGAGAGGAGTGCGACGGCCCGGCTTGGACGCGTCGTCATCGATCTGAATGGTGTTCTTGCCCGGCAGGAACGGATCGTACGGGAAGTCGGTGCCGAGGAGCAGGACGAGGTCCGCCTCCTGCATGGCCTCGTAGCAGGCGCCATAGCCGAGCAGCCCGCTCATCCCCACGTCGAACGGGTTGTCGAACTGGATCCATTCCTTGCCGCGCAGCGCGTGCCCCACAGGGGACAGCAGTGTGTGGGCGAGCTGCATCACCTCGGAATGGGCGTCCCTGACGCCGTGGCCGCAGAACAGCATGACCTTGCGCGCCCGGTTGAGCGCGCCCGCGAGCTGCGCGACCTGCTCGGGCGGCGGCAGGACGGTCCCCTTCCGGAAGAGGAAGTCGTGCTCGCCGGTCGCGTTCGCGGCGTCCTTGCTGGCGACGTCGCCCGGCAGGGTCAGCACGGCGACGCCGCCGAGCCCGATCGCGTGCTGGATCGCGGTCCGGAGGATGCGCGGCATCTGGGCGGGCGTGCTGATCGCCTCGCAGTAGTGGCTGCAGTCGACGAAGGTCCGTTCGGGATGCGTCTCCTGGAAGTAGCCGCTGCCCACCTGGATGCTGGGGATCTGCGACGCCAGCGCCAGGACGGGCGCGCCCGAGCGGTGCGCGTCGTAGAGGCCCTGTATGAGGTGGGTGTTGCCGGGGCCGCAGCTGCCCGCGCACACGGCGAGGCGTCCGGTCGTCTGCGCCTCGGCCGCCGCGGCGAACGCGCCCGCCTCCTCGTTGCGGACGTGCACCCAGTCGATGCCGCCCGTGCGGCGGACGGCGTCCACGACCGGGTTGAGGCTGTCGCCCACCACCCCGTAGATCCGCCGGACGCCGGCCTGCCGCAACACCTCGATGAACTGGTCGGCGACCGTCGCCATCGTCCCTCCCCCCAGCACGCCTCCCCTGGAGATGCCCGATGATCTCCGGCTGACACACGGGCCCCGATCGAGTTAAATAGTCAAACCATGAATCATATTGGGAGGGCCCCGGCCGCGAACGGCACCGGCGAGCAGCTCGACTTCTGGTCGTTCGTCGACCTCGCCGGGCACCGGCTCGCGGACGAGTTCGGCTTCCCGCACCGGCTCGCGACCCGGCTGCTGCTGACGCTGAACCGGGCGTCGGCGATTGTCACCTACGACCTGGAGTCCACCGTCCACCGGCCGCGCGGGCATTCGTGGGCGGCGTTCCGGCTGCTGTTCGTCACCTGGCTCGCCGGGCCGCTGGAGCCCGGACGCGCCGCGACGCTCGCCGGGATGAGCAGGGCCGCCGTGTCGAACCTGGCGAAGACGCTCGTCGCGGACGGGATGCTCGCCCGCACGCCCGGTGCGCGCGACGGCCGGTCGGTGATCCTGTCGCTGACCGACGACGGGCGCCGGGCCATGCTGGACATCTTCGCGGCGCAGAACGAGCGCGAGCGGCAGTGGGCGGACGTGCTCACCGAGACCGAGCAGCGGATGCTCATCATGCTGCTGGACAAGCTCATCGCGGGCCGCGAGCAGTTCGACGCCCGCGAACGCAGTTGAGGACGAAGCCCTCCGAGGCCCTCCCGAGGCGGTCCCGAGGCCGTCCCCGACGTTAGGCCCTTCCCTCCCCCGGAGAAGAGTCGTAGTGTCGGCATAAACTAGTTAATGCCTTAATCATCGGAGGCGAGGAAGCATGGCCCACTACCGCCGGGTCGGCGACGTGCCGCCGAAGCGCCACACCCAGCACAGGGACGGCGACGAGCGGCTCTACTTCGAGGAACTGATGGGCGAGGAGGGGTTCTCGTCGGACTCGTCCCTCCTGTACCACCGGGAGATCCCGTCCGCGATCGTCGACTCGCAGGTCTGGGAGACCCCGGACGGGACGACGACCCCCAACCATCCGCTCAAGCCGCGCCATCTCAAGCTGCACGACCTGTTCCCCAAGGAGACGTGGGCCGAGACCGACGTCGTCACCGGGCGCCGCCTGATCCTCGGCAACGCCGACGTCCGGCTGTCGTACGTCGTGTCCGCCGCCGACTCCCCGCTGTACCGCAACTCGACCGGCGACGAGATCGTCTACATCGAGTCCGGCACCGCCACCGTCGAGACGATCTTCGGGACGCTGGAGGCGAAGCAGGGCGACTACGTCATCATCCCGACGTCCACCACGCACCGCTGGCTGCCCACCGGCGACCAGCCGCTCCGCGCGTACGCCATCGAGGCCAGGGGCCACATCGCGCCGCCGAAGCGCTACCTGTCCCGCTTCGGGCAGTTCCTGGAGAACGCCCCCTACTGCGAGCGCGACCTGCACGGCCCGGCCGAGCCGCTCCAGTCGGACGCGACCGACGTCGAGGTCCTCGTCAAGCACCGCACCTCGCGCGGCATCACCGGCACGCGCATGACCTACGCGCGGCACCCGTTCGACGTCGTCGGCTGGGACGGCTGCCTGTACCCGTTCACGTTCAACGTCCACGACTTCGAGCCGATCACGGGACGCGTGCACCAGCCGCCGCCCGTCCACCAGGTGTTCGAGGGCCACAACTTCGTGGTGTGCAACTTCGTCCCCCGCAAGGTCGACTACCACCCGCTGTCGATCCCGGTGCCCTATTACCACTCCAACGTCGACTCCGACGAGATCATGTTCTACTGCGGCGGCGACTACGGAGCGCGCAAGGGGTCCGGCATCGGGCAGGGGTCCATCTCCGTCCACCCCGGCGGGCTCGCGCACGGCCCGCAGCCCGGCGCGTACGAGCGCAGCATCGGCGTCGAGTTCTTCGACGAGCTGGCCGTCATGGTCGACACCTTCAACCCGCTGGAACTCGGTGAGGGCGGCCTGGCCTGCGAGGACGAGGAGTACGCGTGGACGTGGGCGAGGCGGCGGCAGTGACGGGCGTCCCCGCCTTCGCCGCCGGGCTCTGCGACGACGCGGCCGTGTTCCCGCCCGGGCTCGCGCCGCTGGACGTCGCCGTCCCGGCCCACCGCGCCCACCGCTCCGCCCCCTACGCGGAACTCGTCGGCCCGCTCATCCTCCCGGCGAGCGCGCTCGACACCCTGGACCCACTCCTCCGCGACGCGGGCGGCCCGCCGCTCGACCTGTCGGTCACGGCGCCGGAGGGCCCGTGCCAGGCCGCGAAGGCCCTGGCCAAGGCGGCGGAACTGCCCGTCGACCTGCGCGGGCTGGAGGTCGCCGTCCCGGCCGGGATGGAGGCGGACGAGTTCTTCCGCCTGCTCGGCACCGTCGACGTGCCCGTGTACGTCGAGGTGCCGCGGGACGAGCGCCGCCCGTCGATCATCGACGCGATCGCCGAACTCGGCCACCGCGCGAAGTTCCGCACCGGCGGCGTGAAGCCGCACCTGTACCCGAGCCCGGACGAGCTGGCCACCGCGATCAAGGCCGTGGTGGACGCCGGAGTCCCGTTCAAGGCGACCGCGGGGCTGCACCATCCGGTCCGCAACACCGACCCGGAGACCGGCTTCCACCAGCACGGATTCCTCAACCTGCTCCTCGCGACCGACGCCGCCGCCGGGGACCGGCCGGTGGACGAGCTGTCCGCCGTCCTCGCCGACCGGGACGCGCCGTCGATCGCGTCCCGCGTCGCCGCCCTGGACGAGGAGCGGACGGCCGCCGCCCGCGCCCGCTTCCTCTCGTTCGGGACGTGCAGCATCACCGACCCGCTGAACGAGCTCACCGACCTCGGGCTGCTCGCGCCCGCCCTTCAGGAGACCCCCCGATGACCCGCATCGCGATACCGGAAGACTCCCTCTTCGGGCTCGCCAACCTCCCCTACGGCGTCTTCACCGCCCCGGGCCTGACCACGCCGCGCGTGGGCGTCCGCGTGGCCGATCACGTCGTGGACCTCACGATCATGGACGACGTGTTCGCCGCGCCGTCCCTGAACCCGTTCATGGCGCAGGGCCACGCGCGCTGGGTGGAGGTCCGCGAGCAGATCCGCGATCTGGTCTCGGGTGACATCGACGGCGCGGCCGTCCACCCCGTCGACGCCGTGACGCTGCACATGCCGTTCGAGGTCGCCGACTACGTCGACTTCTACGCGTCCGAGCACCACGCGTCCAACCTCGGGCGCCTGTTCCGGCCCGACTCCGAGCCGCTCATGCCGAACTGGAAGCATCTCCCGGTCGGCTACCACGGCCGCGCCGGGACGGTCGTGCCGTCCGGGACGGACATCGTCCGCCCCAGCGGTCAGCGCAAGGCCCCGGCCGACGCCGCGCCCACCTACGGGCCGAGCCGCCGCCTGGACATCGAGGCAGAGGTCGGGTTCGTCGTCGGCACCGGCTCCCCCATCGGCGCCCAAGTCGGCGCGGACGATTTCGACAAGCACGTCTTCGGCGTCGTCCTCGTCAACGACTGGTCGGCACGCGACATCCAGGCCTGGGAGTACGTGCCGCTAGGGCCGTTCCTAGGGAAGAGTTTCGCGACGTCCATCTCGCCTTGGGTCGTGCCCCTCCTCGCCTTGGAGTCGGCCCGCGTCGCCACCCCGCCCCAAGACCCGGAACCTCTCCCGTACCTGCGCGAGAAGAACCCTTGGGGGCTGGACCTCGATCTGGCCGTCTCCTGGAACGGGCAGGTCGTGTCCCGCCCGCCCTACCGGGAGATGTACTGGTCGCCCGCGCAGATGCTCGCGCACATGACGGTGAACGGCGCGTCGTCCCGGACCGGGGACCTGTTCGCGTCCGGGACCATCTCCGGCCCGGACAAGGACCAGCGCGGCGCGTTCCTCGAACTCACCTGGGGCGGCAAGGAACCGATCGAGGTCAACGGCGAGCCCCGCACGTTCCTGGAG
>NZ_SMJX01000184.1 GCF_004348535.1 Actinomadura sp. KC216
GGTCGGCGCGGTCGGGGCAGACTCGCGGGGCTGCTCCGGCTGCGCGGGCTTCTCCGGCTGGGCGGGCCGCTCCGGCGTGACCGGCCGTTCCGGCTTCTTGGGCTTGTCGGGGACGGCGTGGCCGTAGCGGTAGTAGTCCTTGAGGTCCTTGGCGGGGATGGTCTTCGTGCCCTTGGCGTCCGCCGGCATCTCCAGGACCCAGCCCGGACGGATCAGGCTGGCGATGGTGAGCCGCGTCCCGTCCGGCTGGATGTGGTTCTTGTTGAGCGCGAAGATCTCCTTGTACCGGCGTCCCTCGCCCAGGCACTTCTCGGCGATCTCCCAGAGGCTCTCGTGGTGGCGTCCCTCCGGCGGCTGCACCCGGTAGATCTTGGTGGTGGCCGACTCGTCGATCAGGGTCTCGGCGACGGGCGTCTCGGTCCGGTCGGTGATGTTCGTGTCCTGGGGCGCGGCGGCCGGGACCGGCTGGAACTCCTGTGCCTGTGCCTGCGCCTGTGCCGGGGGCCGCTGCGCCAGCCCGGCGCCGCCCGAGAACGCGGGCACGATCACCGAGGTGGCGGAGAACAGCAGCAGCGCGGCGACGACGAGGCGGTGCACAAGCGACTGCGTCCCGCCCGCCAGCGGCACCCGCGCCGGGACGCCGACGCCGCGCACGCCCGCGTACACCTCGACGGCCACGCACGCCGCGAACTGGATCCAGGCGAGCCAGACCAGCGCGACCAGGATGTGGATGAGCGCGCCCGGCCCCACCCGGTTCGTCAGGTCGGACGCGGTCGGCACGTCGTCCGGCAGCGGCGACCCGAACAGGGTCAGAAGCGCGATCGGGACGCCCGCCACCAGCACCGTCAGCGCGACGAGCGCGCCGATCCCGGCCAGCACGTCGCCCGCACTGCGCCGCCGCCGAACCTTGACTGGGGGCCGCTGCCCTTGCCGTGTCACCATCGCGTCCCTGCCGTTCGCCGGTCGCCGCCTGCCGTGCGCTTGGACGTCGCACTCATCGTAGGTCTGTTTCGGCCGCCGCTCACGGTTCGATCCCTCCCGGATCGGGGCCTCCCGTGACGGGACGCGCGGTCGCGCCCGACGTCATCTGGAACTCGCTGAAGCCGGGGAGGATCCCGAGCAGCTGCGGCCGGACGGTGATCTGCACGGTCACGGCCACCTCCTCCTCGTCGGCGTCGCACTGGGAGGCGGTGACCTCCTCGCGGTAGGCGGTGAGCAGGTCGCACGCGGCGGCGCGGGCGCGGCCGGGATCGAGGACGGGTTCGCCCGTCCGCCGGAGCTCGTCGGTGTCGATCTGGTTGGCGCCCGCGCGGGCCGCCTGCTCGGCCATGTCGGCGGCGCGCTGGCGCGCGTGGATGGCGAGGCCGCCGTCCACCAGCAGCCCGGCCAGGAGGAGGACGATCGGGGTGAACAGGACCGTGTAGAGCGCGATCGTCCCCCGGTCCCGGCCGGAGCGGGCAAAGCGCGCGAGCAGGCGGTTCATTCGCCGTCTCCGGGGTCGGTGCCGCGGAACGTGAACGTGTCGATGGGGGCGATCGCGTCGCCCTGGAGGCGTTTGGTGCCGGGGAGCCCGATGAACGACAGGTCGCCGAGGTCGACGTCGCAGGTGATCGTCACGCCGACCCGGCCGCCGGGCCGCCAGTCGGACACGTCGGTCACGACGCTCGGCCCTCCGGCGCACCATTTGCTGCCCTTGAGCCCGGCGGCGGCGGTGTCGGCGGCGAAGGCCTGCGCGGATCCGGCGCTGCGGGCGATGGACGCCGCGCGCACCGCGTCCCGGGCGGCGCCGTCGACCTGGCTCTGCGCGTCCACCATCCGCCCGGCGGCGGCGAGGAACAGCAGGAACGCGACGAAGATGGGCGTGACGAGCACCATCTCCAGGGACATCGACCCGCGGTCGGCGAGTCCCAAGGCCCTCATGGCCCGGCTCCCCGCTCGCACGCGGTTCCGTCGCCGATGTCCGGGCGGAAGCATTCGATCGGTCCCTGCGAGCGCTGCGAGACGTGGAACTTCATGAACGGGATGACGGACACCGCCGTCCCGCTGACCTCGACCCAGCGCTCGTCCCCGGCCTCGCCCGTCCGGACGTCGAGGCCGTCCAGCAGTTCGGGGCCGATGGCGCGGGCGTCGCTCGCGGCCTTCGCGGCGGCCGCGCCCTCCCAGCCGCCGCCGACGGGCGAGGTCCGCGCGACGCGGGCGCCGGACTGCGCCGCGGCGAGCGCGACATGGCGGGCATGGAACACCATCGCGAACTGCACGACGATGAGCATCAGCAGGATCAGGAGGGGCGTGAGCAGCGCCCACTCCATCGACGACACCCCGCTGTCTGAGCGGAGGAGGCGAAGGAGTCGGCGGAGGCGCCTCAGCCGGTGTTGATCGTGTTGGCCTTGTCCGTGACCTTCTTGGTGATCACCGCGCCGATCGTGATGGCGAGCAGCGCCAGGATCGCGGTGATGATCGCCCATTCGATCGCGGACGCGCCCTTGCTGCGCTCCTCCTCGGAGCGGAGCCGGGCGAGCCGCGCGCTCGCCATCGCGCGCAGATAGGCGACGAACGGATCGTTGAAAGGGTTGTGCTGACTCATCGGGGCACCTCCAGTGGGCCGTCTCGGCGGTGTCGGGATTCTCGGGGGCGGTGGTGTTCTCAAGTGCGGCGGTGTCCTCCAGTGCGGCAGCGGGCGTCATGAGGCGAGCACCCGGATCAGGGCCGGGTAGGCCAGGAAGATCAGGAATCCGGCGCACAGGAACAGCTGCGCGACCAGCATCGACTGGGAGCGCTCGCCCGCCTTGCCCTCCAGCTCCGACAGCTCGCGGCTGCGCATCGACGCGGCGCGGGCGGCGAGGGACTTGCGGATCTGCGCGCCGTCGTCGGCGACGAGCGCGAGCGCACCGGCGAGGTCGCGCAGCTCGGCGATGTCGAGCTCCTCGCCGAGGCGGCCGAGCGACTGCCACGGCGTCTGCCCGGTGATGCGGGCGTTGGACAGGGCGTCGCGGATGCGGTGCATCGCCCAGCCCTCGCCGACGTTCGAGGCGGTCATCAGGGCCTCGGGGACGCCGCGTCCGCCCGCGAGGTTCATCGAGACCAGGTCGAGGAACGCGCCGACGACGTGCCGGAAGTCCTGCCTGCGGGCCTGCGCCTCCTGGCGGAGCTGCATGTCGGGAAAGAAGAAGAAGAGGGCGGCGAACAGCACGCAGATCCAGACCGGGACGGCGACGGACGTGCCGAGCCCGAGCAGCGTGAAGTACGCGACGATCAGCGGGATGAACAGCAGCGCCCCGGCGGGCAGCAGGAACTTCGTCGCGAGGAACCCCTCCAGGGACCGCTCGGTGATGGCGAGGTCGGCGCGGACGCCGCGCAGCCGCCAGCCGCGCGCCTCGCAGACCCGGGCGAGCTCCCGGCCGATCCTGGCGCGGACGCCGCCGACCTTGTCCAGCGTCGGGGAGAGCCGTCCGGCCTGCTGCTCCTCCAGGTCGCGGCGGCGGGTGGCGTCGAGCGCGGCCATCCGGGCGGCGAGGCCGGGACGCTGCGGGAACAGCGCCCGGACGAGGACGTACAGGCCGAGCCCGACGACCGCGCCCGCGATCATGGCGGCGTTCAGGCCGTTCACTGGGCGCCACCGCCTCCCGCGTCCCCTGCTTTCGATGGGGTGTGGCGGCCTCGGAGGGGAAGCTCCTGCGGGCCGCCCGCGCCGTCGCCCTGCCAGCCCGCCACGGTGCTCGGCACCTCTCCCGGCACGCCCGGCTGGACGGTCCCGCGCGGCTCGCTGAGGAACCGTCCCGGCAGCTCGTACTTCGACAGCCGCCGCAGCCACAGGAACGCGGCCCCGTACAGGGCGACGACGATGCACAGGACGAGCTGCCCGAGGAGATCGTCGTACGGCTCGACGTAGGAGTGGTTGAACACGGCGAGGGCGAGGGCCGTCCCGACGGACACGGCGACGACGATCCGGACGCTGCGCCGCGTGGACCGCCGGTCGGCCTCGACGCGGCGCCGCATGTCCAGCTCGGCGCGGGCCGAGTTCGCGAGCGCGCTGAGCATGTCGCGCAGGCCGGGGCCGCGGAGCTTGGAGTTCAGGATCAGCGCGGCGATCACCAGGTCGGCGGACGGGTCGTCCAGGTCGCCCGCGAAGCGGCGCAGCGCGTCCGGCATCGGGACGCGGGTGTGCAGCCGGTCGACGAGGTTGCGGAGCGGCTGCTGCAGCGCGGGCGCGGCGGCGCGCTGCGAGGCGGGGATGGCCTGTTCGAGGCCGACGGCCCCGGCGATGGTGTCGCGGAGCGACTCCGTCCAGGCGGCGAGGCCCTCCAGGCGCGCCATGGATCTGCGCTCCTCGGCGGCGCCGCCCGCGAGGCCGTTCCAGGCCAGGACGAGCGCGCCGGTCCCGGCGGCGGCGATCGGCCAGCGCGTCACGATCAGCACGACCACGCCGACGGTGACGGCGGCGGCGGTGCGGGTCGTGAACGTCCGGACGAGGTCGTCGCGGCTGCGCCCGCGCACCGGGCCGGACCGTACCGGCAGCCCGCGCAGCGCCGCGACCAGCAGGATCAGCCCGCCGCCCGCCACCGCGCCCGCGACGATCGCGAGGAGCACGTCCGGCGTGTACATCACCAGCCTCCGGCGGACGGGTCGTAGCCGTACTGAGCGAGGTCGGCGACGCACGAGATCGGCGCGGCCGGCACCGCGTACCCGCCCGACCCGAGCGCGAACACCTCCGACGACAGGACCCGCCCGTCCACGCCGGTGACCTCCCGGACGCTGGACACGTACCGGCGCAGCCGCCCGCCGGAGGCGTAGTCGTTGCGCTTCTCGATGAACACGACGAAGTCGATCGCGCCCGCGATCAGCATGTGGGTCGCCTCGACCGGCAGCCGCTCGTCCGACTGGATCGCGTAGGTCGCGATGCGGTTGAACACTTCGACCGACGAGTTCGCGTGGATGGTGGACAGCGACCCGTCGTTGCCCTGCGTCATCGCGTTCAGCATCGTGACGATCTCGTCGCCGAGCACCTCGCCGACGATCACGCGGGACGGGTTCATGCGCAGCGACCGGCGGACCAGCTCCGCCATCGTGATCGCGCCCTGCCCCTCGGAGTTCGGCAGCCGCTGCTCGAACGCGACGCAGTTCGGGTGCAGCTCGGGGAAGGCGTCCAGGCCGAGCTCCAGGGCCCGCTCGACGGTGATGAGCCGCTCGTGCGGCGGGATCTCGTTGGCGACGGCGCGCAGCAGCGTCGTCTTCCCCGCGTTCGTCGCCCCGGCGATCATGATGTTCTTGCGGGCGAGCACGGCGGCGCGGAAGAACTGCCCGATCTCCTGCGAGAACGTGCCGTTGCCGACCAGGTCGGCGAGGAACACCTTGCCGAGCCGGGCACGCCGGATCGACAGCGCGGGACGGACCGTCACGTCCATGATCGCCGAGAGCCGGGAGCCGTCCGGCAGCCGCAGGTCGAGCTGCGGGTTCGCGGTGTCGAACGGCCGCGAGGAGAGGCCGCTGTAGGCGGCGAGGATCTGGATCAGCTCGACCAGCTCCTCGTCGCTCTCCGCGACCGGCTCGCCCATCACCTCGCGCCCGTCGGCGTAGCCGATGAACACCCGGTCGCAGCCGTTGACGTCGATGTTCTCGATCTCGGGGTCTTCGAGGAGGGGCTGGAGCCGGCCGACGCCGAACAGCGCGGCGTGCACCCCGGCGGCGAGCGCCTCCTCTTCTTCGGCGTTCGGCGGGCGGCGCCCGGAGGTGATCTCGCCGCGCGCGAACTCCTCCAGCACCTGGCCGATGAGCGCGCGGGCGAACTGCCGCTCGTCCTCCCCGGACATCGGCGGCAGCCCGTTGGCGGCGTCGAGGCGGCGCTGCTGCGCCAGCCGGTCGCCGACCTCCTGCCGGAGCCGTTTGACGAGCCCGTGGTCCATCTAACGCCTCCCCTCGGCCGGTGCCGGTGCCTGCGTCTGTGCCTGTGCGGGCGGTGCCGCGGGCGCGGGCGGTGGGACCTGCGCGGGCGGCGGCAGCGCTAACGGCCTGCCCGACGACGGGAGGCGGCCGACGAGATCGCCCGCGACCTCGCGGGCGGAGCGGATCAGCAGCGAACGGTCCAGGCGCCCGCCCCAGCGGCCGGAGAGCAGCTCGGCGCCCTTCGGGTCGAGGGCCAGGCCGCCGAGGACGGTCACGTCCGGCGGCGGCGGGCCCTGCGCCGGGTCGTGGGCGGCGCCGCGGCCCCGCGCGCCCGCGCTGGCGAGGATCCGGTCGACCTCGGCGATCGAGCCGCGGAAGTCCCGCGGGTCGGCGAGGACGAGCACGCCGATGGGCGGGCCGCCGCGCAGCTCCGCCGTCAGCGCCGCGACGCGTTCGCGCAGGTGCGCGACCTGCTCCAGGGTGGCGCGGGTGAGCAGCACGACCAGGTCGGCCTCGCGCATCAGGCCGAGCAGCGGCGTGTCGGCGCCGAGCCGGCCGCAGTCGGCGATCACGTCGACGGGCGCGAGGCCGGTGAACGCGCGGCCGAGCGGCCCCCACAGCCAGGTCATCGCCTGCGCCTGCTCGGCGTTGGTGATCCCGACGAGCACGTCGAGGCCGCCGACGAGCCGCTGGCAGTGCTCGGCGACCTGGTCGGGCCGCAGGCCGCGGCGGGCGGTGGCGGCGAGGCTGAGCAGCCCGCGGGACGGGTTGAGCATCCCGCCGTCGCCGTCCCCGTCGTCCGGGGCCGCGGCGGGCAGCCGGTACACGAGGTCGCCGCCCGCCTGGTCGCACTCGGCGACCAGCACGGGACGCGGCCACACGGCGCCGAGGGCGACGGCGGCCGTCGTGACGCCCGGCGCCCCCTTGTCGGCAGCGAGCGCGATGAGTGCCACCGTCAGTTACCGCCCGTGCCTGGTCCCTGCGCGCCGCCGCCTCCTTGGGGGACGGGCACGGTTCCGCCGGGGTCGTCCGTCCCGCCGGGGGTCTGGCCGCCGCCGCCCTGGGGCGGGGTCTGCTGCTGGTTCGGCTTCCCGGGCGCGGGCGCGACGGGGGGCGGGGCGTTCGTCCCGGCGGGGATCAGCGCGAGCGCGATCGTCCCGGCGGAGGCGGCCTGCGTGACCAGCGGCGCGTCCGCCGGGGGGACGGCGACGCTCACGATCGTCTGCTCGGAGCGCAGCCGGGCGCCGCCGAGGCCGCCGCTGCCGCCGTCGTCGCCGCTCATGCCGACGACGATGGCGTCCTGGGACAGGACCGTTCCTGGACGCGGCCCTCCGTTCGTCGCGCCGCCGACCGCGTAGAGCATGACGTGCCTGCCGACGCTGACACCGGCGTCGTCGCCGCCCGAGGGGAACTGGCCGGGCTTCAGCGCGAGCCCGACGATCAGGCGGCCGCTCGACGGCGCGTTCGCCGGGCTGATCATGCCGTTGGTCAGCAGCGCGCCCTTGACCAGCGGGACGGCCGCGATGTGGCGGGTCACCTTCGCCCGCTCGGACCAAGCGAGGTACTGGATCCCGGTGTCGCCGACCTGGACCTCTTCGAGCGCGCTCGCCGGGATCGGCTGGCCGGCCGCGACCGGCTGGGCGATCCGGATCGCGGACACGCGCTCGCCGCTCGCCATCACCAGGTACGCGCTCGCGAGGGCGCCGCCGAGGATGAGGAGCAGCGCGAGCGCCGCCAGCGCCGGTTTGCGTTCGCGCGGGGACGAGGGGAGCCGCTGCCCGCCGGACGTGCCGAGCCCGCTGCCACCGAGCCCCGCCGCCGCACCGCCGGAGATGGTCGCCTGGTTGGACTTCATCGCGCTGCCCACGCGCTCCCTTCCGCCCTACCGCTGAACCCCGGTCGCACGGGGTCTCCGCATCGCCGAGCGATCCATGCTTGCGGGGGCGGCAAGGTCACGTCAATGGATTCGTGGAACGTGTACCGCGGTATGCCGCGGTGGATACCGGTGACCTGCGAAGTCTTCGGTCACTTGGGTTCTTACCATCAGTCACATCCGTCACTGACCACAATGTGGACATCCCTGGGGGGCCCGCAGGTCAGGGTTTCAGGCCGATGAGGCGTCCGAGCAGCGTCATGGTGTGGTCGAAGTAAGCGGCACGTGCCGGTTCGTCGATCAGGTTGTTGTACTGGCCGAAGACCTCGAAGCTGACCGTCCCGTAGAGGCCCGCCCAGGCGGTGAGGGCGCGCGCGATCACGTCGTCCGGGACGTCCATGCGGACGAAGGCGCGCACGCGGTCCAGGCCCTCCGCGATCGAGGGCCGCGGGGCCGGCTCTGATGGGCGCGGGCCATCTGGGTCGATGGCCCCGGCGGCGTGCGCCTCGGTGAGGATGCGGGCGAAGACGACCGTGTCGCGGACGGCGGCGGCGACGGTGTCGTCCGGGGCCTTGTAGCCGGGGACGGGCGACCCGTAGAGCAGGGCGTACTCGTGGGGGTGCGCCAGCGCCCAGTCCCGGACGGCCCTGCACACGGCGAGCCATCGTCCGGCGAAGTCGTCCGCGCCGGTCTTGGCGGAGCGGGCGTCGGCGCGCTCGACGGCCTCGCCGACCGCGTTGTAGCCGTCGATGATCAGCGCGGTGAGCAGGTCGTCGCGGCTCGGGACGTAGCGGTAGATGGCCGAGGACACCATGCCCATCTCGCGGGCGATCGCGCGCAGCGACAGCCCGGCCGCGCCCTCGGTGGCCAGCTGCCGCCTCGCGGTTTCGGTGATCTCGCGGATCAGCTCCGCCCGGACCCGTTCTCGTGCCGTACGACCTGCGCTCATGCGCCGATGTTAGCAGAGCGTCGCACCGAAACGAGAGCTCTGCTCTTGACATCACCGCTCTCCAATGAGAGCATTGCTCTCGGAATAGAGCACCGTCCACAGACAGGAGAGGACCATGGGCAAGCACGTGATCGTCGGAGCGGGGCAGGTCGGCGCGCACCTGGCCGGACGGCTCGCAGAGGGCGGGCACGACGTCACCGTCGTGACCCGCTCCGGCTCGGGGCCGGACGGCGTCCGGAAGGTCGCCGCCGACGTCGCCGACCAGGCACGGCTGACCGAGATCGCCAAGGGCGCCGACACGCTCTACAACTGCGTCAACCCCCGCTATCACCGCTGGGCGCAGGACTGGCCGCCGATGGCGTCGTCCTTCCTGGGCACGGCCGAGGCCACCGGGGCCGTCCTGGTGACGCTGAGCTGCCTGTACGGGTACGGGCCCGTGGACGGCCCGATGACCGAAGACCTCCCGCTCGCCGCGACCGGGACCAAGGGCCGGGTGCGCGTGAAGATGTGGCAGGACGCGCTGGCCGCGCACCAGGCGGGCCGCGCCCGGGTGACCGAGCTGCGCGGCTCCGACTACTACGGGCCGGGGAGCACCGACCAGGCGTACGTCGGCGAGGAGCGGTTCGTGAAGCCGCTGCTGGCGGGCAAGCGGGTGCCGTACTTCAGCGACCCGTCCGTCCCGCACGCGTGGACGTACCTGCCGGACGTCGCCGAGGCCCTCGCCATCGCCGGGACGGACGAGCGCGCCTGGGGACGGGCCTGGCACGTCCCGACCGGCCCGGCCGTCTCGACGCTCGGGTTCGCCGAGCGGCTGTGCGAGATCGCCGGTGCCCCGGCTCCGCGCGTCCACGAGGTGCCGCGGCCCGTCTTCACCGCGATCGGGCTGTTCTCGCCGCTGATGAAGGAGCTGCGGGAGACCCGGTACCAGTTCGACCGTCCCTACATCGTGGACTCCTCGGCCTTCGAGTCCACGTTCGGCATGGCGCCGACCCCGCTGGACGACGCCCTCAAGACGATCATCGCCGCCCACCGGGAGCGGACGCCCGCGGGTAATTAAGCTGAGCCCTTGTCCTGCGGGCGTCGGAGGGATGGCTCGGATGCGGATCTCGTTCACGGCACTCACCGGCGCGGGGCCGCGCGATGTCGTGATGGACGTCGGCGACGAGGCCACCGTGGACGCCGTCGCCCAGTCGCTCACCGCCCTCCTCGACGGCCGGGCCCCGCATGTCGCGGACGCCGGCGGGCGGGCGGGGCGGCCGTGGCGGGCCCTGTGGATGGACGGGCGGATGCTCGACCCGCAGGCCCTCGCCGTCAAGGAGCTGCGGGACGGCGCGGTCGTCGCGGTGGAGCGGCGCGGCGCCGCCGCCACCGTGCTCGCCGAGCCGACCGGGCTGGTCGAGGTGCGCGTCGTCGGCGGCCCGGCGGCGGGATCGGTGCACCGGCTCGGCATCGGGGTCAGCACGATCGGGTCCGGCCGGGACGTGGACGTCGTGCTGGACGACCCGTCCGTCCCGGCGCGGTCGCTGCGGCTCACGGTCGGGCGGGAGACCGTCGAGGTGGAGGCGTCCGAGCCGACGATGCGCGGCGCCGCCACGCTGGACGGGACGCCGCTCGCCGCGAAGGCGATGTGGCCGGTGGGCGGCCTGCTGCGGGTGGGGTCCAGCGTCCTGGCGCTCGGGCCGAGCGGCGCGCCGGACGCGCATCTGGAGCCCCTGCCGGAGGGCGGTCTCGCGTTCGACCGGCCGCCCCGCGCGGCCCCCGTGCGCCATGTCAGGCGGCTGGACGTCCCGCACTCGCCCGAGCAGGGGGCGCTCGATCGGCTGCGGGTGTTCGGGCGCAGGTCCTCGAAGGAGTTCGAGCGCAGGTCCGCCGAGTTCGACGCCGAGCTGGAGCGGCTGCGCCGGGAGGACGAGGCCGAACGGCGCGCCCTGCACCCCGATCCGGCCGAGGTGCTGCTCACCGCGACCGGGCCCCGGCGGCGGCTGTGGGAGCGCCGCCCCGGCGACCCCGACGTCCTGCAGCTGCGGATCGGCCTCGCCGACCTCCCGGCCCGGATCGAACTCGGCGGTGACAGCGGCCGGATCCCGTCCGTGGACGCGCGGATGGTCCCGGTGACGGTGCCGCTGACCGAGTCGGGTGTCGTCGGTGTGGCGGGGCCGCGGCGCGTGTCCCGGGCGCTGGCCCGGTGGATGGTCGCGCAGGCCGCCGCGCTGCACAGCCCCCGTGACCTGGCCATCGTCGTCCTGTCCGCCGACCCGGACGCCGGGGAGGAGTGGAACTGGGTGCGGTGGCTGCCGCACTGCGCGCCCCGCGAGGGCGAGGACTGCGTCGCACTCGTCGGCACCGACGCCGAATCGGCCGCGCGCCGCGTCACCGAGCTGGCGATCCGCCTCACCGAACGGCGCCGCGCCGCCGGCCAGGCCGAACCCGTCCCCTACAACATCCTGGTCGTGCTGGACGGGGCGCGCACGCTCCGCCGCGTCCCCGGCATGCCGATGCTGCTCTCGCGCGGCGCCGAGTTCGGCATCTACGCCATCTGCGTGGACGACGAGGAACGCCTGCTCCCCGAGGAGTGCCGCGCCGCCGCCGTCTGCGACCCGCAGTACTCCGCGACGGTCCGGCTCCGCGGCCCGGGCTACGACTTCCCCGTCCTGGCCGACCAGGTCTCCCCCACCTGGACCGATCGTGTGGCGCGCGCGCTGGCCCCCGTCCGGGACGTGCCGCGCGCGGCCGCCGCGGACCCGATCCCGGCGGAGGTGCGGCTGCTCGACGTCCTCGACATGCCGGAGCCGACCGCCGACCACGTCCTCCGGTCGTGGACGCGCACGGGAGGCCGGACGGCCCGCGTCCCCGTCGGCACCGGCCCGGCATGCCGCCCCCACGAGATCGACCTGCGCGCGGACGGCCCGCACGCCCTCGTCGCGGGCACCGCCGGGGCGGGCACGTCGGAGCTGCTGCGGACGCTCGTCGCGTCCCTGGCCGTCGCGAACCGTCCGGACGAGATGACGTTCGTCCTGATCGGCGCCGAGGACGCCGCGCGGTTCCGGGAGTGCGCCCGCCTCCCCCACACGGTCGGCGTGGTCACCGGCCTGGACGACCGCGCCGCCGAACGCGCCCTGGAGTCGCTCGCCGCCGAGCTCCGCCGCCGCGAGGAGGTCCTGCTCGACGCGGGCGCCAAGGACCTCGACGCCTACGACGACCTGCGTCCCGGAAGGCCCGATCTGCCGTCCGTGCCGCGGCTCGTGCTGGTCGTGGACGAGCTCGCCGAGACGCCGGGCTTCGTGACGGGCCTGCTCGACGTCGGGCGGCGCGGGCGCCCCCTCGGCGTCCACCTGGTCCTCGCCACCCGGCATCCCGCCGCGGCCGTCACCGGCGACATCCGCGCCGCCACCGACCTCCGGATCGCGCTCCGCGTCACGACCCCGGCCGAATCCACCGAGGTCCTCGACTCACCGGACGCCGCGCACATCCCCACATCCACGCCCGGCCGCTGCTACATCCGCTCCGGCGAGTCGCCACCGGCGGCCGTGCAGGTGGCGCAGGTCGGAGGCCGCCATCCCAGGGCCGGGACCAACGGGAGCGGGACGACCGTCGTCCCGCTCCCCTGGCAGAGCCTCGGCCACCCGCTGCCCGACCCCCGCAAGGCCCTCCCCGGGGCGGACGACGACGCCACCGACCTCGGCGTGCTCGTCCAGGCGATCGACGAGGCCGCCCGCCGCGCGGGCATCGACCGGGAGCCGTCGCCCTGGCTGAACCCGCTGCCCGACCGGCTCACGCTGGCGCCCCGGTACGCGGCGGGCGGCTCCGTCGTGGACGTCCCGCCGATCACGTTCGGCGTGACCGACCTGCCCGCCGTCCAGTCCCGCGAGGATCTGGCGCTGGACCTCGCGGGCGGCGGGCATCTCTACATCGCCGGGTCCGCCCGGTCGGGCCGCTCCACCGCGCTGCGGACCATCGCCGGGTCCCTCGCCGCGGCCTGCTCCCCCTACGACGCGCACCTGTACGCCATCGACTGCGGCGCGAACGCGCTGCTCCCGCTGACCGCGCTGCCGCACTGCGGCGCGGTCGTCCCCCGCGACCACCTCGACCGCTGCGAACGCCTCCTCAGCGCGCTCACCGCCGAGGTCACGCGCCGCCGGAACCTTCTCGCCGAGGCGGGGTTCGCCTCGCTCGCCGAGCAGCGCGCCTCGGTCGCCGCCACCGACCGCCTCCCCTGGATGGTCCTGCTGCTCGACGGCTGGGAGGGGTTCCTCGGCGCGTTCGAGCACCACGACCAGGGCCGCCTCGTCGACCAGACGGTCCGGCTCCTGGACGACGGCGCCGCCGTGGGGCTGCGCGCCGTCGTCACCGGCGACCGCTCCGGCCTCGGCGGGCAGCTCTCGGCCGCCTTCGCCCGCCGCCTGCTCCTCCGCATGGACGACCCGGACGACTACGGCTACGGCGGCCTCGGCGACAGGCAGGTCCCCGCCGCGATGCCGCCCGGCCGCGCCCTCGAACCTCCCGGACCCGCCGAGCCGGGCGCGCCGCCGCGCGAGTCGCAGATCGCGCTGCTGGGGGACGACCCGTCCGGCGCCGGGCAGGCCGCCGCGCTCCAGGAGATCGCCCGCACCTGCGTGTCCCGCTACGGGCGCCTGCCCCGCCGCCGTCGCCCCCTCCGCGTGGACGAGCTGCCCGACCGCGTCACCTACCGGGAGGCGATGTCCCTCGATCGCGAGTTCTTGGCCCCGTCGGCGCTGTGGGCGCTGGTCGGCGTCGGCGGCGACACCCTCGCGCCCGTGGGCGTCGACCTGCGCACCGACGGCCCGGGCTTCACCGTCGCGGGCCCGCCGCGCTCCGGACGCTCCACCACGCTCCGGACGATCGTCCACTCGCTCCTCGATCCCGCGGTCGGCGGCGGCCTCGTCCCCGTCGTGCTGGTCACGCCCCGCCGGTCGCCGCTGCGCCTGCTGTCCGGGCATCCGGGCGTGCTCGGCCTGCTGACCTCGGGCTCCGGCACCGCCGATCTCCTCGCCGCCATCGGCGACGAGCACCGTTTCGCCGTGGTCGTGGACGACGCCGAGCTCCTCGACCGGACCGCCCTGGACGACGCCCTCCGCGACGTCCTGCGCACCGCCCGCGACGGCGCGCACGCCGTCGTCATCGGCGGCACCACCGCCGACCTGGGCACCGGCCGCCGCGGGTTCATCTCCGAGGCGCGCCGTTCCCGCTCCGGGGTCCTGCTGTCGGTCGAGTCCCCGGACGACGGCGATCTGTTCGGCCTGAGCCTCCCCCGCAACGCCCCGCTCGGCGGGCCCACCGGCCGGGGCCTGTTCGTCGCGATGGGCGCCACCACCCAGATCCAGGTGGCCCTGCCGCCCCCGGCCGCCGGCACGGACTGATCGGGCGGGGGGCTGCTGGCGGGTGCGGGTCCCGACCTCGGGGGGATGGGCCGGGACCCGCGGTCATGGAGGCATCGACCGGCGCGGGCCTCGATCGGTCCGCCGGGGCATGCGAAGCCGCCCCGACCTTTCGTCTCGCAACGGTGGCACGTTTCCAGCGGCGCCGAAAGAATGGCGACAGCCTACGCCCAGCCGATCACCTTGATCCAGTGCCGTACGGCGGACGGGCATGCGTTCGGGGGGCTTTGGTACCCCGCAGGCGTGTCCGGATGTGGCCACGCAGGGCTTGTGACGCGCATAATGACTGCTCGTCAAGGGATTTCAGAGCTCCGGCCCCGGCCGCCATTCCGGAAATGGGGCCGTCCGGGTCTTCCCTCCGGAGCCCGAGGGAACGCCCCGGGGACCGGGGGAGGCTCGCCGCGGACGACCCCGTTCGCTTCCATGGTGCGGCCTCTTGGGGAGGGCCTTACGAAAGTGCGGAACGGCGATTATCTAGACTGCGTGAGGTTGTGAGGGAGGAGACCCACGTGCGCAAGGTCCTGATCGCCAACCGCGGTGAGATCGCGGTCCGCATAGCCCGTGCCTGCCGCGATGCCGGGCTGGTGAGCGTCGCGGTGTACGCGGAGCCCGATCTGGACGCCCTGCACGTGCGGGTCGCCGACGAGGCGTTCACCCTCGGCGGGCACACCGCCGCCGACAGCTACCTGAGCATCGAGAAGCTGCTGAAGGTCGCCGCCGAGTCGGGCGCGGACGCCGTCCACCCCGGCTACGGGTTCCTCGCCGAGAACGCCGACTTCGCCAAGGCCGTGCAGGACGCCGGGCTCACCTGGATCGGCCCGCCGCCCGCCGCGATCATCGCGCTGGGCGACAAGGTGCAGGCCAGGCACATCGCGCAGAAGGTCGGTGCGCCCCTGGTCGCGGGCACCAAGGACCCGGTGTCGGGCGCGGACGAGGTCGTCGCGTTCGCCGAGGAGCACGGCCTCCCGATCGCGATCAAGGCCGCGTACGGCGGTGGCGGGCGCGGCCTGAAGGTGGCGCGGACGCTCGACGAGGTCCCCGACCTGTACGAGTCGGCGGTCCGCGAGGCGGTCGGCGCGTTCGGGCGCGGCGAGTGCTTCGTGGAGCGGTACCTCGACAGGCCGCGGCACGTGGAGACGCAGTGCCTCGCCGACAAGCACGGCAACGTGGTCGTCGTCTCCACCCGCGACTGCTCGCTCCAGCGGCGGCACCAGAAGCTCGTGGAGGAGGCCCCGGCGCCGTACCTGTCGGACGAGCAGGTCGAGCTGCTGTACAGCTCGTCCAAGGCCATCCTGAAAGAGGCCGGGTACGTCGGCGCGGGAACGTGCGAATTCCTCGTCGGCCAGGACGGGACGATCTCCTTCCTTGAGGTCAACACCCGCCTCCAGGTCGAGCACCCCGTCACCGAGGAGGTCGCCGGGGTGGACCTCGTCCGGGAGATGTTCCGCATCGCCGACGGCGAGGAGCTCGGCTACGGCGACCCGGAGCTGCGCGGGCACTCGATCGAGTTCCGGCTGAACGCCGAGGACGCGGGCCGCGGGTTCCTGCCCGCCGTCGGGACGCTCACCGCGTGGGAGCCGCCGACCGGCCCCGGCGTCCGCCTCGACACCGGGTACGGTGCCGGGCAGACCGTCCCGCAGGCGTTCGACTCGCTGATCGCCAAGCTGATCGTGACGGGCGCGACGCGGCGGCAGGCCGTCGAGCGGGCGCGCCGCGCGCTGGCCGAGTTCGTGATCGACGGGATGCCGACCGTGCTGCCGTTCCACCGCGCCGTCCTGGACGACCCGGCGTTCGTCCCGAACGACGACGCGACGCCGTTCTCCGTCCACACCCGGTGGATCGAGACCGAGTTCGACAACCGGATCCCGCCCTACGAGACGCCCGTCGCGGGAGAAGAGGCGGAGGAAGGCGAGCGGGAGCGCGTCACCGTCGAGGTCGGCGGGCGGCGCATCGAGGTCGTCCTGCCCGCGGGCCTGGGCGCCCTGCCGGGCGGGGCCGCCGGGCAGGGCGGGCAGGCGCAGCCCGCGCGGCGGCGCGGCGGCAAGAAGGGCGGGGGCGCGCAGGCGTCCGGCGATTCCCTGGTCAGCCCCATGCAGGGCACCATCGTCAAGATCGTCGTCGCGGAAGGCGCGACGGTGGCGGCCGGGGACACCGTCGTCGTCCTGGAGGCCATGAAGATGGAGCAGCCGATCGCGGCGCACAAGTCCGGGACGCTCACCGGGCTGTCCGCCGAGGTGGGCCAGACCGTCTCCGCCGGGGCCGTCATCTGCGAGATCAAGGACAGCTGACCCCACGGCGGGCTGCGCTAAATCCGTCCGACGGTGGACGCAA
>NZ_SMJX01000185.1 GCF_004348535.1 Actinomadura sp. KC216
GACGGCAAGGGCCCGCCACAGCCCCGTAAGCCCGGGGACGGTCATCGTCGGGGTGTTCAGCCCCAGATGCCCGAGTTGCTGCGCTCGGCCTGCTGGTAGTTGTCGTTGGCGTCGCGGATCGCCAGGCCCAGCTGCGCCACCACGTTCTGCATGTCCTTGGCCGCGCCGTCCCACTGCTTCTGGAACACCCAGTACGCCTCCTGCGCCGAGCCCTCCCACTGGTTGAGCTTGGTGCGCAGCTTGCCCTCCAGGTCGTTCAGCTCGTCCATCAGCGCACGCGCGGCCTGGCTGAACTGCGCCTCACCCTCGGTCAGGCCCCCGAAATTGGCCCTGGTGTAACTCATGATTCTCCTTCTCCAGCCCTGGTCACCTAATCCGGATTACCCTCACGTGCTGCCGTTGAGCAGGGCCTGGACCTTGTTCACGGCCTGCTCGGACATCTCTTCCTTGGACTCGTAGGTGATCTTGGTCTGGACCAGGCTCTGGTGCATGCCCTCCAGCGCCCGCAGAACCTTGTTGAAGTCCTCGTTGAACCGGTTGAACACCGACTCGAAGGCCATGGAGGCATTACCCTCCCAGGCCGACCGGACCTGCTGCTTGTGACCCTCAAGCTGGGTCTGCAGGCCCTTGATGATGTTCGCGGACGCGTCGATGTCGTCCGCGGCCTGCTTCATCGCTGCTCTGTCGACGGCAGACTGCTGTCCCATCGGTCACCTCCAGTGACTCCGATCATGGGCCCGAGCGAAAAGCGATCCTTCGGGACACAGATGCCGGGCCACTCCCACCTGCCTCCCTTTTCGGCCGGCCTGTTTCGGACAGCACAAAAGGACATTGAGGCCTGATCGGCGGGGGGTCGCGCGACAGGATTCCCTCACCATAGGGTCCTGATGGACGATTGTCCACCCATTCCCTTACCAGTCCGACACGTCAGGACCAATTCTGTAATGGTCATGTCTCCTGGATGTCAGGCCTTCCCGTTCCTGATCAAGGAGTCGAAGAGCTCCACACCCGCAAAGAACGTTCCTACCTCCCCAAACGCGACTATTCGGGGTCACTCCACCGGCGGCAGGTGAGGGCTCGCGGATAGAGCGGCAGATGGGCGCGTGAGCAGGCCGTTGGCCCTTCCTGGGCACGGTGGAGACATAGCGCATAGAAGGCCATGAGTGCGGCAACACCGTCCAGAAGACGAGACCCGCCACCCGACCTGCGTCTTAACTTCGATCACGCGGACGGCGTGCGCCGACACATCTCTCCCGAGGCAGTGACCGATGGGCGCCCAGCGCGCAGTGGATCAGCTCGTCCCAGCGTCACCGCAGGTCGCTGTACATAGAAGCCAGATGATGTCGAGCGCGGCACCCGCGTCGCCACGATCGCATCATGGCCACGGAGTTGGCCGCCGTAGCCGCGGTTTCGTTCCGGTTACACGCGCTGCGGGGGCCAACGGACACCCGGTCGATGCAGTCACGTTCGGACCGAAACCACGACGCCAAGGTCCGCAGGGCGCGTCCGTCCGGGCCACAGCTCCACGCCCAGCGCGCTCGACCGCGAGGGGCATACACCCCCGCTCATCGCCCCTGCATCAGGTGGCACCTGCCGCTGCACCGGCCATGGGCGTACCGCTCAGCTCATCAGGCTCTGCTGCCTACAGCCGACGAAAGCCCGGTCTGTGCACCGTCGGCATGCTTCCTGGGCCATGCGAGCGCCGCCCGTGCACAGACGAGGTGGCGGCTCGGTCAGCTCGTGAGCCGATGGCAGGCCAAAATCCGCGACGCTTGGTCAGTCCAACGTGCGGTCAGCATGGCCTGGGCCTAACCGCCACAGCCGCCCCCCGCTGCCCTAACCGTAGGGGGGCCTGCGCGGAGCCGTTGCTGGTGGCTGTGGGGGGCTCAGGACGGGCTGTTAGCGCGGTGGGGGGCTGGGGCGGTTGCCCTCCTGCGGCCACTGCTGAGGCGGCGCATGCGGGGCGCCTCCGGGCTGCTGCGGCGGCTGGAACTGCGGGCGTTCCCCCATGGGCTGTCCGGGCTGGCCGCCCATGGATTGCCCGGCCATCGGCTGCCCCGCATGTGGCGGACCGGGCGGCTGCTGCTGCCCGAAGCCCGGGGGTGCGCCCGGGCCATAGCCCATGGGCGGCGGGGGCGGGCCAGAGCGTTTCCGGCGGGAGATGACGTACCAGATGACGCCCCCGATCGCGCCCACAATGAGGATCGCGCCGAGGACGATCGGGATGGGCGCAAGGCCGGCTTCGTGGTCACCAGCCCTCGGCGTGGTCGACTTGATGCCCTCCGGGTGATTGGCCTTCATCCAGCTGTCGAACTCGTCGAACACCGGGTTCGCGGTGCCCTTCGGCGCCTGGCCCGCGAGCGGCCGGTAGGGACGGATGATGCCGAACCCGGTCTCGTTGTCCCGGCCCTTCTCATGGATGTCCCGGGCGGACGCGATGAGCTGCCGCACGACCTCGCGGTTCTTCATGTCCGGATGCTTGGCTCGAATAAGCGCAATGGCACCGGACGTCAGCGCCGTCGCGGCGCTGGTCCCGCTACCGGTGTGGATCCGACCATCCTTGAAGATCACCGGGATGTCTTCACCTGGAGCGGCCACGGTCACGTACGGCTGGCGTTGAGTCTTCTCCCAAGGATTGAACTTCAGGTCGACCGCACCGACGGAAAGAACGCCCTTGCAGTTGGCCGGGGAACTGCTCGAGTTCGCCCCATCCCCGTCGTTGCCCGCGCCGGCCACGATGACGACGTCCTTGCCCAGCGCGTATGCGATGGATTCCTGCAGGTCGCGAGGGCATGGTCCGGCGACGGCCTGAGACAGGTTGATCACCTGAGCGCCTTTGTCGGCGGCAAAGCGAATGCCCTTGGTGTAGGCGGGGTTGCTTTGCGCGACGACCGGCAGGATCTTGACTTCTGGGGCGACCCCCAGCATTCCGGTGCCCCGGCCTTGTGCGGCGATCAGGGACGTCATCGCCGTCCCATGGCCGGGTGAGGAGCTGAAACGGTCGAGGTCTTCTCTGCCGTCCCCGGCACCGCCCTCAGCGTTCATGCCGGGCAGCACCACGCCTTGGAGTTCCGGCAGGTTCGCCTGGACGCCTGTGTCGATCACTGCGACCGTGACACCGTTGCCCTTGGTGATCGGCCAGAGGTGACTCTGCACGCCCCAGCTCTTGAACCACCATTCCTGCGGTAGCGGGTTGGGTGCGGCCGCCGCTGCGCCGGGCCAGGCGACTGCTCCGAAAACGAGCATGGCCAAGGCCGAGCTTGCGACCTTTCGACTCCGCCGCAGCATTTCGCACTCCTCGCCTAGGTAAGCGGTTCTACACAAAGCATCGGCAGACCAGGCGTCGCGCCTGGTCTGCCGATGCTGTCATGCTTCGCCACACGACGTCTCTGCGTCAGCCGATCACGGGTGGGGCCGTGTCATCGTCGCCGCCCCAGACGTCTTCGTCCTCGGTCAGCCACGTGCTGCGCTCGTGCTCGTTGCCGTCGCCGCCGCGACCGCCGGCGCCGGCGCCCATCGGCATTCCCATGCCGGTCATGCCGCCCTTGCCCATGCCGCCCCTGCCGGCGCCCATTGCGCCGGGGCCACCGAGCATGCCACCGGCACCGGTGCCGAGCCCGGCCGGGGCGCCGCCCAAGCCGCCCGCCCCCATGCTGGGAGCGCCACCGGGGCCACCTCCGGGCATGCCACCGCCGCCAAGGCCCGGACCACCGCCTGGGCCGCCACCGGGCAGGCTCGCAAGGTCCGTCCCGCCGCCGCCGGGGACGCCGCCCGGACCACCCGGAAGGTCGCCGGGGCCACCGGGGCCACCGGGAAGGTCACCGGGGCCACCAGGAGGGCGATCGCCGGGGCCTGGAGGGCCACCGGGCAAGTCGGGAGAACCCTTGGGAATGTCCGGGGAACCCTTGGGGATGTCACCGTTGGGGCTACCGGGGGGCGGGCCACCGCCGGGCATCTCGGGAGAACCCGGGGGCTTGCCCGTGTTGGGCGGAGGCTTTTCGTTGAAAACGTTGGGGTTCGTCGTCGGCATGTCCTGCCGGATGCCTTCGGGGAAGTTCTGGTTGGACTGTCTAGTGCCCTCGTGAATGGCATCCATGGCGTCGTCGGCCGCCATGTTGTTTCCGATAAAAGTGCTGACCGCGACGGGGCTGACAGCAATGTGCTTCATGCCCCAGTTGAACGTGTTGTTGACCCAGCTGTCCGTGGCGCTGCCGCTGCCGTACTGCTGCTTCCAGGTGGTCTGCTGATTACCGTGGGCCGTCAGCGCTTTGCTGGTCGTGTCGGCCCTGGTGTAGATTTCCTTCGCCTGCTGGAAGGCCTTGTCCATCTGGACCATGGCCTTGTTGGCGTCTTCGCCACCCCAAGCCTCGACCAGCCGCGTCGCCTGCTTGTAGATGAGGTTGACGGATGTATCCATCCGCGTGGCCATGTTCTTGTAGGCCAGCGCACCGCTGTGCATCTTGTCGGGCTGCATGGAATCGACAATTTTCCGAACCTTGTCGAAATTGTCTTTCCATACCGCGAGCTTGTTCCAGCCTCCGGTGCCCTCGTCACCATCCTGGATTTGGTCTACCCGAATCTTTTGCTGACCCACGGAAGGGCCCCCTTTCCGTACTCGTGGCTGGTCAGATGGCGCTGTTCGGGTTGCCGGCGGCCTCTACGCCGCGCTTGGAGGCGTCGTCAGCCTTGCGGTGGTTTCTGTTCGATGCCCGGAGGGCCTCGATCGTCTGCTCGTAGGCCGTGATGAACTGGTCGAAAGTGCCACCGATCTGATCGCGCGCCGCCGTGATCGTGCCGTACATGGTGCGGCCCGCCTGGTAGTCACCCATCGCGGCCTCGGGCGGCGTCTCCTGGGTGATCTTCCGGGAGTGGGTGGGGTACTTCTTGAGCTCGATCAGGTCCTTTTCGAGTTGCTTCACGATGTCGTCGAGCGTGTCGTGGTCGACCTTGATCTCTTTGCCCCCGGTGGGGGGCAGGTACTTGGGGTGACCCATGTCCTTACCTCCTAGTCAGCCTCTTGCCTCTTCGGCTGTCCGGGAGACAAGACGGCACCGATCCGAGCCGGTTCCACTTCGGCCAAGCCGGCCCTGGCCGTTCTCGACGGCCAGGGCCCGCCACAGCCCCGTAAGCCCGGGGACGGTCATCGTCGGGGTGTTCAGCCCCAGATGCCCGAGTTGCTGCGCTCGGCCTGCTGGTAGTTGTCGTTGGCGTCGCGGATCGCCAGGCCCAGCTGCGCCACCACGTTCTGCATGTCCTTGGCCGCGCCGTCCCACTGCTTCTGGAACACCCAGTACGCCTCCTGCGCCGAGCCCTCCCACTGGTTGAGCTTGGTGCGCAGCTTGCCCTCCAGGTCGTTCAGCTCGTCCATCAGCGCACGCGCGGCCTGGCTGAACTGCGCCTCACCCTCGGTCAGGCCCCCGAAATTGGCCCTGGTGTAACTCATGATTCTCCTTCTCCAGCCCTGGTCACCTAATCCGGATTACCCTCACGTGCTGCCGTTGAGCAGGGCCTGGACCTTGTTCACGGCCTGCTCGGACATCTCTTCCTTGGACTCGTAGGTGATCTTGGTCTGGACCAGGCTCTGGTGCATGCCCTCCAGCGCCCGCAGAACCTTGTTGAAGTCCTCGTTGAACCGGTTGAACACCGACTCGAAGGCCATGGAGGCATTACCCTCCCAGGCCGACCGGACCTGCTGCTTGTGACCCTCAAGCTGGGTCTGCAGGCCCTTGATGATGTTCGCGGACGCGTCGATGTCGTCCGCGGCCTGCTTCATCGCTGCTCTGTCGACGGCAGACTGCTGTCCCATCGGTCACCTCCAGTGACTCGTAGTCGTGACCCGCGAGGGTGATCTTTCGGAACACAGGTGCCGGGCCAACACCGCATGCCCCCGTTTCGGCAGCGCAAAAGCACCCTGTGGCCTGGACGGCGGGGGGTCGCACCGCAGAGTTCTCACTAGCATAGGATCTTCATCCACCAGTGTCCAACCATTCTCACCTGATAGAGACGCATTAGATCCCATTGCGGTTCGGACAAAGCACGGATCTTTTCAAATCAGTTCCCTGCCTGCGCGTTTGTCGGTTGCGAGGTGGACACCGCTTCCGGATCCAGCACCGGTCCCTGCGCGATCAGGTCCAGCACGCCGGCGGGCACCTTGGACGCGTCACCCGGCAATGAGTAACCGAGCTTCTCCGCCGTCTGCGGGTCCTTGATCGGGAACCGCTTGCCCTCGGCGACGAGGTAGTAGGTGTTCACCTGCTCGGCCTGTCCCGGGCTCGGGACGCGTCCGGCCAGGGCCCCGCTGCCGGGCGGGAAGGCGAGCTGGTCCGCGCCCTGCGGGCTGACGACCTCGGGCGGCGGGGGCAGATCGCCGTTGAGCGTCAGGACGGCGTCGCTGTCCCCGCTCGGGTCGCTGTAGAGGGCGCAGAGCGGGCTCGGCCCGCTGAGGGTGATGATGCTCGGCGCCTTCCCTTCCAGCTTCGGGTCCTGCAGCCGCTGCGCCGACCGTCCGAACGAGTTGACCTGGCCGGCGTCGATCGGTATCGGGCGGGCCGGGTTCGCGCCGTAGGCCTTGCGGGTCTGCGGGTCGGCGACCAGCAGGTCGCGCTGGATCGCGGTGATGGGGGCGAGCCCGTCCGCGAGGAGCACGAACGAGGAGGCCGCGCCGGACGCGGTGTTCAGGCTGAAGACCTGCCCGACCCGCGCGGCCCCGCCCGGGCCGTTCGCGGGCTGGCCGAGGCCGGGGACCCGCGGCGCGGCGAAGTCGGGGCCCTGCGACACCGAGTTCAGCCACTTGCCGGCGATCGGGGTGGCGGTCGCGCCGAGCGTGGTCAGCGCGTACGGCGGCATCCGCATCCGCATGTTGCGCCAGAGCAGCCAGTTCTGGTTGTCGGCGCTGACGACGATCGCCTGGTCGTCGCGCAGCGGGGTACCGCCGACCTTGCGGCCCGCGGTCAGCGTGACGAGCGGCTGGCGGCCGAGCGAGGTGCTCTCCACCGTCCGCACGCACACCGCCCACGGCGCCTTGGTCAGGTCGTCGGGTTCAGGAAGGGTGTTCGGCGCGCCCGGGATACCGATCGTAGGGCCACGCTCGAAATCCTTGAGGGACGCGCGGTTGACGGTCTTGCGGCTGCCCTTGTCGGCGCCGGCGACCAGCCGCGCCGACACGTAATTGCTGACCGGGCAGAGTTTTCCGTTCTCGCACCACACGTAGCGGGCGCCGGTCTCCTCTTCCACGATGAGCATTCCGGCCTTTTCCAGGCCGGTGGCGCCGCCGGGGCGGATGACGCCCCAGATGCCGAACGCGGCGCAGACCAGGATGCCGATCATGATGCCGCTGAACGCGGCGATGTTCATCCGGCGCAGCGGGAGCTCGGGGTTGTCCGGCTCGCCGGAGATCAGCGCGAGCGAGGCGCGCTGCGTCATCAGGCGGTGGGCCTGCAGCAGGTCCTTGCGAGTCTGCACGAGGCGCTCCTAACCGGCGAGTCCGCGCATGTACGCGAACAGCCCGCACTCCCCGAGCGCCAGCGGGATGAGGGCGATCAGCAGGAACATCTCCAGGATGTCGCCCGCCCGGCCCCAGAACGGCGACGGCCTGTGCCCGGGGAGCCAGAGGCCGACGCCGACCACGGTGGAGGCGAAGGCGATGAGCGGGACCAGCGCCAACGCCACCATCGTGACGGGCGAGGAGTCCCAGGACAGCCCGATCGCCAGCGTGCCGAGCCCCAGCATGCCGGGCACCAGCAGGTTCAGGCGCTGCGCGCGGCCGCGGAACAGCCGGGAGCGCAACAGAAGGAGGAGCGAGATGACGCCCGCGGTGGTCGGGCCGAGCCAGCCGTCGTCGAACGCCGAGGGGACGAGCCCGAGGTAGGCGATGACGCCGAGCCCGGCGGTGAAGCCGGTGATGAACCGGTTCGCCCGGCCGGTGCGGGTCAGCACCTGCTGCCCGTCCACCATGATCGTGTCGCGCCGCAGGTCTTCCGCGCTCTGCGGCACCGGCGGGAGCGTGACCTTGGAGAAGCGGAACGCCAGCGTCGGGGTCAGCGGAGTGATCATCATGGCGACCACCACCGTGACCGCGGCGATCCCGGCCGGGGACAGGTCCTCGAACAGCAGCGCGACGCTGGAGGCGATCGCGCCGAGGAGCCCGCCGAGGACGGCGCCCCAGAACACCGACGCGCCGCCGGTGACGCCGACGACGGCGATCACCGCGAACAGCACGAGGATGCCGAATCCTGCGAGGGTGTTGAGCGCGTCCAGGGCGGAGAAGGGGTCGTCGCGCGCCGGGCCGAGCAGGCCGGCGAGGAACGCGTGCGGCAGCGCCGCGAAGCCGAGCACGGTGCCCGCCTGCTCGTCGCCCGTGGACCGCGACACCGCCACCGCGCCCGCGATGAGCAGCAGGCCGGTCAGTCCCGCGGCGATGGAGGGGACGATCCAGGACGGCCCGGCCAGCAGCACGACGGCCGCGGCGACCACCGAGGCGCCTCCGCCGACCGAGAGCGAGAACTGCCGGGTCCATTCCGGGCGCCAGCGGTCGCGCCGGTCGCGGACCGCGGTCGCCACGACGTCGGGGACGTCATCGAACGCCAGCTCGGGCAGCTGGGACATGCCCGGCCGCAGATAGAGGACCTCGCCGTCGCGGAGGTTCGCCTGCGCGGGCGTCATTCCCCCGTCGAACGGGGCTTCGTCCAGCCGCTGCAGGACCCAGCCGCCGTGGGCGAGCCCGGCGTCGGCCATCTGCGCGCCGGAATAGTGCAGGATCGCCGGAAAGAACTGGGCGAACGGCACGTGCGCGGGGAGCGAGATATCGATGCGGCGCTTCGGGGCCACCACCGTGACCCTGCACAGCTCCGCTCCGGTGACTGAAGCCACTGTTCTTCCTCACATGTAGGCATGGCCCCTGGGGGAGCATCCGGACACCCGGCGAAACCGTAACAAGATGCATTGTGACATCACGGGGTACCGCACTGTTCCACCGCGGAAAGCACGGTAGCAGGATCACCAGCGCTCATTGCATACGGTTTGTCGTGCATCTGGCGACCACCTGTCATGATTGGAGCGAACCAGCCGGACGTCCGGCCATGTCGGTCGGCCGCCGAGCCCGCGGCACCGCGAGATCCGGTGCCGTGTCCGACGCCGGTGACGGGGGTTATCCCGGCGCCGCTCCCCAGAACGGAGGCACCGATTGGGTGAGAACCGAGTCGCGCAGGCCCTGAACGGGCCCAGCCCGTCCCCCGCGCCGACCACGTCCGGAAACGGGCCCCAGAACGGCACGCCGTCCCCCTCCCCGCAGACGTCGCCCTCCCCGCAGTCGTCGCCGAACGGCGGCGGCAAGTCGAGCGGTGAGGTGCGCTTCTCCCCGGACGAGCTGAAGAAGCTGGGCGCCGCCGTCGAGAAGGAGCTCATGGACCTGTTCAAGCAGGCGCGGAACGAGCTCAACGCCGAACCCCGCGACGCCCAGCCGGACACCTACACCATGTTCGCCATCGAGGCCGCGCTGACCTACACGCAGATGATCGAGTTCGCCGACCAGGACCTCATCGACAAGAGCAAGCACGCCATGGAGATCAACGACAAGCTCATCAAGACGGCCGGCATCCAGGACGAGGCCGAGCGCATGTCGACGCTGGAGGGGATCTGATGTCGGCCGGTGCACTCGACGCGGCGGAGGGCCTGGCGAAGGCGGCCTTCTTTGAATCCCTCTGGGTCGCGGTCGTGATCCCTGCGGCGATCCCGATCGTGCCGATCCTCTACCAGGCCCAGGGGAACCCGGGCAAGCTGTGGCGGGCCGCCGACGGCTGGAAGGACATGGTCGACAAGCTGGAGCAGTCCCAGCAGAAGATCGAGGAGCTGACGCGCCGCGTCGCCAAGAGCGAGTGGGCCGGCGACGACCGCGACGCCTTCGAAGGCAAGATGGACGACTACTCCGCCCAGCTCGACTTCGCCATCGTCATGGCCTGGTCGGTGATCGTGGCGCTGTACATCCTGGCCGTCATCATCGCCGTCTTCATCTACATGGCGTTCATCATCATGACGCTGCTGGCGATCTTCGCGACGGCCATCTGCATCGCCGCCGGGACGATCGTCGGCGCGCCCGCCGCGCTGCAGTTGGAGGCGCAGGCGAACCAGTTCGCCGCCATGGCCTACAAGGTGCTCAACGTCAGTTCGACGGTCATCGAGATGGTCTCGAAGGGCGCCGCCATCGCCTGGGGCCTCTTCCTCACCACCAACATGATCGGGCAGCTGTTCAAGGGCAACTCCGACGTCTTCGCCACCTTCGGGAAGGCGACCCTGAACGGCGTGGACGACATGCTCAAGGGCGCGCTCGCCTACCTGCTGACCAAGCGGACCGCCGGGGTCTTCGGGGCGAATCCGGCCACCTCCCTGGGCGTTCCGCTCAGCTCGCGGGTCGGGGCGATGACGACGGCCGAGAAGTTCGCCGGAACGCTGATGTCGGCCGACACCCTCAACGGGAGCAACATCCTCGGCATCCCGTTCTCGGGGATCGGGAACTCGTACGGCAGCGAGGACGGCGACGGGGACGGAAGGCCCGACGGGCACAAGTACGTGGACGACACCCAGCCTCACCGCTGACGTCCAGGACGACGCGCGGCGCTGCGCCCCTGCCATTCAGGAGCGCGGCGCATGCCGTCTGTCAAAGGGACGGTGCAGGCCGTCTCTCAGAGGGGCTGTTTCTCAGGACGACGGAGCCTGTCCTCTTTCCGCCCTCGCGCGGGTCCGCTGCCGGTAGGACGTGTAGGCCAGCACCGTGATGACCAGCAGCATGATCAAGGGGCCGGAGATCAGCCGGAGCGTGAGTTTCGCGGCGTGCGACGTGGAGGCGCGCACCTGAACGGTCCGCCCCACGTCGCCGTTTCCGGCGCCCGCGACCTTGCCGCGAGCCTCACGGCCGTTTGGGAGCGTCCAGCGTCCGGTACAGGAGAGCGGCTGCCTGCCGGGGTCGACGCAGCGTTCCACGACCGCCTTCGTCGACGTGCCCGTGGCGTACCACCAGAGCGGCTGCGACAGGTATACGCAGCCCACCACGATGCCGACCCCCAGGAACGCGAACGTGGACTTCTTCTGAAGGTCGCCGCGGTTTCTCAGCTGGTTCAGGTTCATGTGCCGGGCCGCCGGTCGGGGTCGGACACCGAGGGGTCGCCTTCGAGATACCTGACCCACCGGGGCAGGATGCGCCGCGGCGGGTAGATGGCGTAGACGCCGGCGACGAGCAGGCAGAGCATCGCGAGGACGAGGCCGGCGGCCCCCAGCGCGATCGGTATCGGGTCGAACAGGGCGTCCAGGCCCACCAGGACGCCCATGAAGAAGACCGCGGCCGTGAACCACGGCACCGCCAGCGGCATGAATTTCATCTTGTAGCGGTCCGGGTACCACGACCGCCACCGGCCCGAGTACGCGAGCCCCCCGCCGACCGTGGCGCCGGCGAGGACGAGCCCCAGGAAGACCAGGGCGAGGATCCTGAGACCGGTGTCGTCGGACGCGCCGTCCTGCGACAGCACACCGCCGGCGACCCCGGCGACCCCGGCGACCGCCGCGTGGGCGTTCACCGGCCGGTGTCCCGGATGCCGAGTTTGCGCTGGAGCTCCTCCATCATCTGCTCGGACCTCCGCCCGGCGTCCTTGAAGATGTCCTGCATGTCGGTGAGCGACTTCTTCAGCGCGTCCTGGTTCTTGAGGGCGTCGAGCGGGTTGCCCTCGTCGCCGTAGGTCCCGGCGGTGAGCTCCTGCACCTGGGCGTCGAGGTCCTGCCGGGCGAGGCGGGCGGTCTCCTGGATCGCGGCCGCCAGCTCTTCCGAGCCCATCCGCATCGCCCTCGGGTCGATCTTGATTTCGGAGAGCGGATCCTGCGCGGTGCTGACCACGCTGACGCGGCCGTCGGGTGTCTCCGCCCGCCCTTTGAGATCGGCCATTTGTTCCCGGACCGCAGCGAGCTTGGCCATTCGCTCCTGCGACTGGCGCATTAGGGCTTCGAGGTCGACGCCGTCCGGTCCGAACATCTTCTGTCTCCGTGTTCCATGATCGTCCGTTGGGATTGCGAAGGGTGTTCCGTTAGTGAAGGTAGACCCTATCCCTTGGTTCAGGTCACCATTGATAGCGTCCGTTGGGCCGCGGCCCGGCGGCCCAAAAGCCGCGGCCATGAACTTTTCCGTATGATGTCGGGGCCTGTGACGTTTGACTGCCAGGAGGGGAGCCCAGTCCAGTGAGCACGGTACTGGTCCGGCGCAAGGAACGCCGCAAGCCGCCCGAGATGCCTCGGGGGGAGGTCCTGCTCGAATCCCCGCCCGAGCTGCCCGAGGTCTCCACCGACGGCTTCCGCAACGTGCTCACCTTCCTGCCGATGGCGGCGGGGTCAGGCGCGATGGCGTTCATGTTCCTCAACCCCAACTCCAACCCGCTGCAGATGGTGGCGGGCGGGATGATGGGCCTGTCGATGTTCGGCATGATGTTCAGCCAGGTCGGCCAGCGCTCCGGTGAGCGCAAGTCGAAGCTGAACGCCGAGCGACGCGACTACCTGCGCTACCTCGGGCAGGTCAGGACGAAGGTGCGCAAGGCCGCCTCCCAGCAGCGCGAGGCACTGGAATGGTACAACCCGGACCCGTCGCGGCTGTGGTCGATCGCGATGAGCTCCCGGCTGTGGGAGCGGCGTCCGGAGGACGGCGACTTCGGCCAGGTGCGGATCGGCGCCGGGCCGCAGCGGCTCGCCGTCCAGCTGGTCGCCCCCGAGACCAAGCCGGTCGAGGACCTTGAGCCGATGAGCGCGGGCGCCCTCCGCCGGTTCATCCGGACGCACTCGACCGTCCCGGCGCTCCCCGTCGCCATCAACCTCCGCTCGTTCTCCCGCGTATTTCTTTCCGGCGACGTGACGGCGGGCCGGGCGATGCTGCGCGCCATGCTGATGCAGACGGCCGCGTTCCACTCCCCCGACGACGTGCAGATCAGCATCTGCTCCTCGCAGGAGCACCTTCAGTACTGGGACTGGGCGAAGTGGCTGCCGCACGCGCTGCACCCCACCGAGTACGACGCCGCCGGGCAGGTCCGGCTGATCGCGCCGACGATGTCGGAGCTCGAGGTCATGCTCGGCCAGGAGGTCAAGGACCGGTCCCGGTTCGTCGCCGGGCGCCCGTCCGGCGAGCTGCCGCTGCACATCGTCGTGGTGGACGGCGGCATGGCGTCCTATGACTCGCAGCTCGCCGCCGACGGCATCGAGGGCGTCTGCGTCATCGACCTCGGCCAGACCGTCGGGCACACCTCCGAGGCGGGCACGCTGCGGCTGAACGTGTCCCGCGACCGGGTCGTCATGCTGAAGAAGGACCGCACCGGCAAGGACGTCCCGTCCCCCATCGGCACGCCCGACAAGGTGAACATCCCCCAGGCGGAGAGCCTCGCCCGCCAGCTGTCGCCGTTCCGCAGCAGCCAGAGCGACACCGAGGTCGAAGAGGACGTCCTGTCCGGCAACATGACGCTGACGTCGCTGCTCGGCGTCGAGAACCCGTACGCGGTGGACCCGGCACGCGTCTGGCGGCCGCGCGCCCAGCGCAACCGGTTCCGGGTGCCGATCGGGCTGGACGCCGACGGGCGGCCGATCGAACTCGACATCAAGGAGTCGGCGCAGGGCGGCATGGGCCCGCACGGCCTGTGCATCGGCGCGACCGGTTCCGGTAAGTCGGAGCTGCTGCGCACGCTGGTGCTCGGCCTCGCCATGACGCACGCGCCCGACATCCTCAACTTCGTCCTCGTCGACTTCAAGGGCGGCGCGACGTTCCTCGGGATGGAGGGCCTGGAGCACGTCTCCGCCATCATCACCAACCTGGAGGACGAGCTCCCCCTGGTCGACCGCATGTACGACGCGCTGCACGGCGAGATGGTGCGGCGGCAGGAGTACCTGCGGGCCATGGGCAACTACGCCTCGCTGCGCGACTACGAGAAGGCCCGGCTGGACGGCGCCGACCTGCCGCCGATGCCGACGCTGTTCCTCGTCCTGGACGAGTTCTCCGAGCTGCTGTCCGCCAAGCCCGACTTCGCCGAGCTGTTCGTCATGATCGGGCGCCTCGGCCGGTCGCTCGGCGTGCACCTGCTCCTCGCCTCGCAGCGCCTGGAGGAGGGCAAGCTGCGCGGGCTGGACACGCACCTGTCGTACCGGATCGGCCTGCGGACGTTCTCGGCGATGGAGTCGCGGGTCGTCCTCGGCGTTCCCGACGCCTACGAGCTGCCGCCCGCGCCCGGCAACGGGTACCTGAAGTTCGCGACCGAGCCGATGGTGCGGTTCAAGGCGGCGTACGTGTCGGGTCCGGTGGACGAGCAGCCGAACCAGCAGGAGAGCAACCAGCAGCGCGGCCAGGTCGCCACGCAGCTCGTCCCGTACCTGCCGGGCTACATCCAGCCGCAGGTCATCGAGCAGCAGCAGCCGGAGCAGGAGCAGCGGCCGGAGGAGAACAAGAACCAGGCGTCGCTGTTCGACGTGGTCGTCGGGCAGCTGGCCGGGCACGGCGCGAAGGCGCACCAGATCTGGCTGCCGCCGCTGGACGACCCGCCCGCGCTGAACCACATGATGCCGCAGCTCCAGGTGACCCCGGAGTACGGCCTGACCACGGCCGGCTGGGAGGGCCGCGGCAAGCTCTACGCGATGGCCGGCATCGTCGACAAGCCGTTCCACCAGCGCCGCGACCCGTACTGGCTGGAGCTGTCGGGCGGCGCCGGGCACGTCGGCATCGCGGGCGGCCCGCAGAGCGGGAAGTCCACCACGATCCGCACGCTGATGGCGTCGCTCGCGCTGTCCCACACCCCGGCCGAGGTGCAGTTCTACTGCCTCGACTTCGGTGGCGGCGCGCTCGCCTCGATGTCCGACCTGCCGCATGTCGGCGGTATCGCCACCCGGCTGGACGCCGACCGCGTCCGCCGGACGGTCGCCGAGGTCAGCGGGCTGCTGGAGCAGCGGGAGCGGGAGTTCGCCGAGCGCGGCATCGACGGGATCGCGACCTACCGGCGGATGCGCGCGTCCGGCGAGCACCCCGGCGACGGCTACGGCGACGTGTTCCTGGTCGTCGACAACTGGCTCACGCTCCGCCAGGACTACGAGGCGATCCAGGACACCATCACCCAGCTCGCCGCCCGCGGCCTCGGTTACGGCATCCACGTCATCGCCTCGTCGAACAAGTGGACGGAGTTCCGCAGCAACGTCCGCGACCTGTTCGGCACCAAGCTGGAGCTGCGGCTCGGCGACCCCTACGAGTCGGAGATCGACCGCAAGCTCGCCGACAACGTCCCGGAGGGGCGTCCCGGGCGCGGCCTGTCACGTGACGGCTTCCACTTCCTCACCGCCGTCCCCCGGATCGACGGCGGCGGCGCCGACGAGTCGCTGAACGACGGCGTCCTCAAGATGTGCCAGGCGATCGCCGAGAACTGGTCGGGCCCGCGCGCACCGCAGGTCCGGATGCTCCCGGAGGTCCTGCCGGTGTCGGAGCTGCCTTCCCCGGCCGAGACGGGAATGCGCATCCCGATCGGGATCGACGAGGAGTCCCTGTCCCCCGTCTACCTCGACTTCACGCAGGACCCGCACTTCCTGCTGATCGGCGACGCCGAGTGCGGCAAGTCCAACCTGCTGCGGCACATCACCACCGGCATCACCAGCCGCTACACCCCGGAGCAGGCCCGGATCATCTTCATCGACTACGGCCGCTCGCTCCTCGACGTCGCGAACACCGAGCACCAGATCGGCTTCGGCGCCTCGGCACCGGCCGCGACGTCGCTGGTCAACGATGTCCGGGGCGCGATGATGCAGCGGCTCCCACCGGCCGACCTGACCCCGGACCAGCTCCGCTCCCGCTCCTGGTGGACGGGCGCGGACCTGTTCCTCATCATCGACGACTACGAGATGGTCGCGACGTCCGACAACCCGCTGCGCCCCCTCGTCGAGCTGCTCCCGCAGGCCCGCGACATCGGACTGCACATCATCCTGGCCCGCGCCATGGGCGGCGCCGGCCGCGGCATGTTCGACCCGGCCATCACCCGCATCAAGGAGATGGCCTCCCCCGGCCTGCTCATGTCCGGCAACAAGGACGAGGGCATCCTCCTCGGCAACATCAAGCCCCACAAGCTGCCCCCGGGCCGCGGCTACCACATCGACCGCCGCACCGGCACCCGCCTGATCCAGACCGCCCACCGCAACGACACTCCTCAGTGACCTAGAGCAGGTCGAAGAACGCCGGAAGCCCGTCCCCCAGCACGAGGGGGCGGGCTTCCGTCATCAAGCGGGTCTACGCCATCAACC
>NZ_SMJX01000186.1 GCF_004348535.1 Actinomadura sp. KC216
GTCTTCCGGGAGGCAAGGGGTCGGTGGGCTGCCGCATGTCGGCGTCGGGGCCCCGCAGGGTGGGCCCGTCCAGAGCGCGACGAGCCGGTTCGAGCCTCCGCCGCAGCGGACGGCGCGGCAGGGACGTCGGCCGCGGTTCCGGCCGCTGGCCCGGCTCGCATCGGTCCTGCGGCGCGGGCCCAGAGGTTGAGGAGGTGAACGGCATGCTGAACATCGCGGAGATTTGCACCGGCACGCGGGCCCTGGGGCCGGGGCTGCGCGCGGTCGCGTGGACCCAGGGGTGCCCGTTCCGGTGCCGCCGGTGCGTCGCGCCGGACTGGATCGAGGATCGGCCGGCGCGCGTGATGTCCCCCGCGGAGCTCGCCGCCGCGCTGCTGACCGACCCGGACGTCACCGGGCTGACCTTCTCCGGCGGCGAACCCATGGAGCAGGCGGCCGGGCTGGCGGAGACGGCCCGGCTGGCCCGGCGGCACCGCGACCTGACCCTGATCTGCTTCACCGGGTACCGGCTGGGAGACCTGCGCGGACGCCCCGGTCCCGAGGTGCTGCTGGACGAGGTCGACGTCCTCATCGACGGCCGGTACGTCGACGTCCTGGACGACGACAGGGGAATGCGCGGCAGCACCAACCAGAGGGTGCACCGGCTCACTGACCGGCTGGACGGCGCCGACTTCCAGACCGGGCCGCGCCGGACGGAGATCCGGGTGTCCGCCGAGCGGGCGCTCCTCGTCGGCGTGCCGTCGGGCGCCGCACGCACGGCTTGGCAACAGGTGGTGGCACGGCCATGAGCTGCACGGTTCACATCGGAAAGGGACTCACCGTGAGCGGAGCGAAGACCGTCAGCGTCGACCCACGCGCCTGGCGGGAGGCCCAGCAGGCGGCCCGGCAGCTCGCCAAGGTCCGCCGCGACATGCCCAGGCTGCTGGACAGCGTCCAGCGGCAGACCCGGCAGGACATCGACCGCGCCGTCGCGGCCGTCAACCGGCGGCAGGACCAGACCGAAGGCAGGCTGCAGGATCTCAGCGAGTACACCCGTGACCTGGAGGTCCGCACCAGCGAGCAGCTCCGGGAACAGGCCGGGCGACTCGCGGCGGTCCAGGACAGGACGGAGCGGCTGGGCGACGAGATCGCCCGGGAGCGGGCCCAGCGCAGGCGCCAGATCGCCGACCTCGACGCCCGCGTCACCGACCTCGCCGAGGGCCGCGACCGGGCGACGGCGCGGGCGATGGCGATGTTCGAGGACGCCAGGACGATGGCGGCCGCCATCCGCGAACTCCCGCACGAGCGCTTCGCCCCGGGGCGCCTGGAACGCCTCGAACAGCGGCTCATGCAGACCGCGGGCACGCTCGGCGAGCAGGAGCCGGCGTTCATGCTCGGGCTCGTCCAGGCCCTGTACTTCGACCTCAGCGATCTGCGGGTCGAGGTGGAGGACGCCGAGCTGGAGTGGAACCGGGTCCGCTTCGCGGCGCTGGAGGCGCTGCGCGCCGCGGACGCCGCCGTCGAGTCGAACGCCCGGATCCCGATGCACGGGGTGGACGGCGCCGAACTGCCCGGCATCGTGCTGGACGTCGACTTCTGGACGGACGGCGACCTGATCGGATTCCTCGACCGGCTCCGCGAGGAGGCCGGTGTCGTCGTCGCTGAAGACTGCCCGCTGACCGCCGACGAGCTGCGCGCCATCGCCGAGAGCACCGGCTCGGACTGCGAGCGGCGGCTCACCGAACTGCTGGAGCGCGCCCACGTCCGGGCGCTCGCGTCGCAGGCCCGCGCCAACACCGCCGAGCTCGCCGTCGCGGCGTTCGAGCAGCAGGGCTATGAGCTGGAGGAGGAGGTCTGGGAGGGGCAGGACTTCCGCGGCGCCCACTACAGCAAGCTGGTCAGCCTCGCGGGCAACAGCGAGATCGTGGTCGAGGTCGCCCCGGACGGTGACGGGGGCATGGCGATCAAGCTGCTCTCCTACGACGCCGACCCGGCCGAGGACCGCAGGACCCGGCGCACCCAGACCATGCTGGAGATGCTGCGCGACTCCGGCGTCCCCGTCGGCGCCCCCCAGACCCGCGACACCGAGCCGACCCCCGGCGAGGGGGACCTCAAGGCCATCGGGGAACGGCTGCGGCGTGTCCGGTGAGCGGCCCCTGCCCACCCGCCTCGTCCCGCTGTACCGGGCGGCGACGCGAGGGGACGACCCCACCTTCGTCCTGTACGGCCCGGGCGTGCAGGACGTGTTCGTCGACCCTTCCCTGCGCCGCCTGAACCTGGCCGAGGCACTGCACGAGACGCTGAGCGCGGCCGGCTTCCACCGGGTGGTGTTCTTCAACCTCGACACGATGCTCACCGTGCGCGACCCGTCGTCGCGGCTCGCCCGCCGGGACGCCACGGGCACCCGGCGCGGCCGTGGCGGCGGGGCACCGGGCCGCGCGTCCGCCCGGATCAAGGGGCCGCTGGGCTACTACCAGGTGAGCGGGCGGCCCGCGGCCTCGCGCGAGGCACCGGAGAAGGCGGCGGACGAGGAGGCATCGTCTCAGCCCGGGCCGTCCGCGACAGCCGGGCCCTTCCCAGCCGCCGGGCGGTCCGCGATGACCGATGAGGCCGCGCTCGCCCTCATCGCCGACCTGATGCGCAACGAGACGGTCCGGACGGCGGTGGTCCTGGAGAACGTCGCGGTCCTGGAGCGCCACCTCAACGGGCAGCGGCAGCTCGCCGTCTCCCTCGACTCCTGGCTCGGCGGCGGGAACGGCGCGGGCAACGCCTGCGTCCTGGTGTTCGCCCACGAGCACCTCGCGGACATCGAGGAGTTCGCGAGGCGGAGTGTGAACCTGCCCGGCCTGCTGCAGTCGGCGGTCCTGGCCGAACAGCGGCGCGGCTCGCCGGGGCTCATCGGCCCGCCGGAGCCGACGGAGCTGGCCGCGCTCGTGCACCGGGCCCGGCTGCTGAGCGGCCTGGAGATCGGCGACTGGCGGACGCTGACCCCGACGACGCGGCTGATGGCGCGCGAACGCCGCGGCCTGCGCGCCTGGGAGGGCCTGCTGGCGCGGATGCCCGCGTCCGGGACGCCCCTCGACCGCACCCGGCTGCGCGCGGACGGGCACCTGTCGGGCCCCGACCTCGGGGACGGCACGGTCTGGGACCGGCTCGGCGAGCTGCGCGGCCTCGACCCGGTGGTCAAGGCCCTGAACGAGCTGCGCTGGCAGCCGCCGCGCGGGCGGGAGGCGCCCGCCCGGCACATGGTCTTCACCGGCAACCCCGGAACCGGCAAGACGACCGTGGCGCGCCTGGTCGGCGAGATCATGGTGGAGCTCGGGCTGCTGACCCTCGGGCATGTCGTCGAGGTCGGTTCCGCCGACCTGGTCGGGCAGTACCTCGGGGAAACGGCCATCAAGACGAACCAGGCCGTCGACCGGGCGATGGATGGCGTGCTGTTCATCGACGAGGCGTACACGCTGAGCGACCAGGCCGAGAACGGCTTCGGCCGCGAGGCGATCGACACGCTGCTGCAGCGCATGGAGAACGACCGGGAACGGCTGGTCGTCATCATCGCGGGCTATCCCCGGGAGATCAGCGAGTTCCTGCGCAGCAACCCGGGACTGGCGGGCCGTTTCCCCGCCCAGTACAGGCTGGAGTTCCCGGACTACGAGCCGTCCGTCCTCATCGAGATCGCGCGGGCCGACTTCGCCGAGCGCGGCCTGGCCGGGAGCGACGCGTTCGCCGCGGCCCTGGAGCAGGTCGTCACCAGGATGCACCGGAACCGGCCCGCGAACTTCGACAACGCGCGGGCCATGCGCTCGCTCGCCCAGGAGACGAGCGCAAACTGGGCAAGCCGCGTCCGCGGCGAGCGGCATCTGCCGCTCGCCCCCGAAGACCTGCCGCCCGAGCACCTGCGCCAGACCGGGGCCCCGCCCGCGGTGGCCGACCTGCTCGGCCCGATCGAGGCGATGACGGGCCTGCGCCAGGTCAAGGACGCGGTCCGCCGCATGGTGCTGCGCCTGGAGCTCAACCGCAGGCGCGGGCGGGGCGAGGTCGTCGCCCCGCACATGACGTTCTTCGGCCCGCCCGGGACGGGCAAGACCACCGTCGCCCACGAGATCGGCAAGATCCTGCACCGTCTCGGCCTGCTGAGCCGGGGACACATCGTCGAGGCCGACCGGACGCAGCTCGTCGGCGGCTACATCGGCCAGACCGCCCGCCTCACCGAGGAACGCATCGAGGAGGCGGAGGGCGGGGTCCTGTTCATCGACGAGGCGTACGCGCTGGCGCAGGGCGGCGAGAACGACTTCGGCAGGGAGGCGATCAACACCCTCGTCCCCGCGATGGAGAGCAGGCGGGGCCGCTTCGTCGTCATCCTCGCGGGCTACACCGACGAGATGCGGCAGATGATGGCCCTGAACCAGGGGCTCGCCTCGCGGGTGATGCTGTACATCGAGTTCCCCCCTTACACGCTCGACGAGCTGGTGGAGATATTCGAGAAACGGGCCGCGTCCGAGGGCTACACGCTCGCGCCCGGGGTCCTCGACCGGGTCCGCGCCTGGTTCGCCGCGGCGATGACGGCGCCCGACTTCGGCAACGCCCGGGCCGCCCGGGGCCTGCTCGAAGCCGTCGAGACCAGGGTCGCCGAACGGCTCGCGCTCGCCCCGGACATGGACGTCCACCTGATCCTGCCGGAGGACGTGCCCGATGCCTGAGCCCCAGGCGGCCCCCTCCGCCGCGTCCTGCCCGGTCTGCGGCCTGCCCGCCGGTGCCGGCGCGCGCTGCGCCGACTGCGGCTGGACGCTCCGCACGCCCTGGCGGCTCGGCCACGGCGACGCCGCGGGCTTCCAGGCGGACCTCGACGCGGCGTGCCTCGCCGCCGACCTGCGGGCGGCGGCGCGGCTCGGGGGCGACTGGCGCGACCACGCCACGCTGCTGCGCGGCGTCCCGGACGACGCGGCCTGGGCGGCGGCGCGGGACGCCGCCCAGGTCCCGATCCGGCCCGCCGGGCCGGTCGTGGCGGCCGCGATCGACCGGCGCGCGGACGGCGCGCGGCTGGCGATCCTGGAGGCCGGTCCCGACGGGCTGACCGCGACGCTCGTCGACCACCTGGTCCGCGCCGAGGAACCGGGCGAGACCCGCTGCTGGACCGAGCTGCTTCCCATGCTCTCCGCCGACCCCGCGGAACGCGCGTTCCAGCTCGCGGGCGCGCAGCACGGGCTGGACCGGAGCGCCCTGGAGCCCGCGCTGGCCGCGGCGCTGGGGGAGTGGACCCGGCGGCTGCCGCCCGCGCGGATCGCGATCTGCCGGGCGCCCGGCTGGCCGCTGCCCGAACTCGCCACCCGCCTCCTCGCGCCCGAAACGGCGGCCGAACCCGGCGCCCTCGCAGCGGGGCCCGGAAGCGCGACGGCCGAACCCGGCGCCCTCGCCGGGCTGCTCGCCGAGATCGCGGCGGCCCGGCCGATCCGCACCGGCTACGGGCTCCTCGTCGCCCGGGTCGGGCCCGAGCCGGCGCGCGTCGGCACCGAGCTCAGCACGCTGCTCCCGGCCGGGGCCCGCGGCGGCGCCGCCGAGGAGATCACCGTCTACCGGGCGCCGGGCATGAACCCCCTGACGACGCTGGCGGTCTGCACGGTGGAACGGCCGCCGCGGCTGATCGACGCGTGGCGGGCGACGCTGCCGGCCGGGCCCGCCGTGGTCCGGGCCGTGCTGGACGGCCCCGAGCGGGTCAGGCTGACCGAACCGGCCGGGCTGGACTCGGTGTCGCTTGACCTCCCGGACATCCTCGCCGACCTGCCGACCTGGTTCGAGCCGCCCCCGCCGCTGCTGGAACTGGTCTGCCTGCTGGAGCTGAACGGCCCGGCGGGCACCGTCCGCCGGCGCCGGGAGCTGCTGGCCGGGCTCTTCGACCTCCTCGCCACCGAGATGGCCGACCGGGTCCGGGCGGCGGTCGTCGGCTACACCGACCACGCGTTCCGCGGCCGGACGATCCTGGACGTCGTGCCCGCCTGGCGGCCGGAGCCGCCCGCCGCCGCCCGCACCGCCCTCGACCGGCTGCCCGACCCCGTCGAGCCGTTCGCCGCCGGTGCCGCGCCCCTGGAGGACGCGCTCGACGCCGTGGCCGGAGGCGGCCCGCCCGCGCGTGCGCCGCGCGTCCTGCTGACCGTCGCGGGGCGTCCCCCTCATCCGCTGTACTCCGACGTCAGCGGGCTCCGCCCGGTCGACGTCTGCCCGCTGCACCGCGACTGGGCGGCGGCGCTCGCCCGCCTGCCCGCCTCCCGCCGGATCACGGTCCTCGACCGGGTGCCCGAGACGCCCGCCCCGGTCTGGCGGGCGCTCGGCGAGCACGGCCTGCTCGGGCTCGACGGCGCCGCGCCGCGCCCGCTGGCCGCGGTGCTCGGCCTGCTGCCCGCCGCGCCGGTCCCCTTCCCGCTTCCGCTCGCCCATCCGCTCTGAGAGGTGAGGCGCCATGACCGTCCCTCCCCCGTTCCAGCCCCTCCCCGACGACGGGGACGACGAGCCCGTCCAGACGCCCGGGAGCAGGTACTCCCCGCCGCCGTCCGGCAACGCCGCACCCTCGGGCACCGGCGCACCGTCCGGCACCGGCGGGCCCTCCGGCAATGGCGCGCCCTCCGGCACCGGCGCGCGCTCCAGCAATGGTGCGCCGTCCGGCAACGGTGCGGGGTCCGGCAACGGTGCGCAGCCCGGCGACGCCGCGTCCGGTGAGCGGGGGCCCGGCGCCGAGGAGGCCGTCGCGGGGCGCATCGGCATCCTCGGCCCGCCGGGCAGCGGCAAGACGACCTTCCTCGGCGCGATCCGGCTCGCGCTGGAGGAGCGGCAGGCCGGGCTCATCTGGGGCACCGACCCGCAGTCGCAGACGTTCCTCACCGAGGCGTCCGACCGGCTCCGCCGGCAGCGGGTGTTCCCCAACGCCACCGTGGCGCTGCCGCCGGACCTGTCGTTCCGGCTGCGCGTCCGGCGCAGGAACGTCCTCGCCACCCCCGTCTGGCGGCGCCGCCGGACGGAGCGGACGGCGGTGGTGTCGCTCAACGTCCTGGACGCCCCCGGCGGCATCTTCGGCGGCCACACGCCGGAGGCCGTGCCGCGGCCCGACCAGCCGCCACCGCAGAGCGCGTCCTCCTACTCGGCCGCCGACCTGGAGCGGCTGGCGGAGCACCTGGCGGGCAGCACCGGCCTGATCCTGCTCCTCGACCCCGTCCGCGAGACGAAGCAGAACGACTCCTACGACTACCTCCAGCACATCATCGTGCAGATCGCCGCGCGGGCCCGGTTCCGCCCCAACGACCCGCACCTGCCGCACCATCTCGCCGTCTGCGTCACCAAGTTCGACCATCCGCTGGTGTTCAACGCCGTCAACCGGCAGGGGCTCTACGTCGAGCCGCGCGGCGAGGAGGAGTTCCCGCACGCGCCGTCGCAGACCGCCCGCGAGTACTTCGACCATCTCTGCGACGAGCGGCGCCCGGACGCCCATCTGGGCGACACCAACAGCACCCGGCAGCTGAGGAACGTCATCAGGCAGTACTTCAGCCCGCGGCGCACCCGGTTCTTCCTCACCTCGGCGGTGGGCTTCCGCGTCGATCCGCGGACCGGCAGGTTCTTGGAGACCGCCCCGGAGAACGTCTCCTACGAGGAGTTCGAGGGGAAGGTCGGCCAGTGGATCCAGGGCACGGCGCATCCGGTGAACGTCCTGGAACCCCTGATGTGGCTCGTCCAGCAGCAGTTCAAGGACGAGGGACGATGACCGCGACACCAGCCGTACCCGTACCTTTCCCCGTGGCGTGGGCCGTGCTCGGCAAGGAGCCGGGCAGCTACGACGACTACGCCATCACCGCCGGTGGCGCGGGGCTGTCCGGCAGGCAGCTGCCCGCGGTCTTCGCGGAGCTGTCGTCGCTGGGCGAGCCGCCGGCCGACCAGGCCGGGCCCCGGGCGCTGCCGTGGATCGTGTTCACCGCGGTCCGCGCCGGCGACCGCGACCACGTCGGCCTCAGCGTCCAGGACTGGACGTCCCAGAACGACGGCATGGGACGTCCCATCACCGCCTGCACCTTCTACTACCTGCCGTACCGCGAGGCCAGCGACCTGGGCGTCTCCTACCGTGAGATCCTCGCCGCCGTCCGCGACGAGCCGCTCCCGGAGGCCGGTTCGGCCCTGCACGCGACGCTGACCCGGACCGATCGCCGGGGCCAGGCCGCGACCGTCGCGGAGCTGGGCTTCGAGCGGGTCGCCCGCGCCGCCGCGCTGCTGCTGGAGGGGCCCGTCACGGTGACGCGCGCCGAACACCTGACGGTGGAGCAGCGGCTCGCGTTCATGGACGCCGTCGCGGCCCTGCTCCCCCAGGGGTGGCGGACCCGGTTCTCGGCGGCGACCTGGCACGAGGGCGCGGACACCAGGATCGGGCTGGCCTTCGCGCACCAGTGCCGCCCCGGCTCGTTCGAGCTGGACTGGCAGGCGCCCGGCGCGCCGCCCCCGACGGCGCCCGCCGCGGAGGGGTATCTCGCCTGGCTGAAAGAACTCGTGGAGGTACGGCGCTGGGCACCGTCCAAACTCCTCGCCGGGCTCGCCGCCCGCGACGCCTCGATGTTCGACGACGAGCCGGGGGCCGCCGTCGCCATCCTGCAAGACCTGGACTGGCCGGGGACCGTCTGGCGGTCCGTCCGCGACGGCACGGCCGAACGCGACGAGCTCGTCCGGCTGTTCACCCTCGAACGGCACCGGGAACTCGACGCGCCCGACCGGGTGTCCGATGTGTTCGACGCGCTGGTCGCGGCCGCCGAACCGGACGACCTGCCCCTGGTCGCGAAGCACTGGCGGGCATGCCGCGGACGGGAGGAGACGCTCGTCCGCAACGCCCGCCGCCGGGTGTGGCGCGAGCGTCCCGAGCCGGGCCTGGACGCCTACGCCGAGACCGCCGAACGGCTCGGCTCCGCCGACACCTTCCTCGCCGCGCTGCTCGCCGAGCCGCGCCCGCCGCACGAGGCGCCGGGCGGGGAGGCGACGCTCGCCGCGCTGCTGCGCGAGCGCCGCCCGCCCGCGGCGGGCCCGGTCCCGGCGGCGCTGGGCGGGCATCCCGCGCTGCTGGCCGAGCTGCTCCTGGCGGTGACGGCGGACCCCGCCGCCGACCGGCGGGCCTGGCTCGCGGCCGTCTCCGGACCCGCGCCGCCGGTCCTGCTCGACGCGTTCCGCGCCATGTGGGAGCGGCCTGCGCGCCCTCCCGGGAGCTTCGCCGAACTCGTCGCGCTCGGCCGCGGCTGCCTGCCCGCCGTGCTCAACGCCGCCACGCGGCGCAGGGTGCTCGGCGCCGCGCTGGCGTCCTTCGGCGGCTGGCTGATGACGGCGGCGGACGCGCCGGACGACCCCGCGTGGACCGCCCTGCTGGCCGGGCTGGACCCGGCGACGTCCGCCGACAAGGGCACGGTCGACGGGCTGCTCGTCTGGCTCGGCGGCGAGCCCCGCCACTTCGCCGGCTGCGCCCGCTCGCCCACCTACTTCGAGGCGTTCCACGCGGTCCGCTCGGAACCGGCGGGCCGGGCCGGGCTGCCCCGCCTCCACAGGGCGCTGCTGGGCTATCTCGGACGGTACGAGTGGGTGACGGCCCACGCCGCAGGCGCCGTCAGCCTCGTCGGCGACCTCGACACCGACCCGGCGATCGCCCGCACCGTCCTGCTGGCCCGGTCGGTGGAGCCCGCGCTCGACCGCGTCGCGGCGTACGCCAGATGGCGCCGGCGGATCCTCACCGTCCATCCGGAGCTCCACGAGGGGGAAGCGTTGCTGCTCGTCCGCAACATCAGGCCCGACGCGCCGCCCGAGGTCGTCGGGGAACTGTGCGCCGAAGCGCTGGCCCGGGGGATGCCGGTCGGCCGGATCCGGGACCAGCTCATCGCCACCGGATGGCGGTTCTCCGGCGAACTGCTCGTGACACTGGTCGACCACGTCGCCGGCCACCTCATGCGGCTGCGGCACCCCGACCCGACCCGGATGTCGCTGGCGCTGGGCAGGAGCCTGCTGAAGAGATGCCCGCCCCAGCAGGCCGCCGAGATCCGGCGGTACGCGTTCCGGTACGCGGCGCGCGATGCCCGCTACCGGCTGGACATGATCCGGTTCCTGACCGAAGACCCGGACAAGGCGGGCAAGCTACGGCTCGACGACGCGGACCGCCGGGACCTGCACGACCTCGCGGAGTTCGCCGATCACCTCGCCCACCTGGGACACCCATTCTGGAAGCGGCTATGACGGCACGGCTGGAGCGCGCGGCCGTCCTCGATCTGGACGAGTCCACGCTGATCCTGATCGACGGCGACGCGCGGTCCTCGCGGCGCCCGCCCGGACCGGCGGAGGCGTTCGACCGCCCGGTCGTCGTCGTGAGCGCTCCGCACGGGCCGGGGCCCGAGCGCCTCGAATCCGCCCACCGGGCCGCCGCCCCGCACGGGGTGCACGGGGCGGGGCGGTTCGCGGCCTGCGCCGCCGCGGCGGCCCGACGCGGCGTGACCGGGACGCTCACGATCTGCGACCTGACCTGGACCGCCGCGCGCATCGCCCGCGCCGAGACCGACGGCACCGCCATCACGGTCGGCCCGCACCACGACGCCACCGGATTGGACGGTGCCGGGCTGGACGGCGCCGGGCTGGACGGTGCCGCCTTCCTCGCCGGGCTCACCCCCGACCCCGCCGAGCGCGCGGCGCTCCGCGACGCGCTCACCACCGACGCGGACTTCCTGTCGGTGGCGTACGACCAGGCGGTCCAGGACCCGATGTACCGGGACGTCCCGGTGGTCACCACCACCGGAACGCCGATCACCGCCGGCGCGCTCCTCGACGCACTCACCAGGTACAGGGTCGCGCTCGCGGCGTCCCTCGCCCGGTCGGGCGCCGCCGACCACACCGTGCTGACCGGGGACTTCGCCGCGTTCCCGTTGCTCGCCCGGGCGATCGCCGAGGAGACCGGGCGGGCACCGCTCGTCGTGCCCGGCGCCGTCCCGGAGGGGGCGCTGCTGCTGGCCGCCGGGGCCTGCACCGAAACGGCCGGCCGGCGTCCTGGCGTGCAGGTGCCCCTGCACCGCCGCCGCGCCGGACGGCTGGAGGACGCGCTCGTCGCCCTGCCCTACGGCGTCGGCGAGTACGCCCTCTTCGACGGAGCCGAGCTGTACGTGGCGAAGGGCGGCGCCGACGACGGCCTCCCGGTCGCGGACGTGCTGCCGCTGGATGTGGACGGCGCGCCGCTGGAGGTGGACGTGGCGTGCCTCCCCGCCGGGCGCTACCGGCTCGGCGTGCGCCCCACCCGGGACGGCCCGCCGCTGCTCGTCCTGGCGCCCGGCGACGGCGCGGACCCGACCTTCCTCCCTCTCACCGACCGGAGCGTCCAGCCATGAACGAATCCGTCACCGAACAGACCCGCGCGCTCGGCGCGCTGATCGAGCGGCTGGCGGCGGAGGCCGGGACGACCGCCGACCGCGCCGCCGGGCTCCGCTTCATCGGCGACCTGAACCGGGCGCTCGACGGCCTGCCCGGCCTGCTCGCCGCGGCCCGGGCCCTGCTCGACCGCACCGACCTCGGCCCGGTCCTGGCGACCAGGCTCGACGCGGCCTGGACCGAGGCGGAGACGCTCCGCGCCGAACTGATCGAGGCGGAGGGGCTGGCGGAGCGGCTCGGCCCAGCCCTCGCGGAACTCGCCGACGTCAAGGCCCGGCACGCGGACCTGACCGCGCGGCTCGCGGAGGTCCGCCGCCTCGACGCGCTGAAGGGCGAGGTGGAGACGCTGCGCTCCGCCACGTCCGACCTCTACCGCCGGGAAGCGGAGCTCTCCGGCGTGCGCGGTGCCGAGCGGGAGCTCGCGGAGGCGGCGGCGCCCCTGGAGGCGTCGGCCGCGCTCCGGCTGGCGGAGCTGGACACCGAGACCCGCCGCGCCGTCGAACGGGCCGAACGCCTCGCCGGGGAGGTCACGTCGGCCGAGCGGCGGCTGGCCGTACAGCGCGGCGCGGTCACCGCGCGGGAGGACGGGCTCGCCGCGCTGCAAACGCAGTTCGCCGAGCTGCAGGACATCGCCGACCGGACGCTCCCGCGGATCGAGGCGCATCGCCGCGCCGACCGCGAACTGTGCGCCGCCCTCGGAGTCGGCCTCCTGACCAAGGGCCCGGGCCTGGAGCACCTCCAGGCAGCCCTGGACGAGATGGAGGAGCGGCTCAGGCAGACCGACGACGCGCTGCGCGAGGCCCTCCGCGCGCGGGACGCGGACCACGCGGAGGCCCGCAAGCCCCTGGGCCTGGTCTAGCAATGTCCCGAGACATAGCTCGCCTAGACGTAGGGGAGGCGGGAACGGGCGTAGTCGGCCCAACGGAGGTAGGTCCACGCCAGGTGCAGGGCGAGAACCGTCAAGGGGACGAGAGAGGGCAGCGAACCCGGCGCCGAGCTGATGACCACCACCACGATCACGACGGCCAGGACGAAGCGGCCGAACCGGCGATAGCGCAGCGCGTCCAGCGGGGCCATGACGAACCGGGCGATCCGCGGCAGCAGCGCCCGCTCGCGATAATCGGGCCCCAGCAGCGCCGCCAGCGTGCATTCGGCCGCCCATTGGATCAGGCACGTCGCCCAGATCACGACCGCGACCGCCCCGCGCTCGGAATCCGATATCAGCAGGACGCCGTGGAAGATCCACCAAGCGAAGGTGACCAGCGACATCCCGGCGACGGCCCTGAACACGGCCCCGGCGAGGGCGGACGCCTGGAGCAGCGCATCCTGCCTCTCCCTGAACGGCGGCGCGGGCGCGGGCGTCCAGTTCATGCCGGGCGCCGGAGGCGCGTCCCGCCCGCGCGTCTGGGGCGGTGCCTCGTCCTGCGGCGGGCGTTGCGCCTCACGCGGCTCCTGGGGCGGGACCTCGCGCCATGCCTGGGGGAGGGACCGGACGGCCGCCAAGAGAAGGAGTGGATCGGCGCCCGTGGACGCGAGCTGCCGCTCCAGCCATGGCGGCCGGAACGGCAGGCCGTCCAGGCCCGCGCCGAGCGCCCGGCTGAGCCGCCGCACCGCCCGCGCCTCGTCGACCGCGATGTTCAGCAGTTCGATGCGGAGGGAGGAGTCGTCCGCCAGCTCGCCGGCCAGCGCCGGGTGCTCGTCGATGAGCACGCGCCGGACCGACGGCCAGCCCCGCTCCGCGCGCAGCCGCCGCCGCTCGATCTCGGCCAGGGCGACCCCGCCGGGCGCGGCGACGAACCGGGTGAGCACGCCGTACTCGATGATCTCCATGGCCCAGTCGCGGGCGAGCTCGTCGTCCCGGTCGAGCCGCCGGAGCGCGTGCCGGGTGAGGTTCCACAGGGTGTCGGCGTCGAGCCGGCCGCCCCCGTAGACCGGCTGGGCGCCCGGCGCCAGACGGCGCAGCACATGGAGCAGCCGCACGTTGACCGGCTGCGCCGAGGCGAGCTGGACGAGGGCGTCCTCGCGGCCGGTGCCGGGCCCCGGGCCGAACCGCTCGATGAACCGTCGCAGCGACTCGACGGGACGTCCGGCCGGGTCGTCCAGCAGCGCGGCGGCGTCGCTCCACCGCTCGGCCAGCGCCGCTGCCAGGGCCTCGGGATCGGTGAAGAACTCCCCGCCGAACAGAAAGGCGCCCTCTTCCGGTTCCGCCGCGTTTTCCGGGTCAGGCGGTGCGTCCAATGGTGTCTCCTCACCGGCAGACAATGCGAGTCTGCAGCACGGGACCACCGCGATTCATTCCATTCCACGATCTGGGAATACATTTTGGAAAATGCGGCCTACGGTTCGGGCTGCTGCCAGCGCAGGCCGAAGGCGTGGCCGATGGCGAGGTCCCCGAAGCCCGCCCGGGCCTCCGCCGCCCGGTCGAGGGCGACCTCGGGCAGCCCCGCCGGAGGGTCGTCGAGCGTCCGCGGCGGGACGGCGTCCAGGAGCCAGACCCGTTCGGGCGGACGCGACAGCGGGAACCGCACCCTGAGCAGGAACGCGTCGCAACGCGACAGGGGCGTGAGGGCGTAGTGCGGGACCATGCGATGCCCGTCCGAGAACCGGTACTTCAACGCGAAGTCGTGTCTCTCGCCTGCTCGGAGCGGGTGTGCCGGTTCGATGACGAACCTGAAGAGGCTCTTGCTGGGATGCTCCCGGGACACCAGCAGGCCGCCGAACATCACGTCGGCGAAGAGCTCCCCCGCGGGCCCGCCGGGGGCGGGCGGCACGCTGACGGAGATGACCAGGTGGCGCAGCTCGGCGGCGGTGACGGCGATCCGCCGCATCTCGAGGATCTCCGGTTCGGGCAGGTCGAGCCGCACCACGGTGTGGACGTTCTCGCAGTACCACCCGGTGCGCTCCTTCCGCTCACCCGGCGTGGACGCCCCCGCCACGGGCGGCCCCGGCACGGGCGGCCCCAGTGCGGACGACGCTGGCACGGGCGGCTCGGGGACGGACGTGCCCGGCATCGCCGCCGGGGTCCCGGCCGCGAGGAACTCGGCGAGCAGGCACAGCGCCTCGTCGAGGCGGCGGCGGACGGTCCGCTCGTCCCGCTCCAGCTGTTCGGCCAGGTAGCGAATGCGTTCCCCCAGGAACCGCTGGCCCGCCCCGGGATGCAGGCCGAGCGCCACCCGCGCCACGAACTCCAGGTCGGCCGGGAGCGCAGGGAGCCAGGTGCCCAGCCACTCGGCGACCGTGCCCCGCCGCCATGCCCCCTGCTCACCGGGATCGCCCGCCTTCATGCGACGGATCAGGGCCGGGCCCAGCCGGTTCGCGAAGTCCTGGCCGAGCAGGCCGCGTCCCTTGCACAGCCGGCGCAGTTCCGCATGAAACGCACTCGCCTCCACCGTGTTCACTCACCGCCCCGCTTCGGCCACCGAACGCTCACGCCACCATCATCCACACGGCCGTGCGGGCGGCCTGTGGCGAACGCCACAGAGCCGGGCGCCAGTGGACGGCCGCGTCATCGTCGCCGCATCGCCCGCGACACTTTCTTTAGCTCCGAGAATTGGCGGAATGTTCGTCCGGAAAATTGTCGGGTGAAAGCATTCCCAGCCGCCCGGCGGATAGAGCACACTGAGCATGATGGCCCGGCGCCACGAAAGAGGATGATTCCCCGATGGAACCGCAAGGTGTGGAACTCCTGCACGGCGACGCCCCGGACTCCTGGGGCGGCGGACCGGACGACCTCCTGGCGGGCGACGGGCTCCTGCTGCTGATCCGCGGCATGGCGGTCTGCAATGCCGCGCACTCCGCCTTCCCGCCGTCCGACCTTCGGCTGTGGGAGCAGACCGCGGCCCGGTTCGTCGATCTGTCCGCCCGGGTCATGGTGCTGAACGCCACCGTCCGGGCGAGCGGCGGCGCCGGGGACGACGTACCGGTCCCCGGACGGCTGCCGCTGGCCGGGACACGCCTCGGCGACATCGACCGCTGGTGCGCCGTCACCGAAGCCGCGATCCCGGACGGGTGGCGCGCGTTCCAGGGACGCACCCGCGCCCGGGTCCTGCGCAGGCTGACCCGGCGAAGACCGTCGCCGGGCATCGAGATCCTCACCGCCGCGCGGGCCCTGGCGGGGCGGCGCGGCACCGGGACGGGCCTGAGCGACCAGCAGGTCCGCAGGCGCTTCGAGGCCATGGCCCCGGAGGCGGCGGCCGAGGGGGTCCAGGACGCGCTGGAGATCGGCGCGCGGGCGATCGCCACCACGTCCCGCGTCGCCGCACGCGCCTACGCCGACGAGCTCATCTCGATCGTCCGCACCGTCAACGAGGAGACCGCCCGGCGGCAGGCGGAGCGGCGGCGGGCCGCCCGCTACATGCTCGTCCTCGGCGCGACGGCGCTCGAACGGCACTCGCACGGCCGCGATCTGGCGGCGCGCCTGGAGCAGGTGCTGGCCGGGGAGACCGGGCTCGGCGGCGACCTCCAGGACGCCTGCGAGCGGCTGTGCGGCGTCCTGGAGGCGGACGCCTGCGCCGACCGCCTCTCCGATCTGCTGCAGCGGTCGCTGATCGAGCGCGGGTTCACGATCCGGGTCGACCGGGAGACCGCCGCGCCGGCCATCCTGCTCTCCGCGTTCGAGAAGGGCACGGCGGCCCGCTGCGGGAGCCTCGTCATCGACGACGGAAGGGTCGTGACGGCGCCGCCGCCGCGCTCCTCGCGCCGGCGCTCGGCGTCCGCGACGTCCGCGGCGTTCACCGACGCCGTCGAGCACTTCCGCCGCCGGCTCGGCTCCGCGATGACCCCCGGCCCTGTCGCTTATACACATC
>NZ_SMJX01000187.1 GCF_004348535.1 Actinomadura sp. KC216
TCCGACGCCTCCAGCGCTACATCGCACGAGAGGTCTATCGCGACATCACACTCGCCCTGTCACCTCCGGCCTCGTCCAACCCTCCGCCGGGCACCGCCACAACCGCTTGACATAGAGGCATCAACGCCATGGCCGAAGCCTTGAACGGCACCTTCAAAGCCGAACTGATCCACCGGCGGACCTGGCGCACACGTGACCAGGTCGAATACGCCATCGTGAAGTGGATCGGCTGGTACAACCACCGGCGTCTGCACTCGGCCATCGATGATGTGCCACCTGCCGAGTACGAGGCCACCTACTACCGTTCGACCAACACACCAGCGCCAACCGGCGCCAGGTAGACCGGACTTCACCAAACCCGGTACGGCTCACAGGGGAAGCCTGGCAGGACAGGTGAGACGCCCCGCTCTCTCGACCGCTTCGGCAGCCTTGTCGGGTCATCGTGCATCATGCTCCGAATCTGCTAGTGAACCGGGCTTCAGAAGCGCGACCTCGGGCTGACGAGACCGGCACGCACTCAGGAACACCGTCCGCTCCTGCAGATCGGACCGCGGGGCGGGGGCGTCAGAGGCCTCGGAATCGGAAACTCCGATACCGCTGATGAACTCGACGACCTCAACGCCGTCGACAGCAAGTTCCTGGCTGAATGACTTCCTTCGCCAGAACAGGATGAGAGTGTCTTGGTCGGCCAACTGGCTACCTTGTCACTTCACCGCGCTATCTAACAATCAGTGCTGTCCATGATAGGCAGAAGGTAAACCGTCACGCACCGATGCCAGAGTTGACCTCGTTGAGATCGCCATAGCATTAGCGCCGAGGCATCTACGCCACCCACGGCGGTATCGGCAACCTGGGTGCCGGAGATTGGCGACGCGAACCTGGTCGATCACGTCCCCACTCGTCCAGCGGGTCGGGGAACCGGTCAGATCGTTTGGCCCAGCAAGAGCTCTCGGCTGTCTCCTTGCTCCCCGCCGAAACTCCTGACGTCAGTCTTCTCAGCGCTATTTCCTCATGAGGTCTATCGGCGGACCAGCGGTGCTCATAGCGACAATGGTCCTGGCAACGGGCTGGTCCAAACTCGACTCGACCCCTCTTCGGCAGTTCGTATCCAATCAGCCACACTCCGTGAACGCGGGGGTCATGCGGCCTCCCGACGAAGCGGAGCACACGCTCGCACACCGCGCGCCAGGAGCCGCAATGCGCAAACTGACTGCCCCCCACAGAAAGGCGCTCCCGTTCATGGCAGATCCACAAAACCGGCGCGCACCGCGACCGCCCCGTCAGCGGCGAACCCGACCTCCGCCCCGCGATGCCGCGACTCCACAAATCCGGACCGTTCCGCCTCAACGAGCACAGGATTGCTCTGCACCGCTCCCTCTCCTCCGCGTTCCGCTACCTCCATCGTCAAATACCCGGCTTAGGCGAAGGAACCGTCCCCGACAGTTACAGAGTGTGAAGATTCGCCCGTCAGGTAGGCCAGGACGGCCGGGTGGCGGTGTAGGTGAGGACGAAGAGCAGGTCGTCGACCTCGGCGACGGCGAAGCGGTCGGCCAGCGCCTTGAGTTTGAGCTCCCAGGTGCCGGTGAGGGCCTGGCCGCGGATCGCGCGCCAGGCGGTGGCGTTGGTGCGGCGGGAGCTGAGGACGCCGTCGACGGAGGTGGACGCGGCCCCGCCCAGGGCGTTCGCGCCCGAGGACGGCGTGAAGCGCAGTTCCAGGCCGGTGAACTCCTCACGGACGCCGCCCGCGAGGGAGATGTAGAGGAGCAGGTCGGTGACGCGGGGGGCGGTGAGGTTGGGCGCGAAGTCGCCGGGTCCGGTCTGCCAGCGGACGGTCAGGGGCTCGGGCTGCTCGTCGGGGTTGTGCAGGGCGTACCACAGGTCGGGGAATTCGTTGCGGAGGCTGAACGCGCGGTCCAGGCTCACCGAGATGGGGAGCCGGTCGATGACCTGGCGGCGGTAGGCGGGGCTGTGCAGCGCCTCGTAGTCGATGGTCACGATCACGTCGGAGATCGTCGAGTAGTCGAAGGGGTTGGCGGCTTTCGGCAGTTCCAGCCGCCACAGCGTGTCCACTCCGCTGCCCTCGAAGGGCAGCAGCATGCCCGCGTCCTGGTCTGGGGCGAGCTCGAACAGGCCGCCTGCGTCGGTGGTGGCTGTGTAGGCGATGGTGTCGGGGTCGCGGCGTACGGTGACCGTCCGGAAGCCGGTCTCGTCGCCGATGACGGTACGGGACACGCCAGAGGAGCTGAGGGTCGCCCGTATTCCGCGCGTGGGCGGCACGAGCGCGATGGTGGCGACCCGTACACGTTTGACCAAGCGCAGGTAGTGGCCGGGGAACTCCTCGTCGAACAGCCGCTCGGGGGTGCCGAACACCAGGACGCCGGTCTCGCGGAACCGTTCGAAGGCCACGGGGTCGAGCTGGGCGAGAGAGAGGTTGCGGCTGAGCTGGAGCCGCCTGCGGTCGCCCAGGAAGGCCCGCTGGTCGAGGTCGACCAGGTCGGCCAGCAGCCGGGCGGCGCCGGTGAGGCCGCGCCGGTCCGGCTCGCCGGTGAACTCCCAGTAGTCGCCATGAATGATCATCGCGGGTGGTTCCTGGCGTTCGAAGGCCAGCTGGTCCTGGGCGAGCCGGGCGATCGCGGTGGCCTGTTGGAGCAGTGACCGGTAGACGTCGGTGAGCACCTGGCTCATGAACTCGTAGAGCTCGGCGCCGGTGAACTTGTTGTGCAGGAAGTCCACCGTCTCCGCGGCGTGCGACAGCTGGGTCCGCGCGATCGCCAGTTCGGTCTCGGCGATGCCTACCCGGTCCCGGGCGATCGCCTGCTGGGCGCCCGCGATGCGCTGGTCCTGTTTGGCCAGGTCGAGCTGGAACCGGCGGTCCTTGCGTTTCTCCACGATCGAGCTGATGCCGCCGATGAGGGAGCCGACGCCTGACGCTCCGGCCAGCAGCGGGTTCTGTTTCCTCGCCAGGCCCGCGGCGACCGCCAGCCCCGCGCCGCCGATCGCCGCGATGACCTCGAAGGCAGTGTCGCGTGGGTTGAGCAGGTCCTCGAGGTGGGTGATCTGGAGGTCGACGCGGTCGGCCTGGAGCCCGGCGAGGTCGAGGCCGTGCGCCGCCTCGGTGACACCGAGTTCGCGCAGGGCGACGTTCTGGTCGCCGAGTTCGAGGTTCTGGACGGCGTTGAGCCGGGTGTACTCCTCGGCGTCGAACTTCTCCAGTGCCGACAGCATGGCGGCCTCGGCGCCCGCGGCGTACTGGGTCAGTTCCTTGGCGCGGGCGACCAGCACCGAGTAGCGGTACGGGGTGGGTTGCCGGGGCGCGATCGCCGACGCGTCGGCGCGCAGGCGTTCCAGGCCGGCGATGTTCAGTCCCTGCCGCAGCTTGGCGAGATCACCCTTGATCCGGTCGTCGAGGGCGATGACGATCGGATCCTTCTTGCCGAAGATGTTCTCCTTGTCGGTCGTCCAGGCGTCCCAGGTGACCGCGGGGTCCAAGAGCTCGGCCGCCGTCTCGTACAGGCCGCGCGCCCGGGCTCGGGAGTCGTCGGAGTCGCGGGTGAACTCGGCGTTGGCGAACTCGACCAGGCAGCGGGCGATGAGGGTGACCACGAACCGGCTGAGTGCACCACGCCGGCTGCGGGCGATCTCGAACGGGCTGAGCCCAGGCAGCCCCGGCACGGGCAGGTCGGCGGGCCTGGGGTAGGAGGAGGTGAGGCTCATGTCGAGGGTCAGCCCGTGGTAGGTCTTGCGCGGGCTGAGGGTCGTGGGCGCGGGCAGCGGCAAGTGGAAGGCGTAGACGGTCTTCAGCCAGTCCAGCGCCGCCAGGTGCTCGCCGGACCGCTGCAGGTGCTCGGCCATCAGGACGGGCACGAAGAACAGCGGCTCCTGCAGATGGCCGGCGGCCGTGTGCGGGTCGCCGGTGTCGACCGGCGACGTCGGCGTCGGGCTCAGCAGTTTGCGGCTGAGCGTCTGCCTGTCGGCCAGTTGCTGGTCGGTCAGCTGGTCGGTGATCTTGAAGGTGGTGTTCTCGAGGTCGGCCGGGAGCGGGATCGTGCTGTCGTCGCGCAGGTGCCGCAGGTAGGCGGCGGCCTCCTGGCGGGCCTGCGCGGGGGTGATCCGGGTACGGCCGCGCAGCAGCGCGACCAGGGCGGTGAAGTGCGGTGTCGGGTTGGGGATCGGTGGCAGCCCGGTCGGGCGGAGCGTGGGTCGCAGCAGCCGCTCGGGGTAGGCCAGGGCCTGTCCGGCGGCCCGGTAGGTCTCGTGCGCGCCCCACCAGGCCCATTCGGTGTCGAACCCGGGCTTGCCGTACGCCACGGTCGTTCCCGTCGGGGTCGCCAGGTTGGCCACCAGCTGCCACGCCGCGGCCGGGTGCGCGAACGATCCGGTGGAGGTCTGCACGGTGAACCGCGCGAACCCGGAGGTACGGACGCCGAAGAGCGCTCCCTGCAGGGTCTCGATCGCCTGCTGGACCCGGCTGGTCCGGACGCTCGGCGCGGCCGCCAGGTCGATCAGCAACCCGGTTGCCTTGGGCAGGTTCCTGGTCTTCAGGGTGTCCGGGGTGATCGCCTGCGCGGCGGCGGCGAGCGCGTCCCGCAGCCCGGGCAGGGCGTCGCCTTCGGCGTCGTTGACGACCGTGGCGAGGGCGTCGACGACGGTCTGCCGTTCGGCCGCGCGTGAGCGCAGCGTGCTCAGCCAGGCCCGGCGGGCCGCCGGGTCGGCGCGCCAGGGCGGCAGGTCGACCGGGGCGTCGGTCACCGCGGGGAAGAGCGCGGGATCGAGGCTGATGCCGATGTCGGGCCGCTGTTCCTGTTCCCGCCACGCCGGGTAGCGGCCGATCTTGCGGACCTGGGTGAGGATCGCGATGGCCGCCGTCCAGTCGGCCTCGGTGAGCGTGGCGGCGGTGGCGAGCTGCCGGGATCGGATCAGCTGGGTCAGCGCGGCGGGCGTGAGCCGGGCCCGGTCCAGCGCTCCGGTGAGGTCGAGCCCCTGTTCGAAGCCCGCGGTGAGCTCGGCGAGGGCGGTGCTCCCGCCGGGCAGGAAGGCCGCGACGACGGCGTCGAAGCCCGCCAGCGGGGTGCTCTTGGTCTTGCGCAGGTCGTCGATCTCCTTGGCGAGGGCGGCGACCTCGGTGAGCCGCTCGGTCCGGCGCGACTTGGCGGGGCCGTCCTTCAGGTCGGCCTCCATGAGCAGGTCGGGGTCGATGACCGGCACCGGCACGTCCCCGAAGACGCGAGCGGAGTCGTCCTGTTGCTTCCAGCGTGCCCGCAGCCCGTCGAGCTGGGCGACCAGCAGCCGCGATGTCGCCGGGGGACGGTTGATCAAGATGTCCTGGGTGGTGTCCACCAGCCCGACGGTCTCCTCCAGCTTCTCCTCGAACCCGGCGGCGGCGATGTCGGCGTCGGTGAACAGGAGCATGTCCAGGGGGTTGGGCGCGGCGGGCTGGTCGGCGGGCGGGAGGACGACACCGAGGCGTTCGGCGAGGGCCTCCTGTGCTGGGCGGTCGCCGCGCGCCCGGCGCAGTTCATCGGCGGAGACACCGAGGCCAGCGAGCAGCGCACCGTACGCCTCGGTGCGGTAGGTGGTCTCGGCGGAGGCGGGCAGGACCGCCGCGGCGGCGGTCAGGTAGCGGCGCAGGACCTCGACGGCGACGCGGACCTGCCGTACGGGCGCGACCGCCACGTCCATGTTGGAGTGGTCGATGAGCTGGGCGTACCTCTGGAAGAACACCGCGCCCAGCAACTGGGCGTCGAGCATCTTGGGCGAGGAGGCCGGTGCGGCCACGACCCGTTTGGCGGCGAAGACCTGGAGGTCTTCCAGGTAGTCGGCGGGGCCGAACACGTCGAGTTCGTCATGGGGCTTGAATCCCTGGACGGCGTGCAGCGTGACGGCGGTGGCGGCGGAGACGTTGCCCTGCTGGTCGGTGGCGGTGACCTTCACGGTGTGGTCGCCGAGCGCCGCTTTGACCGCGGAGGTGCTCGTGCTCGCGCCGGTCGTCCAGGTCCGGTTCTTGCCGGAGCCGCCGAGGACGGCCTGGCGGGCGGGGCCGTTGTCCACGGTGAAGGTCACCGCGGTGACCGTGCTGAAGTCGTCGACCGCCGTGCCCTTGATCTCGAAGAACGCGGTCGGCGGGGTGGCCGTGGTGTCCACGGTCCGGGTCATCTGGACCGGCGTGGTCAGGTTGACCACCGGCGGGGTGCGGTCGACGGTCAGCGTGAGCGTCGCCTGGGAGGTGGTGGTGTCGTCGGTGCGCTGGGGGTCGGGCCCCGGCGCGGTGACCCTCGCGGTGATCGTCAACGTGTTCCCGACCACGCCCGTGACGTCCACCGGCCCCAGCGACCACTGCGTCCACGGGGTGGTGGACGGGCCGTTGGCGGTCGCGCGTACGAACGGGCCGTTGCCGAGCTTCACATCCACGGACTGGATCGACTGCGGTGAGGAGGTCAGCGGACCGGTCTGGGGCGTGCCGTCCGTCCCGGTGGTGGTGGTCTGCTTCTTGCAGCCGGCGGTTCCGGCGACCGTGATCTGGGCGTTGCGGTAGACCCCGTCCGTAGTGGTGATGGGGGTGATCGCGACGTTCGGGAAGAACTCGGTCGTCTGCCCGGCGATGGCGGCCATGGGGCTTCTCCTGGAGGTCGGGACGAGAGGTCAGTAGCCCTGGGGCTGGAGCGGGCGGATCACGCCGCCGGAGTCGTCGAAGTAGCCGTCGGGCACGATGATGAACGGGATGGTGAGGGCCGGGGCCCGGCCGAGCGCCCCGGAACCGAAGGTCTCGGCGTTCTGCAGGAACAGCTCGACGCTCTTGCCGAACGCGAACATCTCGACCATGTCCTCTACCGCCACGCGCGGAAGGTTGCCGCTGGACGGGCTCGCGACCGGGACGCGCACGCGCCCAAGACTCGGGCTGGTCAGCACGCACGAGGGGTTGCCCGGGTACCAGTTTCCGCGAAGGTCGGTGTCGTAGTCCCGGATGAGGTCGTCGTACTCGGTGAGCATGTCCATCATCTGCGGCGCCTGCGGGCAGCCCCAGGCGTTCGCGGTGCTCACCATCTCGATGAGGGTCGACTCCTGCCCCAGGCACGCCTGCTCCATGTACCGGTAGGCGGTCTCGATCGACAAGGGGGTGTTCGTGCCGGCCAACCTCATGTGGAACAGCTCGCAGTAGTCGCCGCACGTCCGCTCGGTGATCGTCCTCATGCGGTCGAAGTCGTTGTAGAGCTGCTGGCAGCGCCCGAAGTTCAGCCACGTGCTCCGCCAGCCCGACGTCCACCAAGGCAGGACGGTTCCCAGGTCCTCCGCCGTGCTCGCGGAGGGTTCTTCGGGTTCCTCCGCGAGGGTCACCATCGGTTCCACCGGCCTGGGCACCTGGGGAGACTTGGTCGGCTTCTGTTCGCTGTAGTTGCGCGGGATCGTCACGCAGCTTTGGGCGAGCGGGTCACAGCCCGGGGCGTCCTCTTCCTCCGGGGGCGGCTCCGCACAGCTCTGCGCCGTCGGATCGCAGTCGCCTTCCAGGTCGTCGGCCTCGCCGGACTGGGTGCCTCCCGGGTCGTTCAGCCGGAGCGGGTTGGCGCGGGCGTAGGCGTAGAGGTTCAGCCCGTCCACCGGGCCCGCCGGGTCGGCGGAGACCCAGCGCCCGAGCCACGGCGCGTAGTAGCGGGCGCCGTGGTAGGCCAGGCCGCTCTCCTCTTCGCGTTCTCGGCCGGTGAAGCGGTAGCGCTTGCGGGTGTAGGACCCGAAGGACGTCTCCCCGTACGGCGTGAACTCCTCGCGGTTCAGCAGGCCGCCCGTCTCGTCCACGACGACCTGCGAGGAACCCAGGTGGTCGGGAAGGTGGAACTTCACCGCGGGTGTGCCGTCGTCGGGGAACGGCGTGCCCGTCCTGATCTCGGCCACCCGGTCGCTTCCGTCGGTCAGGTGGAGGGTGGTGTTCTCGATCCGCTCCGACACCGTGGTGGTGTAGGAGTGCTCGAACACGCCTCCTATGTAGACGGTCACCTCTACGCGGCCGTGTTTGCGCACGACCTTCTTCACTCTGCGTCCGGAGCCGTCGTAGAGGTAGTGGGCGTGAACGGTCGGTTCGGCGTTGTCGGCTTGGTCGCGGAAGACCTTCAACCGGCAGGCGTGGTCCCATTCGAAGTGGCGGGAAATGCCTTCGGTCAGGGTGTTTCCCGCCGCGTCGTGGGTGTGGTCGAAGGTGGTGGAGCCGAAGGCCATGGACGTGAGCCGGTTGCCGTCCAGGGTGGCCGTGCGGGTCGTCGCGCCGTTCGCGGTCTGGTGGCGCAGCAGGATGAAACTGCCTTCGGAGTCGTAGGTGTACTGCTGGGTGTAGGCGCGGGTGCGGGTGACGTCGGTGCCGCGCGGGCCCGCGTCGAAGGGGGTGGGCGGCACCGTGTCGGTCTCCCGGCCGGTGGCCGTGATCAGCCGGTACAGGGGGTCGTAGGTGAAGCGGCGGTTCAGCGCGTCGGGCCCGGCGGCCGTGCCGGGGATGCCGCAGCCCGGCGTCCGGTCATTGATGCCGATCACGTTCCCGGCCAGGTCGTAGTGGTAGGTCATGTCCTGGAGCGGGACGCCGGCGGCCTGGGACCGGGCGCTGACGCACCGGACCAGCCGGAAGGTGGCCGGGTCATAGGAGCGGCGCGTCTCGACTCCGTTGCCGTAGCCGATGAGCAGGCGCTGTCCCCGGGCGTTGTACTCGATGTGCCCGATGAGCGGCTCGCCGTCCAGCGCCATGGCCGCCAGCGCGCCTGACCGGTCGTAGGAGAAGGTCTGCTCGCGGCGGCGTCCCTCGGCGTCCTCCGGATGGGTCAGGGAGGTGGGCCGGTTCATCGCGTCGTATCGAAGCGAGCTCCGGTACGTCCGGGGCTCGAGCCGTGCGGGCTCGTCCCAGTCGACCCGGAAGGCGGGGACCCGCCAGTCCGGCGGGCGAGGGTCGAAGACCGCGAGGATGTCGGTGTCGGCGATGACGCTTCGGGTGGTCTCGAGGGGATTGCCCTTGAAGTCGTAGGCGTCCACGGTGACGAGCCCGGCTTCGTCGTAGTGCTGGATCAGCCGTCCGCGCCGGTTGTCTTCTATGGGGCTGTCGGCCTCCCCATAGACGTACTTCTCGCGCAAGGTGAGCCGCTCCCCTTGGGCGTCCCTCGCCCAGATGCGCAGCGGCCGGGTCGTCACGTCGTAGCCCCGCAGCACCAGGGCGCCTCGGCCGTCGCTGCTCTCCACCGTGTTCCCGATGGCGTCGTAGACCGTGCGGGTCACGCCGGTGTCGATGTTCTGCGTGCGCAGTACCTGGCCGGTCAAGTCGTACACGTAGACCATGGCCTTACGGCCCAGGGTGTCGGTGCGGCTGGTCGTCTTGCCGAGGATGTCGTAGGTCGCGGTGGCCGTCAGGGCCTGCTGCGGGCCGTTCCTGGCGACCGTCCGCACCGTCCGGCCCAGGGCGTCCACCTCGATGCTCGCCGGGGTGTTCCAGTGGTGGCTGTGGCCGGTCAGCGAGGGATGGGTCCGCCCGCCGTTGTCGGCGGCGTCGTAGGTGTAGACCTCCCAGGGGGTCGGTGTGAAGGCGTCCGGGTCGTCGAGGTCGCGGGGCACCCCGTACACGATGCGTTGCTCGGTGCCGTCGGCGAAGACCGTACGGGTCACCCGGTCCAAGACGTCGTAGTGGAATTCCGTCCGCGCACCGTCCACAGCTCGTCCGTCGTAGTCGAACCCGGTGCCGAAGTACGGTTCGTACGCCTCGCGCACGCGTCCCTTGGCGTCGTAGACTTTCGGGCCGCTGACGATGACCTCCGCGCCGTTGCCGGCGGCTTGGGCGCGGCTCTGCAGGGGACGGCCGAAACCGTCGAAGTAGTCGGCCGTCTCGATGACCGGGGAATCGGCGGCGTCGGTGGCGTGCCTGACCCGCTGGATCGTGCGGATGCCGACCGGGCGGCCCCGTTCGGCGAAGGCCATCGGGTCCTGGACGTAGCGGATGCCGGGCGCTTCGGGCGTGTCACCGGCGGCCGCACCCGGCCCGCCCATGACGGCCACGGTCTCCAGCAGGCCGAGGGGCGCGTACGTCACCACCGTACGGTCGCCGTTGGGCCCGATGATCTCGCGAGGGCGCATGTACCGGTAGTCGGGGACGCACCGGGAGGCGAGACCGGACGGGTCGGTGATGGACACCGGCACCAGTCCGTACTGGTCGTAGACGACCTGCGTCTCGCGGCCGAGCGCGTCCTTGATCCCGGTACGGAGTCCCCGTTCGTCGTAGCGATATCGGGCGGCCACCGCGTAGAGGCCGTTCTCACCCTGGATGTATCCGGCGCCCGCGGGCAGCAGGTCCCGGAACTCCTGTGGGTGGTCGGCACCGAAGTCCGGGCCGGTGAGATAGGACGGAGTCTGCGCCCCGTAGGCGTCCTGAAGGATCTGATCGGTGAGGACAAGGCACTCCGTCCGGGTCAGCAGACCCCGGTCGCCCAGTTCGCCCAGGGGGAGTCCCGCGTAGTCGGCGCCGTCGTAAAAGTTCCGGGTGTCCCCCACGACCCGGTGGGCGCCGGTCAGCTCCGATAGCGGTTGCGAACCGTCGTTGACCAGTTCGCTGACGACCGTACGGGCGACCCTGCCGGTCAGATAGCGCTCGGCGTCGTCGCGGCCGGCGTACTCGGTGACGGTGCGTGTGGCCAGATACGGCTTGCCGGGCGGGCTCGCCACCCGGTGGTCGCGGCCGCGCGGGACGGCGATCTGCGTGGCCGACAGCTGGTTGCCGTAGGCGTCGTAGTCCGGCGTGAGGGTGAAGCGGGTGCGCGGCTCGTCGCCGCGTTCCCACTGGGTCGTCCGCTGGGCCACCCGGTGCGGGAAGAAGATCGCGCCGCCCGGATCCGGGCCGCCGGGCTCGGGCCGTACGGCATAAGCCTGCTCGGTCACGCTGAAGGGCCGGTCGTCGCCGTCCAGGCCGTACACCTCCGCGCGCAGCGCGCTGCCCCTCAGCGCCCGGAGCGCGTCGCGGCCTTTCGCGGTCGGGGGTGGGAACGCCGGCGGATCCTTCGGCCAGTACTCGTGGTCGAGACGCGTATCGGTCCCGATGTGGAACCACGTGCGGGTCTCCATCGGCGCCACGCCCGCGGCCGCGGTGTCCCTGCGGTCGACCCTGGCGAAGCCGCGGAACTCCCGCTCGTGCCCGTCCCAGTACCCGTGGTGGTAGGAGTAGGCGGCGGTGAACCTGCTCCCGGTGAGCTGGTCGATGGTCTCGACGGAAGCCACGACCTGAACGGGGAACGGCAGGGACGTCCTCCAGCGGGTCGCGGGGCTCTTCGCGTCCGCCACGAGGAAGTGGGTGGACGGCTTGTAGCCGACCCGGGTGAGCGCGCCCAGTCCGCTGCGGATCTCCGCCAGCAGGTATGGTTTGGCGCCGCCGGTCAGGTCGAGAAAGTGCATGCCCGTCCCGTCGGCGCCGGGCTCGGTGGACCACAGGACGCCCGCCGTGCCGGTGCCCAGCAGGTCGGTCAGCCGGACGTCGTCCCGGCCGGTCGTGGACGGCGTTCCGTGCACCACGACGGGTTCGGCGAACCGCTCACCGCTCTGGTTGATCAGGACGGTGATCGACCCGTCCGCCACGTACAGCAGGTCGGCGCGGCCGTCTCCGTCGACGTCGCCCAGCAGCACCCGCCGGGGGTCGAAGTCCCGGGGCAGGCGGGGGGCACCGAGCATCCGGATCCGCCCGCCCCAGTTCCCGTGGCCGAGGTTGGGCCAGTAGTCGACGGCGCCGTTGGTCACCAGGACGATGTCGGTGAGGCCGTCGCCGGTCATGTCGGCGGTCTTGACGCGCGGGTCGGCGAACGACACGTCGGGGAACTCCGCGGGGCCCCGGCGCGACACCCTCCGGGTCCGGCCCCAGCCCCGCACGGGGTCGTTGAAGAAACACTCGAACCGCGTCCCGGACCGGAGCGCGTCGGTCACGCCGTCGCCGGTCAGGTCGATCAGGTGTACCTCGGGGTCGTCGAGCGCGAACCCCGGCGCCTGTTCGTAGGGCCGGAACGGGGCGAAGGCACCGGTGTGGCCCAGCGGGAAGTAGCCCGCCCGCTCGCCCGAGACCATCAGGTCGGCCCGTCCGTCGCCGTCGGCGTCGAGGATCTGGACACCGGGATCGCCGAGGCGCGCGCCGGGGGCGGAGGGGAACGAACGCGGCCGGTCGAACCGGCCGTCCCCCAGGTTGCGCCAGAACCGGGCGGTGCCGGCCAGTTCGATCACGTCGGGCAGGCCGTCGCCGGTGATGTCGACCATTTCGAGTTCCGGCCGGGCCAGCGAGCCGGGTGGAAATGCAGGCCCCTCGACCCGGCGGAAGCGGCGTCCGGCCGGAGCGAACGGGGTGTAGGAGAACTCCGCGGGCGGCAGCGCCTGGGTGCGTGTCCCGTCCTTGCCGACGGACCGGACGCTTCGCAACAGTGAGACGCCGTTGCCGCCGAGATCGTTGGAATAGACCAGCTCGTAGACCCGAACGGTGTCGCCCAGCACCGTGGTCCGGATCTGCGCGCAGCGCTTGGCCGCTCGGGTCTCGAATCCGCAGCGGCGGGCGGAGAACGCGTCGGGCCGGTCCTCGTAGGAGAACTCCACCGACGCCAGGAACTGCGGTGCCGCACGATCGCCGTGGTCGGCGTACCTGATCTCGCGGAGGTAGCGCATGCCCTGGTCGGGCGGGTCATAGCGGTACTCGATCCGGTTGCCGGCCGGATCGGTGGTGTGCGAGAGCAGCCACGCGAAGATCTTCGCCGGGTCCTTGGGGTCGGCGACGACGTCGGCGTAGGTGCTGACGAGCCCGTCGCGCCCGTGCACCCGCCAGAAGCCGGCGTGGCGTTCGATCCGCGCGAACAGCCCCTCCGTGCGGGGCCGGTACAGGTGGACGCCGCCCGTGCCGCCGGGCACCGGCACCAGGTCCTCGGCGCCGGACAGCACGAACACGTCCGAGCCGTCGTAGCGGGGGACGCCCCGGTCGGTACGGCGCGAGATCTGCGGGACGCTCAGGCTCCAGCCCAGCCCGTACGGCCCGTTCCCCGCCCCGGTGCTGTAGGAGAGCGCCAGGCGAGGCTGGAACCCGTCCCGGCCGGGTGGCAACTCGATCGGAACCGAATGGTTCCCGGTCCCGGTGTGGGGATCGGGTTCGAATTTCTCGCCTATCCCGCGGATCGCTCCGCCGCCCTGCGGCAGCGCCATCTCCGGCACGCCCGTCGTCATCCGGCCGCTCCCGTTAGTAGCCCCTGCCTCTGTCGTACAACAAGCACGGTGCGAAGGGAGAGGGACAAGTGAAACGCGCATCGCGACAGACCGAACACGGCCAGCCATACGTCGCAGGCCAGATAGCTCTTGATGACCGTCACCACTAGTGATAGGCCCGTCGCTGCCCAGTCCTCCTCGACATGGGCTGGGCGCGGCGGGCGAGGGCGGTCTGGCCCCAGGATTTAGTGATCGAGAAGATGACCGCGAGGAACGCCAGGGCCGGAGAGATCATGGCGAGGTACGGCGTGACGCCGAGCGCGGCGCGGGATCTCCGGCATGGATCGTCCGGCCTCAACGAGGGCGCGGCCGTCCACCGGGACCGCCTGCCAGGCGACGACCGGCAGCACCATCAGGACGAGCATGAGGGCGAACTTCGCCGCCACCCACCACCGGCGCAGCAGGCCCCAGCGGGTGCCGGCGGGCGGGGAGGCTTCAGTGTCCGGAAGGACGCAAGTATCTGGCGTACTCCTTCAGCGGTGACTCCGCTTGCCTGTACCGCGCCTTGGCGAAGGTCGAGACCGAGTGGCGGGAGGCGCGTGGCCCGCCGCCCCGCCCGCGTCGCGGCGCCGTCGAGGCCCGCGCCCGCACTCGTGCCCTGCGCACCCGCGACGACGGATACACGCAATGCGAGAAGTGCGGACACCTCCTCGACGAGCGCGAGTACAACGAACTTGTCGCCCAGGCGGAGATCAAGCTGGCCCTAGAGGACGAAGCGTCGTGAACAAGGTGCTTGGAGTCGAGATCATCAAGCGGAACTGGATGTCCAAGGACGAGTTGCTCGTCGTCGCGCCCCCGCTGATCGAGCGCGGCATCCGGGAGCCGAACCCCTTCGGCTGCACCTGTAGGGAGTGGCCAGCTCGTCGCGATCGCGGATGCGTGCCTGTGGCGCAGGCGGTAAGCTCACTGACGCAGTTCATTACCTGAAAGATCTTTCAGTAGACTGTCCCATCCCCTTCGGAGGTGACGTGTGGAGCCCACCGACGGCAAGGGTTGGACCTTCCTGACCAACCACGCCCGCGTCCTGATCGTCATCGCACGCGACCCGGCGACCCGCATCCGGGACATCTCCGACAGCATCGGCATCACCGAACGCGCCGCACAGTTGATCATCAACGATCTCGTCGACGCCGGATACCTGACCCGCCACCGTGTCGGCCGCCGCAACACCTACACCGTCGACTCCGACCGGCCGTTCCGTCGCCCCACCGAAGCCGAACAGCGCGTCGACGTACTCATCTCCCTGTTCACCGACCACGACGAAACGCGGTCTGCCGCCCCGCGCCCCACCACTGAGCCAACCACCGCCAGGAGCGGGGGCAGTGGCGAAGGCAGCGCTCCTCCAACGGCCCCCGCTAGCCCGCAGACCACCAAAGCAGGCCCCGGTGAACACTGAATCCGCCCTGACCGTCCAGGTGACCGACCTGGACGGCTACGCCCTGGTCACCGCCACCGGATCGATCGACTACCACACCCACCAGCTGCTGGCCGACCACCTCGACCGAGCGGTCGAAGCAACCAGACTGGCGGTCATCGTGGACATGACCCACGTCGACTTCTGCGACTCCAGCGGCCTGAACGCCCTCGCCCGCGCCTACCGGCACACCCAGGCCCGAGGTACCAGCCTGATCGCCACCGGACTGCAAGACCGCGTCCAACGCGTCTTCACCATCACCGGCCTGGGCCACGGCGTCCACGTCCTCCCCGACATACACACCGCCGTCCGCTGGCTGGAAACCGGCACCAGATCACCCGCCTGAGAACGTCGAACCACCAGACCGCCGCACCCTGGACCGCCGGATCACCACCCGCCGCCAGACCCGGCCGCTCAGCCGCCGCCACTCTCGGCCGTCAGGGAGCCCGCCGGAAAACGGACGGGTGACTGAGCCTGTGGGCGCAATTCGAGAAGAAGGCCCCATGAGCGACGACGTGTGGTCCCGGGCAACGCGGCGGCGAATTCGCCGACCGTACCGGACATGGCGGCGCGGCCGTTGAGAAGCTGGAAGTAGATCGTGCCCGCTGCGGCCACGCCGACCGAGGCGCCCAACTGGGTTGTCCGATCCACTGGACGCGAGAACCGCCTATCTCGCCACCCTGTCCTCTGGATCAAACATCAAAGCTCGCGGTGTCACCTTCTCCCGTGACCTGCTCACCGACTGCCGCCCACGACACTGCTGCGGGTTCTGCCTGCGGGTGGACACGCGGGCGTACCCGATGAGGATCTCATGTCGACGGGCGGGAAGGTGGCAAGCGGGTCCGCGATTGCTAGCAGCAACATGTCCCTCGCGGCCAGCGATCCGCTGGTTGCGTCGGGTGGGGTCAACGGCTGATAGGCGCCAGAGTTCGCGGTAATGCCGCCGGTCTTCGCGACCGGGTTCCTGGTCGGACTGCTGGAGTGGGCCTGCGTGCAGGCCGTGCGCCCGTACCTGGACTGGCCGCGCGGACAGACCGTTGGCACCTTCGTCCAGGTCACCACCAGGCCGCGACGGCCCCAGGAATGACGGTCACCGCGCGGGTCCGCCTGACCGAGGTGGACGGCCGCCATCTGCGCTTCGAGGTCACCGCCACCGACGGCGTCGACGTCATCAGCGCCGGCAACCACGCGCGGGCGATCGTGGACGCGGCGCGCTTCACCGAACGCGTCCAGGAAAAGGCTCTTCTAGCGGACTCCTGAACCCCGGCGCGTCATCAAATGCCGCCAGGCGAATCTCCATGACACGGCTCCAAAATGACGGCAATGGCCCTTTCTCCTTCCCCTCCCCATTCCGCGCTCCACGAATCCTTGGACGAGCGGCAGACAACGCTAACCAGGGTTAATGGGTCATGGCGGTTTGGTGAGTGGACGGGCCGGTGGTGTGGGCGTATGCCGGTGGCATGGCCAGATACCCCCAGGGCGGCGGGATGACCGACGCGGGCCGTGAACGGCGAG
>NZ_SMJX01000188.1 GCF_004348535.1 Actinomadura sp. KC216
GGGCAACCCCGGGCAGCTGCCCGCGCAGGTCAGCGCCACCGAGTACAAGGCGCTCGTCGGCAAGGCCAAGGCGCAGCAGGACGAGACCGCGTCCGAGCTGAACGTCGGGCCGAAGGTCGAGCTGAAGGTGAAGGGCGTCCTGAAGAACCAGGACGGCACCACGCACACCCGCTACACGCAGACCTACGACAGGCTGCCCGTCATCGGCGGCGACATCATCGTCCACCGCGCCCCGTCCGGCTCCATCACGCGCGTCACCCAGTCGGCGTCGAAGCCGATGAAGGTGAACACCGCGCCGTCGACGCTCGCGTCGACCAAGCCGAACACGCCGAAGGCGGCGGGCAGCGTCGCGCCGCGCAAGGTCGTCTGGATGGACGCGGCCGGCAACACCGTCCTCGCCTGGGAGACGGTCGTCGGCGGGACGCAGAAGGACGGCACTCCCAACCGCCTGCACGTCCTCACCGACGCCGCCACCGGCAAGAAGATCATCGAGTGGCAGGGCGTCCAGACGGGCACCGGACGGAGCATGTACTCCGGCACCGTCGAGCTGGGCACGTCCCAGTCGGGCGGCTCCTACACCCTGCGCGACACCGGCCGCGGCAACCACGAGACGACCGACCTCCGCGGCGCCCAGTCGGGCCGGGGCACCCTGTTCACCGACAGCGACGACCAGTGGGGCAACGGCGCGGCCAGCGACCGCCAGACCGCCGGGGTCGACGCCGCCTACGGCGCGGGCCAGACCTGGGACTACTTCAAGACCGTCTTCGGCCGTGCGGGCATCCGCGGCGACGGCGTCGGCGCGTACTCGCGCGTCCACTATGGCCAGTCGTACGTGAACGCCTTCTGGGAAGACGGCTGCTTCTGCATGACGTACGGGGACGGCCAGGGCAACAGCAAGCCGCTGACCGAGCTGGACGTGGCCGGGCACGAGATGACCCACGGCATCACGTCCAACACGGCCGGGCTGATCTACCAGGGCGAGTCCGGCGGCCTGAACGAGGCCACGTCCGACATCCTGGCCACGGCCATGGAGTTCTGGTCGAACAACCCCTCCGACGTCGGTGACTACCACATCGGCGAGAAGATCGACATCTTCGGTACCGGCGCTCCGCTGCGCTACATGGCGCGCCCGAGCCAGGACGGCAACTCGCTGGACAACTGGCGTCCGGGCGCCGGGAACGTGGACGTCCACTACTCCTCGGGCATCGCGAACCACTTCTTCTACCTGCTGTCGGAGGGCAGCGGGCAGAAGGTCATCAACGGCGTCACCTACAACTCGCCGACCTACGACAACAAGCCGGTGACGGGCATCGGCCGGGACAAGGCCGCGGCGATCTGGTACAAGGCGCTCACCGAGGAGATGCGCCCGACGACCAACTTCGCCGACGCCCGCCGCGCGACCCTCGCGGCCGCCGCCGGACTGTACGGCGAGAACAGCACCGAGTGGAAGACGACCGCCAACGCATGGGCCGCCGTCAACGTCGGCACCCGGGTGGACGACAACGACCCGCCGGACGACAACGAGCCGCCCGGCGACACCACCTGGGCCGACGGCAAGACCTACAACGCCGGTGACGTGGTGACCTACGAGGGCGTGCAGTACCGCTGCCTCCAGTCGCACACGTCCATGCCCGGCTGGACGCCGCCCAACGTCCCGGCCCTGTGGGAGCCGATCTGACAGTAGCGATGTAGGGGATCCCTTTCCGGGGGCCGCGGTGCTCGTGTTCTGCCCACGAGCACCGCGGCTTTTCGTTTCCTACACCTGGGCGTCGGCGAGCGCGTTCATGCGGCGGACGTGGAAACCGCTACCGGTGAGCTCCTGCCATCGCGTGGCGAAGAGGGTCAGCTGGGTTCGGTAGCCGTCTTCGAGCTTGCGGTAGCTCCAGCCGTCTTCGGCGGGGCAGCAGGAGTGCTCCGGCCACGTCCAGGTCTCGTCGAGGCCGCGGTCGGCGATCAGACGGCAGGCCAGCACGTTCGCCGCGCACGGGCGCAGCATGTCGAAGGTGAACTCGGTGTCGTCGTAGGTGACGTGGAGCAGGTCCAGGGTGCCGGAAACGATCTTCTTGGCGCGGGTGAGGTCGCCGGTCCGGACACAGAACTCCAGGTGTGCCGCGACCTGGTGGGGGTCTTCCGCACGCGCGAAGGTGCGCTCGTGGATCTCGCGCGCCTTGGCGTCCTCGCCCGCGCGCAGGTACGGGACGATCAGGCGCTCCTCCCCGTCCCTGCCGGACAGCTCCGGCCCCATGGTCGCGAGCCCCTCGGCGTCGAGGCCGAGATCCAGCCACCATCCCGTCCGGCGCAGGACGTTCGGCCAGGTCGCGTACTCCTCGCGGGACGGCAGCGCCTCGAACGCCGCCCACGCCGCGCGGGCCGCGTCCACGTCGCCGCACCGGACCTCCAGCTCGACCGCGTACCAGCGGAGATGGTGCAGGTCACCGGCGTCCGGACGGCAGTGCCGCCCGAGCATGCCGAGCGGCTCGCGGATCTGCGCGGCGTGGACGGTCGCGCGGGTGAGCACGCGGTCCAGGACGACGGGCGCCGCCGTCCACAGCCGGTCGAGGCGGTCGGCGCCGAGCAGGCCCGGGTCCGCGTCGTGCAGGCGGACGAGGGCCGTGAACGCGGCGAACAGGTCGGGCCGCATCGCCGTGGGCTTGTAGGCGAGCAGCTCGTCCAGGTGGGCGAAGCGGACGTCGAGCAGCGCGTCCCGCTCGCCGGTCGCGAACGCGTTCTGCATGAGCCGCTGCAAATGGACGACCCGGTCCCAGCGCCGCTCCAGCTCGAGGGTCCGGGCGAGTTCGTCTCGAAGCTCGTCCGTCGTGGCCGCCGCCAGGTGGGGGGAGAGCCGCGGCCTGCGGCGGTGGGCGGGCTCGCCCACGGCGGCCGGGAGGTCGAGCCGCTCGACGACCGGCTCGGCGTGCATCCGCTTCATGAGCGTCTCGCTGGTGAAGGTCGTGCCGTCCATCTCGTCCAGATCCAGCGCGAAGTTCAGCGCCCCCCAGCGGCGTTCGGCGCCGAGTTCGGCGTAGGAGCGGATGGGGGCGGCGTCGCAGGTGCAGCCGTCCTCCTCGCAGGACCAGGCCCACTCCTCGTCGAGGCCCCGTTCGGTGACCCGGCGGCACAGCAGCGCCACCGCGGCCGCCGTCCACATGGACTCGATCGTCGTGACCGTGCCGTTCAGCCGTTCGAGGTTGCGGCGCATGACGTCCATCCCCCGCTCGACGTTGCCGGTGAGCGCGCAGAACTCCAGGTGGGCCGCGAGGTCCTCCAGCTTCATGCCGGTCCGCGTGTACGTGCTCTGATGCGCCGCGACGGCCTCGTCCGTCCGGCCGGCGCGCAGGTACGGCATGAGCAGGCCGTCCACGTACACGTGCCCCTCGCGTCCCGGGATCTGGCCGGTCAGCACGGGCGTGAGGGACTCGATGGCGCGGTCGCCCCGGCCGAGGCGCTCCCACATCGTGGCCCCCACCTCGGCCACGCCGTCGGGCAGGACGTGCCCGAGCGGCGTCTCCGCGAGGTGGAACTCCTGCCAGAGCCGTTCCACCTCGGCCAGGTTCCCCCGGCGCGCCTCGATCTCCATGCGGTAGCGGCCGAGGACGGTGAAGACCTTCGGCCGGGACGGGAGGCACTGGCGCTCCAGCTCGTCGATCAGGCGGTGGACGCGATCGGCGGGCTCCGGATAGATGCGGATGAAGGCGTCGATGATGTTGAAGAACTGGTTCCACATCGCGGTGACGTTGCCCTCGGAAAGGCCGTCCGGATCGGCCCGCCACATCGTGAGGCACGCGCGGAGGAGACCGAGCCACTCGGTGAAGATCTCCCGCGAGTCCTTCTTCCACGTCTTGCCGCGCAGCGACCAGCCGTACGCGAGCCGCGCCTCGAAGAGCAGTTCGGCGTCGCCGAGCACCTCGGCGTCGCCGAGGATCGCCTGCATGGTCCGCCAGTAGGTCTCCTTGCCGACGCCGCCGTTGTCGTCGGGGTCGAGCTTGTACGCGGCGTCGAGCCTGCGGCGCAGTTCGTCCCGCATCAGAGGCCCGGCTCCTGGTGGATCGCGTGCTCCACGAGGCCGAGGAAGGCGCGGTTCACGCCCGCCACGTCGCCGGGACGGACCGCCCGCTGCCCCGCCAGCAGCGCGTACCCGTACAGCGCCTCGACCGACAGCCGGACGAGCCGCGCGTTGGCCGTGCTGGTCAGGCGGGCGATCAGCGGGTTGCGGTGGTTGAGGACGAGGAGCGGCCCGGCCTCTTCACCCTTGTCGCCGCCGTCGGCGAACTCCGCCCAGACGTCCCCCGCCTCCTCCAGCACGGCCCGCAGGTCGGCGGCGCGCCGCGCCTCCCGCCCCTCCAGGTAGAGGACGGGCAGTTCCGCGGGCGAGAACGTCCTCAGCACCGGTTCGCAGCCGTGCGCCGCGACGGCGTCCCGCGCGATGCCGAGGAACTCGCGCGCCGCGAACTCGGCGGCGGGATCGAGCGGATCGAACCGGGTCGCCAGCTCCGCCTGGTCGAGCCGCCGCACCTCCAGGTCGGGATCGAGCAGCCGCAGCCGCTGCAGGATCTCCGCGTGGTAGGTGTAGCCGCCGTTGACCAGCGCGAGGCCCTGCGCGGCGGCGATCCCGGCGAGCTGCGCGAACTCGTCGGACGCGGCCGTGAAGTGGACGCTCCGGTGCCGGTGGCGGAACTCGTGGAGCGTGACCCGGCCCTCGCTGGTCTCGAACTCGATCCACTCGTCCACGATGCGGAGCATCTCGACGTCGTGCAGCGCGAGCGCCATCACGCCCCGGTAGTGGACGCCGAGGAACGCCCGGAGCCGGTCGGGCTCGGTCGTCGCGAGCCGCACCAGCCAGGCGCGGAGCCGCTCGCCGAGCGCGGTCCTGGTCTCGTCGAGGAGGTCGTCGTCGTACAGCTGCTCGCGGCTCGCGGTCGGCCGCAACTCGTCCGCGTTGATCACGCAGCGGACGAAGAACGCCCAGGCGGGCAGCAGCTTCTCCACCCGCTCGCCCATGAGCATCCGCTTGAGGTAGACCTTGTGCGCTTCGGGCTCGCCGGGGTGCGACTCGTACGGCAGGACGAACGCGACGCCGTCCAGGCCCGCCTCCGGGACGGCGAGGTCGATCACGTCGAACGGCCGCTTCCCGAGAAGCCTGGCGCCGTGCCGCAGCAGCGCGTCCCGCCGCTCCTCCGGATCCGGGTGCCGGACCCGCCACGGCAGGTCCCCGGCCGTGACCCGTTCCTCACCGACCCGCACCTCGTACGGAAGCAGTGAACCGAAGTGCCGCGCCAGCTCCGTGACGGTGGACGTCCCGAGCCAGTGGTCGAAGTCCCTGCGGGCGCGCAGCGTGACGGTCGTGCCCTGCTCTTCGCGCGGCGGACCGTCCGACACCGTGTAGTGCCCGTCGGAGTGCCCGTGCCAGTAGACGGTCGCCGCATCGCCCGGCCCGCGCGTCACCACCTCGATCTCGTCGGCGACGAGGAAGCAGGACAGCAGCCCGATGCCGAACTGGCCGAGGAAGTCGTGCCGGGCGAGCCCGAGCGCGTCCCGCTTGGACGAGCCGCCGATCGTGGCGAGCAGCTCGTGCACCTGCGGTCCGGTCAGCCCGATGCCGGAGTCGTGGATGCGCAGCGTCCCGTCCCCGGTGACCTCGCATGGCTCGATCCGAATGGGGCCGGGCGGGGTCGCGTCCGCCTGGACACGGGCGGTGGTCGCGTCGACGGCGTTCTGCAGCAGTTCCCGCACGTACACGCGCGGGCTGCTGTACAGGTGACGGCTCAGGAGATCGACGATCCCCCGCAGGTCGACGTTGAAGCTGTGGCGCATTCGAGCAACCGTAACCGACCCTGATCAACCGGGCGGACGACCGCGAAAACGCCCTACCGGCAATCGTTCGACCTTCAGCTCGGGAGGATCGATGAAGTGGGCGCCGTCGATGGCCTTGCGACCAAGGACTAGAGGGTGGAATCCCCGCCCGTGTCGCCTTCGGGAAGGGGAGTGGCTGAGAACACGCCGTCCGGGTCCACCGCGGATTTGATCGCCAGAAGGCGGGCAGTGTTGGCGCCGTACGCGTGCGCGATCTGCTCGGCGTCGTCCGGGCCGAGGAGGTTGGCATAGCCGCCCGGAAGCGCATGCGAGGCGAGCGCGGCGGAAACGGACTCGGCCCAGGCCAAATGCGCCGCGCCGGCGTCCGCGTCGCCGGGCCAAATGGCGATGACCTCCGCCATTAGATGCCGCTCCCGCATCGCGAACGCGGTGTCGGCGACGGGCACGCGCGCGGCGGCGCCGTGAAAGTGATGTATGGAGAGCCCCGACATGGCCGACGGCAACGCATCACCGGCCTCGACGAGAGCCGCGCCGACCGGAGGCGTCAGCCCGGGCACCGAACGGGTGCGCATGATGACATGCCGTCCGGGCGGGAACATGGCGTCGCGCCCCGCGACGACGGTCGCCAGCGGCATCGCCTCCAGTTGGACGGCCAGCGGATCGCCCAGCCGCGTAAGCGCTCCCAGCGGCCCATCGTCGGGCCCCGCAAGCTCAGGAGCACCACACCACGTGGGCAACAGCATCACAGCGGGGCCGCCGTCCGGACCGGCGGCCACGGCGCTCTGCACGGTCAACTCGTCGGGACCGGTGAACAGCAGCTCGCCGAGCCCGTCGAACACCTGCCCGGCCTGCGCCCACGGATAGATCACCACGCCCGTGACCACGGACGGGATCGCGTGCAACCGAATCCGGGCCGACGTCACGACGCCGAAGTTGCCCCCGCCACCACGCAGCGCCCAGAAGAGGTCGGGGTGGTTCTCGGCGTCGACCCGCACGGCCGACCCGTCGGCGAGCACCACCTCGGCCCCGACCAGGTTGTCGGCGGCGAGGCCCGCGCGTCCGGCCAGCGGCCCGTACCCGCCCCCCAGCGTCAGTCCCACGACGCCGACCGTGCCGATGGTGCCGGTCGCGGCGGCCAGCCCGAACGGCTCGGCCGCCGCCAGGAGATCGTTCGCCGCGGCCCCGCCGCCGACCTGGGCGATGCGCCGCCCGGCGTCGATCCGGACGTCGCGCATACCGGTCATGTCCAGGGTCAGCCCACCGTCGCGCAAGGCACGTCCGGCCCAGTCGTGACCGCGCCCTCGCACCGACAGGGGCAGCCCGTGCTCGCGTGCCGTCCGGACGCCCGCCTGGACGTCATCCGTCCCGGCGCACCGGACCACCACGGCCGGACGATGCGAGACCGCCCCGTTCCACAGCGCCGTCGCCGCCGTGTACCCGGGGCCCTCGGTCACCACCCGCTCGGCGGGAATCTGACGGCGTAGCGCGTCGACGACGTTCGCCGCGGCCCGTCCGGATGTGCTCTGCGTCGTCATGCCGTCATCCCGCTTCTCAAGGGAACCCAACGCGGCGAACCGCGTACCCGACATGAGTATCGGATACGGCGACATCCTGCACATCGCCTGGGAGCCGGGCGTGGGCATGGCCGCCCCTGGACGTGGGCATGGCCGCCACGTCCCGGTCGCTTTACGATCATGGACATGATGCGCCGATGGCTCGCCGCCCCGGTCGTGTTCTGCATGGTGACGGCGGGCTGCGGAGGCGGCGGCGTCGACCCCATCACGCGCAGCACCTTGTCTAACGTGGTGCCGCCGGTGTCCCCGCTGCGCCTGGTGGACGCCCTTCCCGAGCCCGCCGACTTCGGTGGCGGCTGGCGCCTCGAACCAGGATCCCTCGGCAAGCAGGACTACTACGCCTCGTTCTCCCGGCAGGTGCTCGTCCACACCTGTGAGGGAGCCAACCCGAAGAAGGCCGGAATCCCGACCGATTCCAAGCACACGGCATCCGTTCTGATGGTGGGGGAGAACGATGGCTCACGCGACGTCTCGATCATCGTCGCGGTCGACAGCCCCGCCGCGTCCGCCGACCGGATCTCCTTCCTGCGGGCGGCCTACGAAGGCTGCTCCGAGGCCCACATCGAGAAGGACGGCGAGGTCCACGACGAGAAGTACGAACTGCTGGAGGTCTCCGGTGTCAAGGCGGACCAGACCCTGGCGGTGAAGGTGACGGACAGGACGGAGCTGCCCGGTGAAGAACCCGACACCGAGGTGGAGACCGCGGCCTATGCCCGGGTCGGCGGCCTGGTCGTCGCCCTGACCGGCCGCCACGGCACCGACCCGCGCCCGCTGCTCGCCGCCGCCCTGGCCGAAGCCCGCCAGGAATTGGGCCTCTGACCGGACATCACCACGTCGCCTCCCGGAACCGAGTTGAGCCCCGCCCCAGAGATGACCACGGCCGTCTGGCGGCCGTCGTCACGACATCGCCCTGCTGGAAGTGATCGCCCATCCGCAGCGCTTCCAGGTGGGCCTTCCGATGCTCCGCCGGTGCGTACCGCCACGGCTGATCACCCGTAACGCACCACCGCACCCATTCGAGCGCGTCGTTCACGTAGTCGGGCACCTGGTCGGTCAGCGGAGCGCGGTCCGGGTGAGGAGTTCGCGGTGTTCGAGCGTCCACAGGGCGGCGCGGGACTGCCAGGCGAGCGTCCACATTCCCTCGGTCGACTCCGGGGTGAAGCCTTGGACGCGTGCATACCAGCCGTTGTCCCTGATCACGAAGTGCAGGATGCGGTCGATCAGGTCGGCGCGGTGGTCGTGGGCCAGGCCGTATCCGTCAAGGAAGGACGCGAACCATCCGGCCCGCGTGGCGGCGTCGGGTAGGCCGATCTCTTCGGCGACGTCGTCATCGAAGAGTTGCGCGCAGTACCAGCCGGTGACGGCGACCTCCTCGATCGGGTCGACCGGCCCCGCGTACTCCCAACCGATCAACCCGCCTGGACGGCCGTCGCGGAAGACCACGTGCCACGGAGCGACGTTGCCATGGCTGATCAGCGCATCTGGAGCGTCGGTGTGCAGGGTCCAGGGCATCCATCGCGCGTCCGGCGGCGGGGTGAAGGTGCGGCTCGCCTCATGAAGGCTGCGCAGCATCGCGCCGACGTCGTGCATGCTCTGTTCCGGGTCGGGCCATACGGATCTGGCGAAGATATCGCCGTCCAGCCAGGTCAGCACCTCGTTGCCCGCGTCGTCGAACCCTGACCCGACGACGCGCGGAGCAGCCGGGAAGCCTTCGTCCTCCAGATGCCGCAGAAACGCATGAACCGTCGACGTCCACGCCTGCGCGGGGTGCCTGACCATGCGCCCGTCCCGGCGAGTCGGGTTGGTGTGGTTCAGATCCTTGACGCGGTCGTATTCCTGTCCCGGCATGTGGCGAACCTAGGCGCAGCCGCCGCACCGACCAATCGATTTTCGCCTGACTCGTAGATCAGGCGTCTTCGTCCTCGTAGGGGAGGAACGCGCTGCTGTCGATGGTGTAGCCGCCCGCGCTGATCTGGTCGCCGAACACGTGGTCGCGGCGCGTGCGGTAACGCGTCCCCTCCGGAGTCGGCCCGGGATCGGTAAGGACTGCCACTGTCGACTTGCGCGGATCGATGATGACGTAAGTCGGGATTCCCATCGCGGGGTAATCGGCCGCTTTGTTCTCGTAGTCGTTCTCGGGATTGGGCGCCGAGACGACCTCGACGACCATCTCCACGTCCTCGGGCCGAAGGTAGCCGGGCCGAGTCAGTGCCGCTTCGGGGAGTACCACCAGGTCTGGCCTGCGTAGCCTGCCTGTAGCGGGGTCGTCTATCTCCGGCGTACCTGAATGCGCGACCGTCTCCGGTCCCATTTGAGGGAGCAATTGCCTGAGGAGGCGGGAGATGGCGAGCTCGTGCCGGTTGACCGGGCTCATCATGACGTGCACCCCTTGGTCGTCCAACTCCACGCCGTACGCATCGAGGCGTTCCATGATGGCCACCGCCGTCGGGCGCAGCAGGTCGTATGCCCTCATGCTCCGTCCTCCGGAATTTGTTGGACCGGCGAGGCGCGTATGACCGCATTACCCCGCTGGGCGGGGTTCCGGTAATGAGGAGCCCCACGGCTACGACGCCAGCCTAGAGCATGTAGGACCGGCCCGTCGTTGTGTGGAAGTCAGTCCCAGCGGGTGGTGCGTTGGCGTTTTATCGCGCTGCGGCGTTTCTTGTTCTCCAGGCGGCGTTCGTTGATGCCGCGGGGGATCTTCTTGGGGATGCGCTTCTTCGGGGGCGGGGCCGTCGCGTCGGCGAGGAGGGTGGCCAGGCGGGTGCGGGCGGCGTCGCGGTTGCGTTGCTGGGAGCGGTACTCCTCGGCGCGGATCGTCAGGACGCCTCGGACCAAGCGCGACGAGAGGCGTTCCAGGGCGCGGGCCTTGAGGTGGTCCGGGAGGGACGGGGAGTTCGCGACGTCGAAGGAGAGTTCGGCGGCCGTGGCGCTGGTGTTGACGTGCTGGCCGCCCGGGCCCGAGGAGCGGGAGAAACGCCAGCTCAGCTCGGACTCCGGGATGGAGACCGAGCCGCGGACATGGATCTCGTCGGGCATGTCCCCATTGTCGCAGGGCAGAGGCGATCTTGTCGCCCGAGTAACGGGGGACTGGCGGCGAATGCAAGTGCTTACTTACACTGGTCGGCATGACCGAAGGACTCTTCGAGAACGGCGACCTCATCCGCGTCATCTCAAGGGAGGGCGCGCTCATCGCGGCCGGTGGTGCGGCCTCTCTGCTGCAGACCGCGCATCCCAAGGTGGCCCAGGGGGTGTACGACCACAGCTACACCGCCGACGATCCGCTGCGGCGGCTGCGGAACACGATGGGGTGGCTGTACGCGGTGCAGTTCGGGACGCGGGAAGAGGCCGAGGTCTTCAGCGCGCTCGTCCGGAAGGGGCACGAGTCCGTCACCGGGCCCGGGTACGAGGCGAACGATCCCGAGTTGCAGGTGTGGGTGGCGTCCACGCTGTTCGCGGTGGCCACGCAGTTCTACCAGGCCCTTTTCCGGCGGACGTTCGATGAGAGTGAGCTTGAGGAGTTCTACCAGCAGGCCAAGGTCTACGCGACGATCCTCGGCTGCCCGGAGGGGCGGATGCCGGGTACGTATCCGCAGTTCCGCGAGTACTACGCCGACATGGTCCAGAACTTGAAGATCACGGAGGCGTCGCGGGCCATCGCGGAGCAGGTGCTGCATCCGCGGCTGCCGGGCGGGGTGGTGAACGCGCCGGGGCTGATGGCGATCCGGCTGATCACGGCGGGGCTGATGCCGGCGCCGATCCGGGAGCAGTACGGGTGGAAATGGGACGCGGGGCGGGAGCGGCGGTTCCGGTTGCTCGTCGGGGCGCTGGCCGTGGTCTATCCGCGGCTCCCGCTGCGGGTACGGACGCTGCCGCGCGAGTACTACCTGTTCACGACCCGGAAGATGCTGGCGAAGATGAAGCGGCGCCCGGCGACCACGGTCACGTCGGCTTGAACGGGTACGGCGGCCGCGTGACCCCGTGTGTGCAGGTCACGCGGCCGCTCTCCCTTGCCTGGTCCCTACCGGCCCGGCCCGGCCGGAAGGGACCTCCCTGCCCCGGTCCGCCGCCCGTCCGCCCGCTCCCCCCAGAGCATGGCCGGACGGCGTCCCAGGTCAGACCTTGGAACCGGCGACGATCGCGTCGGCGGTCTTCTTGGCGGAATTGATCGGGATCGCGAAACCGACGCCGATGTTCCCGTTGCCGTTCCCGGCCGTCAGGATCGCGGTGTTGACGCCGATCACCTGCCCGGCCGCGTTCACGAGCGCGCCACCCGAGTTGCCGGGGTTGATGGCGGCGTCCGTCTGGATCGCGTTCTTGATCACGGTCTCCTGCTGCTGGGACAGCTGCCCGCGCAGGCCCGGCGGGAGCTGCGGCTCTTGCCCGCCCTCGCGGACCTCGCGGCCCAGGGCGCTGACGATGCCGGACGTCACCGAGCCGTCCAGGCCGAGCGGGCTGCCGACCGCCAGGACCGTGTCGCCGACCGCCAGGGCGTCGCTGTTCCCGAGGGTCGCGGGCTTGAGGCCGGAGACGTTGTCCGCCTTGATCACGGCGACGTCGGCGGCGGAGTCGGCGCCGAGGGTCTTCGCGGACGCGGTCCGCCCGTCGGAGAACTTCACCGCCACCTGAGCGGCGTCCGCCACGACGTGCGCGTTGGTGAGGATCACGCCGTCCGAGCGCAGGATGACGCCGGACCCGCCGCTGGTCCCGTTCGGCGTCTGCGCCTGGATCGACACGACGCTGGGCTGCACGGCGGCGGCCACCTGGGCGGTGCCGCCCTTCGCGGACGTTCCCGTCACGGCGGTCGGGCTCGAATAGACGGTGCTGTCATGCGTGAACGCGAGTGTGACCGCCGCGCCCGCGCCGCCCGCGCCCATTGCCAGCGCCAGCGCGGCGCCTGCTGCGGCGAGCTTCTGCCGGGTCGTGCCGAGCAGCGGCGGACGCCCCGGCGCGCTCCCCAGGCCCGCCGCCGCGACGCTCCCCGGCCCCACCGGCGGGACGCTCCCAAGCCCCGCCGGCGGGGCTCCCCCCTGACCCGCAGGCGGGACGCTCCCCATGACCGCCTGGGGAGCGCTGCCCTGAGCCGCCTGCTGGTGCGGCGGGGGCCATTGGGGCGCTGTGTCCGGGCGCCCGGGCTCCCAAGGCTGCTGCTGCGGCCGGTCGGCGTTCATCTTGTCCCCCTGTCGTCGCTCACCATGCAGGCTGCGCGGCGGGACTGGAGGCCGCCTGGAGCCGACCTGAAAGTGTGCTGAAGGCGGACATCAAACGAAAAACCGCGGCCGAGGGGACGTGCGGCGTAACGTCCCCTCGGCCGCGGTGCCGGTGCGGCGCGCCGTCGCGGGCGCAGGCCGGGGTGTGAAGCTGGCCAGGGCGCGGGCTCTCGCTCCCCGTCGAGACCGAGGCGCGCCCTGTACCGCCACTAAAGCGCACGTTCCTGAACGTTGCCTGAACGCAGCCCTAGGTGAACCCTTTTCATCCTCGGCCGCCGCGCGAGGACAGGTCGGTGTGGACAGGCCGGAGGATAAATGCTCAGCCTTCGCCCAAAGGCAGGACGACCCTGAAGGTGGCGCCCTCGCCGGGTGTGGAGTCGGCCTCCACCAGCCCCTCGTGCGCGGCGACCAGCGCGGCGACGATGGCGAGGCCGAGGCCCGTGCCGCCGCCCGCGCGGGAGCGGGCCTCGTCGGCGCGGTAGAAGCGCTCGAAGACCCGGTCCACCTGTTCGGGGGAGAGGCCGGGGCCCGTGTCCACGACCTCGACGATCACGGCGGGGGCCTTGCGCAGCGTGCCTGGAGAAAGGCGCACTTCGATGGGTGTGTCCCCGGGGGTGTGGGTGATCGCGTTGCCCAGCAGGTTGCCGAGGACCTGGCGCAGGCGCGCCTCGTCCCCCCGCACCTGGTACGCCAGACCGCCCTCCACCACCAGCTCTATCTCGCGTTCGGGTGCGAGAACCCTGGCCTCCTGGACAGAGTCGGCCGCGACGGCGAGGAGATCCACCGGCCGCCGCTCGATCGGACGCTGCCGGTCCAAGCGGGCCAGCAGCAGCAGGTCCTCCACGAGCAGGCCCATCCGGGCGGCGGTCTCCTCGATCCGGCCCAGCAGGCGGCCCAGCTCGTCGGGGGTGCGGGCGGCGCCCTGCCGGTAGAACTCGGCGAAGCCGCGGATCGCGGTCAGCGGGGTGCGCAGCTCGTGGCTGGCGTCCGCGATGAACCGCCGCATCCGCTCCTCCGACCGGCGCGCCGTCTCCTCCGACCGCCGCGCCGCGGCCTCCGACTCGGCGCGCGCCCCGAACGCCGCCTCGATCTGCGCGAGCATCGTGTTCAGCGACCGGCCGAGCCGTCCCATCTCGGTGCGCGGGTCCGCCTCCGGGACGCGCCGCGACAGGTCCCCGGCCGCGATCGCGCCCGCCGTCTCCTCCACCGCCGACAGCGGCCGCAGGCTGGCCCGCACGACCCACACGCCGAGCCCGGTCAGCACGCCCAGCACCAGCAGCCCCACGATCGCGTCGATCGCCACCAGCCGCCGGACCGTCCGGTCGACCTCTTCCAGGCTGAACGCCAGGACGAGCACGCCTTCCGCGACCGGCGCGGCCAGGATCCGCCACTGCGATCCGCCCGTCCCGGACACGGTGAACGGGCGGTCGATGCGCTCGTCCATGTCGGCGGGCAGCCGGGGATGCCCGGACTCGCTCCAGGCCGAGTTCTGCCAGACGGTGGTGCCGTTCACGGAGCGGAACTGCGCGTACATCTCGCTCGGGATCCGGACGTTGATCTCCCGCTGCCCGCGCCGCAGCCCCTCGACGACCTGGTCGATCGCCCGCCCGACCGAGCCGCGCAGCTGGTCGTCGGCCCGCCCGACCAGGTACTGGCGCAGGACGGACGCGCCCGCCGCGCCCATCACGGTCATCCCGAGCGTGACGAGGACGAGCATCCCGGCGATCAGCTTCACCCGCAGCGGCGTGCGGCCCCACATCCGGGCCGGTCCCCGCCGCGGCCGGGGGACCCCGGTCGCCACTAGCCGGATCTCGACGGCTCGCGCAGGACGTACCCCACCCCGCGCAACGTGTGGATGAGCCGCGGCTCGGCGTTGTCGACCTTGCGGCGCAGCGCCGACACGTACGACTCGACGATGCCCGCGTCGCCGCGGAAGTCGTAGTTCCACACGTGGTCGAGGATCTGCGCCTTCGACACGACCCGTCCGGCGTTGGCCATGAAGTAGCGCAGCAGCTTGAACTCGGTCGGCGACAGCTGGATCGCGCGGCCGCCGCGCCACACCTCGTGGCTGTCCTCGTCGAGCTCGATGTCCGCGAACACCATCCGCGGCGGCGGCTCGGTCTGGCCGCCGCGGAACCTCCGCAGGACGGCCCGGATCCGCGCGATGACCTCCTCAAGGCTGAACGGCTTGGTGACGTAGTCGTCCCCGCCGATCGTCAGGCCCTTGACCCGGTCCTGGACGCCGTCCCGCGCGGTCAGGAACAGCACCGGGGTGTGGTCGCCGCCGGACCGCAGCCGCCGCGCGACGTCGAATCCGTCGATGTCGGGCAGCATCACGTCCAGCACGATGAGGTCAGGGCGGTGCCGCCGCGCCGACTGGACCGCGTCGGCCCCGTTGGTCGCGGTGAACACGTCGAAGCCGGTGAAGCGCAGGCTGCCGGCGAGAAGCTCCAGGATGTTGGGCTCGTCCTCGACGACGAGCAGGGTCGCCTCCGCCGTCTTGCCGCCGTTCGCCGTCCGATCGATCAATGGTCGGTCCCCCTCCGCAATCAGTGCAGAGGTTCCCATCTCTACCTGAAAGTCACCTGAACGACCGCAGAGGATCGGGTGAGCGCGCCCGCACTACCCGCTCAGCGAACGTATGGCGCGCATGGCCTGGCGGCGCGCGTCGCCCGACAGGACGTCGATGTAGACGTTGCCGTCCAGGTGACCGCACTCGTGCTGGAGGCAGCGGGCGAAGTAGCCGGTGCCCTCGACGCGGACGGGCTTGCCCTTCACGTCCACGCCTTCGACGACGGCGTGCGCGTGCCGGGCCGTCTCGAAGTGCATGCCCGGCACGGACAGGCAGCCCTCGGGCTCGACGAGCAGTTCCCCGTCGGCGGCCACGAGTCTCGGGTTGACGACGTGGCCGACGTGCCTGCGCCCGGTGTCGTCCTTGCAGTCGTACACGAACACCCGCAGGCCCACGCCCACCTGGTTGGCGGCCACGCCCGCGCCGTCCTCCTCGTACATGGTGACGAACATGTCGTCGACGAGGCGCTGGAGGGAGGCGTCGAACGTCCGGACCGGGTCGCACCCGGTGCGCAGGACCGGATCGCCGAGCAGCCTGATCGGACGGGCGGTTCCGCCGCGCGTATGGGTCCTCTTGCTCACGCAACGATCCTATAAACGGCGCAAGGTCCTAGAAACGGCCGTGTCCGCCCAGGGGCGAACCCTGGGCGGACACGGCGCGGTCGGTCTCGGCTACAGCTCGATCGGCCCGCGGGACTGCTGGGGCGGGACGACGGGACCCGGCGGCGGCGGGGTCGGGCCCGCGTCTTCGGCCGGGCGCGCGGGCTTGGCAGCGGCGACGGGCGGCTCGACGTCGTCGGCCGGCGGCTCGGGCTTCTTCATGGAC
>NZ_SMJX01000189.1 GCF_004348535.1 Actinomadura sp. KC216
CGTGGGGTGGTGGCCGTGGGGGCCGCGCGTCGCGGTCGCCTCGGGCTCGCGGGGTCTGTCATTAGCGGAAGTCATTAACAGAGCTAACGATAATCGCAGGCACGGCATTCCGGCAAATCCGGCGCGATCGAGCGGGACCGGCGTGACCGGGCGTGATCGGTCAGGAGCGGCTGAGCCGGTCGATGATCGGGGCGGCCCGGCGGAGGATCTCCCGCTCGTCGTCGGTCAGCTCGCCGAGCCTCCTGGCCAGCCACGCCTCCTTGCGGCGCCGCTCGTCCGCCAGCAGGGCGATACCCGCCTCGGTCGCGTTCAAGACGACCTGGCGCCCGTCGGTGGGATGCGGGCTGCGCGCGACCAGGCCCCGCTCCTCCAGGTAGGCGATCACGCGCGTCATCGAGGGCGGCTGCACCTTCTCGTGGTCGGCCAGCTCGCGGGGCGTCATCGACCCGTTCCGCTCGATCGCGGCGAGCGCGGCGAGCTGGGTGAGCGACAGCGGGCCCGGGCCGCCCCGCTCGCCCTCGGTGGCCGGACGCAGCGTGCGGAGCCGCCGCGACAGCCTGGCGATCGAGATACGCAGCTCCTCGGCCAGCCCGGGGACGGACGCGGCACGGCTCGGGGTGGGTGGCGTTGTCATCGTCATTGGTCTCCCATGCTGCCACGCCGTACCTTGACATTGCGGCTAGGCTTATTAGCCTGTGAGCTATCTAGAATGGAGGAGAGTGGAATGCCTCGTGCCGGACTGTCCCCGGCCGCCGTCGTCGACGCCGCCGTCGCCATCGTGGACGCCGACGGCCCCGGCGCCCTGACGCTGGCGGCGGTGGCGGGAAGGGCCGGGGTCGCGACGCCCTCCCTGTACAAGCATGTCCGCAACCTGGCCGAGTTGCGACAGCTGATCACCGTACGCGTGCTCGAAGAACTTACAGAACGGCTCGGAGACGCCGCACTGGGACGCTCCGGGGACGACGCCGTCCGCGCCCTGATGCGCGCCTACCGGTCGTATGTGGTGGAGCATCCCGGCCGGTACGCGGCCATGGACCAGTCGGCGGACGCCCAGCCGGAGGACAACGCGGCGGCCGAGCGTCTCCTGGCCGTCATCTACGCGGCGCTGCGCGGCTACGCCCTGGAAGGCTCGGAGCTGGTCCACGCGGCCCGGTGCCTGCGCTCGGCCGTGCACGGGTTCGCCGTCCTGGAGGCGGCGGGCGGATTCGGCCTCCCCGAGGACCTGGAGGCCAGCTATGAGCTGCTCATCGGCATGGTCGTCGGAGGGTTGCCCGGCGCCCGCGGCGTAACCTGATCGCATGACCCGACCGCGCCGCCCGGACCCGCCGCCCATGCAGACCAACGACGTCCGCATCGCGGCCGCGGGCGCGGCCGCCTGGGCGGTGGCGTTCGTCGTGCTGCTCATCGTCGGGCTGCCGTCCGAGGACCGGTGGTGGCTGTGGGTGTGCGTCACCGGTTTCGCGAGCGGCATGTTCGGGGTCTGGTACGTCCCGAGGTTGCAGGCACGCCGCGCCAGCCAGGAGGCCGCCCGCGCCGCCCAGCGCGAGACCGACCCCGCCGACGGCAAGGCCGGCGCCAAGGGCGACAAGCCTGCCGAGACCGCGGAGCACGGGCGCGCCGACTAAGGCTCCAGGTCCGCCTCGGCCAGGAGGTCTGGGAGCGTCTCAGGGGCGCGTAGCACCGCTTCGAGGGTGAGCCGGTCGGCCCAACGACCTGTTGACCACGCGAGTGCGCGGGCCAGGCCCTGCACGCTGCTCGCGCGCACTTCGCCGTCTCTCGTCCACCACGGCACGTCCTGGCCGTCCACGACCAGGCGGTCGTGCGCGAGGTAATCGGCGGGGGCGTCCGGCAGGACGGCCCTGACCGCGTCGGGTACGGGACGTTTCTCGCCCTCCGATTGGACGGCCCCCGGAACCTCGTCTCCAGCCAGAGGGAGATCGAGGAGTTCGGCTAGGCGCTCGTCGCGTCCTTCCGCGGCGATGATGAGCGGCTGGCCCCGAAGGAGGGGCAGGACGTCCGGAGCGTCCAGGACCAGGGCGTCAGCGGCGTCTACGACTTCGACGTCTCCGTTTACGACGGCCCGGACGTGGTCGGGTGGTTCGATCGCTGTGTCCGGGGCGTCGGCCAGGGCCGTCCACAGGGCGCCCAGCTGTGCTCGGGTGACGGACCGTTCCGGGTCACCGAGCCGGTTGAGGAGCTCTTGGGCGCCTCCGGGTTCGTCCAGCAGATCGGCCAGCGACGTGCGGACGCCCAGGGCGAGCAGGAGCCGCTCGTCAAAGCCCGCTGGCGCGACGTCATAGAGCCCTGCCAGGGCGTCGTCCCCGCCCAGATGGAATTCGCCGGGTCTGCGTCCGTCCAGGACGCGGTGACGGCTCAGCCACCACGCCGTATAGGACGGGACGGCGACCCGCCGTCCGCCGTGCACGGCCACATGGACGGGATCGACGATCGCGGCCCGCCACGGCGGCTCCGCAAGGACGCGCAGCGCCGCAGACCAGTCGTCCACCAGTTCAAGGTCCCGGACGGCCAGGAACTCCGGCACGAGCGGCGGAAGGTCTTGCGGGCCGATTCGCCGCAGCACGTCGTCGGCCCACAGGTCCTCGTCATCGAGGTCCAGGGTTTCCGCTTCGTCGGCGAGCCCCATGAGGTTCACGTCCTCGCCCTTCGCGAGGGCGAACCCGTCCAGGACGCCGACGGCCGTGAGCGTCTCCGCGCCCCACCGTTCCAGCAGCTCTCCGTCGACCACCCCGAAGGGCGCGTCATCGGCCATGAGAGCGCGCAGCGGGCTCTCCGGCAGAAGCAGCTCACCCGCCGGATACAGCTCCCCGTCGTCGCCGGGCAAGGCCAGCTCTGCCAGCCATGGCTCCTCGCCCGGGTCGAGCCGCGCGGCGGCGACGAGCCCCAAGACGGCTTCTGCGACCGCATCGGGGTCGTCGGCCTCGAACGACTCCTCGACGGCGGCACGCACGGCGGCGTCGGCGAGCACGGCCCGCGGCCCCGCCTCGACAGCCCCCAGCCGGGCCAGCAGCGGATGCACCGCCTCCGGGTGGACGAACCGCAGGCCGAGCGCGTCCAGGCCGCCGGGATCGACGCCGTCCGCGATCAGCAGGCCGCGCGGGCCGCGCACGATCCGTCCGACCCCGTCCGCCGCCGAGCCGGCCAGCGGCACCGGGACGGCCCCCAGAGCGTCTGTGGCGGCTCCGCCGAGCGTCCCGTACATCCGGTGCCACCACGCCGGTTCGCGGTCCACAGCGGCCAGCTCATCGATGACGTCCGCCAGCTCGACCCGCCGCACCCCGAGCGCGGCGAGCGCCGGGCTTCGCGCGGGCCACTCCGGCGGGAGCAGGCCGGTCGCGACGCCGTCCTCGCCGCCGAGGAGCTCGACGAACTCGGCGGGGGCGTCGACGGCGACCGCGTCGCGCCCGCGCGTCCGGTGGGGCAGCAGCGGCGCCTCGGGAAGGCGTTCGCGGATACCGCGCCGCACCCGGGCGTCCAGCTCACCGCCCCCCACCGGCCCAGGCACCAGGCTGAGCACGCGTGGGGAAACGGGAAGGTCGCTCAGCAACCGCACATAGGTCTCGGCGGCCCGGTCCACGAGGAAGTCGGTCAGCGGGCCGGGCGCGACGTGCCGCCGGTCAGGTGCGAGCGGGAACGACGCGATGAGCAGCGCGGGCAGATCCAGCCGTTCGTCACTGGGCGTTGGCGCATGCACGACCGCAGGGGTGTCTTCCGGTAGGCCGTCCTCTGGCAGGGCCCACCGCACGTGCCAGAAAGGCCGCCCCCGCTCCTCCACCGGGCGGTCTTCCAGAAGCGCCATCGGGATCTCCCCATGTGCCTCCGCCGTCCGCCAGACCGCTCCATTCAGGACCACCTCGTCCGGAGTACGACGCTCAGCGGTCAGCTCGCGGACGTCGCCGTCCACATCGATCTCAACACCGCCCAGCGCGGGAAGGGCCAGCATCAACGCGGCTCCGGCACGCTCAAGCTGCCGCCGGACGGACTCGACCGCGTCCTCGCGCAACGGCAGCCGCACGACCGTGTCGAACCCCGCCGGAATCTCAGGCGGCTCGTCCATGGCGAACGGCAACCGGAGCAGCGGAACATGCCCGCCACGCCGCTCCAGTTCCCCCGCGAGCGCCGGAACTCCCTCGACCAGCTCCTGAGAGCGGGCCCGCGACCACATCACGCCCGCCCCGCCAGACGCGATGGCGGGCTGATCGCTGACGGCCACGACCGCCGCGAACCCGACACCGAACCGTCCCGCCGTGCCCGCGTCGTCCCGCTTGGACGACGCCCGCAGCGTCGACAGCGCCTCCACGCCCGCGGCGTCCAGCGGCGCCCCGGTGTTGGCGGCGCTCAGCACAGCGGCACCGGACGGCGACGTACGGAGAGCCAGCCGGAGCCGTCCCGGAACGGCGGCGCGCAGCGCGGCGTCCGCGGCGTTCTGCGCCAGCTCGATCACGACACGGTCGCGATAGCCGCCGAGGGCGAAGTCCTCCTCGGTGTTGGCGTCCTCGCGGAACCGGGCGGGTGACTCGCTCCAGGCGCGCAGCACCCGCTCCCGCAGGGCCCGCGTCCCGAGATCCGGCATCGTCAGCTGTGGCCCAGGGCCTCTTCGTCCAGGGTCGCCGCGTCCTCGACCTCGGACGCTTCGCCCACCTCCACCGGTGCGGCGTCCTCCACCCTGGCCGGGGACGGCAGGACCTCGTAGCCCAACTCGTCGATGACCGGGGGGCTGTGCTCGGACACGGCGGGCAGGGAGACCGCCTCCGAGTGCGCGCCGCAGCCGTGGTCGGCGGAGACGACACGTCCGTCATCGGGCGCGTACTCGTTCGCGCACACGCCGAACATCTTCCGCAGCTCACCCGCCAGCGCCACATAGAACCCGCAGGTGGAGCACTGCGCGGGCGCGGACGCGGCGATCGGGGCGCGCGGGCCCCCGACGCCCTCGTACCAGCGGGCGGCGGCCTCGTCGCGCCCCTCCCGGGACAGGACCCGGACGCGGCCGAGCCCCGGCTCCCACTGCGCCTCGCGATCGGTGGCCTCGTCGTCCACCTGCGTGTAGCCGGGCGCGAGCCGGACGTCGTCGGGCGCGGTCGGCAGCAGGTCACCGGGACCGAGGTCGCCGGGACGCAGCCGCTCCAGCCACGGCACCCACGGCGGCGCGAGCAGCGCGTCGTCGCCGGGCAGCAGCACGCACTCGCTGACCGTGACGACCTTGGCGCGGGACGCCCGCGTCACGGTCACGGCCCACCGCCAGCCCACGTACGCGGGGTCGAGGCACTCGAAATAGTGCGTGACCACGCGGTCGCCTTCCGCGCGCAGGCCGAGATGCTCCCCCGCCTGACCGGGACTGGCCGTTTCATGCGCGGCCTCGCGGGCGAGGTCTACAGCCTCGGCGCAGGCGGTGTCGACGGCGGGCGTGCGGGCCCGGCGGGCGGGCCCGGAAATACTCTGCGCGGACGCGCCGTGCGTGGACGCGGAACGCGTGGGGCTGGACTGCGGCAGTGAGCTCACATGCCAATTCTCGCCCATGGAACGGCGTGGCCGGGCACCTCACCCTGCCACCCCATGGAAAACAACCACCGGCGCACCGTTGGTGAGCAGGTTCCCCAGCGGGGAACGTACCCTCAATCGAGGGGTCGTGCCTCAGCGGAGAACCCGGACGACGCAGGGGAGAGATCAGGGCGCATGGGTGACCGGACACGGTTCGGGCGATCCGTACGCGCCGCTGCGGGAGGTGCGGCGCGGGCGCTGCGCGGCACGCGCTCCGCGATGGCGCGCACGGGACGGCTGACCCGCCGCGCCACCCACGCCCAGGGCGCCGGACGCAGCGGCCTCGGCAGCCTGATCGAGGCGTCCGCGGTCAACTCCGCCGGAGACGCGCTGGTGACCGTCGCCCTCGCCGGGACGCTGTTCTTCGGCCTGGACGTCAACCAGGCGCGCGGCCAGGTCGCCCTCTACCTCGTCGTCACGATGGCACCGTTCGCGCTGGTCGCGCCGCTGATCGGCCCGGCACTGGACCGGGCGCGGCACGTCCGCCGGTACGCGATCTCCAGCACGTTCGTGATCCGCGCGCTGCTGTGCTGGGCGATGGCGAGCGCGCTGCCGCACGGCGACCAGGTCACGTTCCTGCCCGCCGCGTTCGGCGTGCTCGTGCTGTCGAAGGCGTTCGGGGTGCTGCGCGCCGCGGTGACGCCCCGCGTCCTGCCGGACGAGATCACGCTCGTGACGGCGAACGCGCGCTCCGCGTTCGCGGGCCTGATCGCCGCGTCGATCACCGCGCCGATCGGCGCGGGCCTCGTGTGGCTCATCGGCGCCGACTGGGTCCTGCGCATCGGCACCCTCGTGTTCCTGCTGGGCGTCGTGTTCACCATGCGGCTTCCACAGCGTGTGGACGTCCCGGACGCCGAGCCCTCGCCGGAAGCCCGCGGCCCCGGCGGCCCCGGCGCCCCCGACGAGACCGCGCGGCCGCAGGCCAGGCACTGGCGGACGCTGCCGCGCGTCGGCCCGGTCGTCGCGGAGGCGATGCAGGCCAACGCGGTGCTGCGCGCGTTCTCCGGCTTCCTGATCCTCTATCTGGCGTTCCTGCTGCGCCAGGAGCGGTTCGACCCGGTGTCCAACAACGTCGCGCTCGGGCTGCTGGCGGCGTCCGCCGGGGCCGGCGGACTGATCGGCACGGCGCTCGGCGCGTGGATGAAGGCGCGGGCGCCGCGGCTGATCGTCTCGGCGACGCTGGCGTCCGTGACCGCCGTCGCCGCCGTGAGCGCCGCGTTCTTCGGCCTGTGGGCGGCGCTGGCGGTGGCGACCGCGGCGGGCCTCGGGCAGGTGCTCGGCAAGCTGTCGATGGACGCCGTGGTGCAGGAGGAGGTCGGCGAGGAGATGCGGTCGTCCACCTTCGCCGTCTCGGAGACGCTGCACCAGCTCGTGTGGGTCATCGGCGGGCTGGCCGGCCTCGGCATGTCGATCGTCGCGGACGGACGCGTCGCGCTCGCGATCGTGTCCGCCGCGCTCGCCGTCTCGCTGGTCCTGCTGCTGTCGCGCCGCGCCGGAACCCGCCGCCGGACGCACCGCCGCCGCCGTCGTCGCCCCGCGCAATCTCAGACGACGCTCAAGGACGCACACCCGGAGATGCACACCTGAGCACCGCAGACGCCCGGACGCACCAGAGGCGGCGCTAGGACGCGGCCAGATCGTCCGCGACGGCCCGCAGCACGGTGGCGATCTTCTTGGCCTCCGCCGGGGCCGGATGCTTGCCGCGCCGGTAGGTGTTGGAGATGCCGTCCAGCAGCTTGATCAGGTCTTCGGTGATGACGACCATCTCGTCGGGCTTCTTGCGCCGCTGCTTGGCGATCGTCTTCTCGACCGACGGCAGCGTGTCCAGCACCTTGACCTGGAGCGCCTGCTGCCCCCGCCGCCCCTCGACCACGCCGAACTCGATGCGCTGCCCTGGTCTCAGCGTCGTGACCCCGCCCGGCAACGCCGATGAGTGCACGAAGACCTCACCGCCGTCGTCGCGCGTGAGGAAGCCGAACCCCTTGTCGGAGTCGTACCACTTGACCTTGCCAGTCGGCACCGGAGACCTCGTTCGGTAATCGTCCTGAATCGACCTCAAGATTAGTGCCTCGCCAAGGGCTGGTGTACACACCGGCACCCTCCGCGAGGCCCGCACAGGCCGACGATCAGAAGCTATCCGGCCCCGCCCGGCAACGGCATCCGAATATCGGGCCGCAGCTCAGGATGCGGACCTGTGGTTCACGACGCCCGGAACCCGCCGAGCCATTCCGGGAAAGCGAGAAGATCGGGCAGGACGACATCCGCCCCGTACGCGGTGAGCGCCGCCGAATCGTACGCGCCGGTCGCGACGGCCACCGCGAGGGCCGACGCCGCCCGCGCCGCGTCCACGTCGCCGGTGTGGTCGCCGATGTAGGCGCCCGCCGCGTGCTCGCGCAGCACGGTGCCCTTGTCGGCGCCGAACAGGCCGCCGGCGACGACGTCCACCTCAAGGCCGAGGTAGCGGACGGTCCGTTCGGTGTCGGCCTGGTTCTTGCCCGAGACGACGATCACCCGCCCGCCGCGGGCCCGCACCGCATCGAGAGCCGCCGCCGCCCCCGGCATGAGGACGGTCGCCGGGATCGCGATGTCGGCGTAGATCGCCCGGTAGCGCGCCGCCATCACGGGCACCTCCTCGGGCGGGAACCAGTAGCCGAGCTCCTCCTCCAGCGGGGGGCCGATGCGCCCGATGACGGCGTCGGTGTCGATGGCGACGCCGCTCTCCGCCGCGAGGGCCGCGTACACCGCGCCGATGCCGGCGCGCGTGTCGGCCAGCGTCAGGTCGAGGTCGAAGCCGACGGCGAGTCCGGGACGGAGATCAGGGGAACGGAGACCAGGGGAATCGTGATCGGGCACGTCCCACAGGTTAAGGGGGCTGGACACATGCGAGTACCCGCGCTCTCCTGGTAGTGGCGATGCGACGGGATCCGAGTAGGAGAGCGCGGGAACTTTCGCGCGGGTGACCGTTCAGTTGTGACCGGAACCGGCGCCCCGGTCCACCGGGAACGGCCGCCCGTGCTGGCGATATACCCGGGCCCCCGACCACAAACCACCTGACCAGGGAAAACACAGGACTCGAACAAGCCACCCCGAGCAAAAGGACGATCAGCCCCGGCGTCCGCCCGGCGAGGTTCCCCGGAGAACGGGGTCTCTCGGTGAACGGGCCGCTGAAGGAGGCCGCAATGGCAGACATCCCCGACTCCGGCCGGACGGCCGAGCCCGCGCCGGCGCCCGCGCAGGAGCTCGCGATGACCCGCATCGAGCCCGGCGACGACCGCGACCACCACGAACGGCGTGAACGGCGGCCGTTCACGGACGGTGCCACCGCCGTCCGCCGGAGCGCCACCGCCGCCCGCCGCCGCGCGTTCGGCATCGTCGCCACGTCGGTGTCCGCGGTCACCACGGTCGTCGTGGTGATCATGGCGGTGCACATCCTGTTCGTCGCGTTCGAGGCGAACACGGCGAACGGGATCGTCCGCTGGTTCGGCGACCGGGCCACCGAGCTGTGCTGGCAGTTCGAGGACGTCTTCCAGCCCGAGAACCCCAAGACCGAGGTGGCCGTCAACTACGGCCTGGCCGCCGCCGTCTACCTGATCGCGGGCAGGCTCCTCACCACCCTGATCCGCCGCCGGGCCTGACCCGCTAATCCCTTCCTGGGAAGCGGACGTTGTCGAACGGCCAGGCGGTCGTGACCCACTCTCGGACGAACTCCTCCAGTTCCTTCTCCAGCGCGGAGTTCTCCTCGTCGGCGCGGACCCAGAACACCACGACGGCGTCCGCGCCGGGGTCGTCGGACGGGGCCACATGGATGCGGCCGAGCTGGCGGTCCCCGTCCGGCGTGATCACGACGTAGCTGAACGAGCGCCGCAGCTGGCCCTGCTTCTGCAGCCAGGCGACGTCGATCAGGGCCTGCTCGAAGGTGAACTCGCTGTCCGGCCAGCCCCACTCGGGCCCGAACCGGCCGGCGAGCCGGTCCAGGCTGCCGATCACGGCGCCGTAGTCCTTGACCACGTCGTGCACGGTGATCGGGCGGATCTGGAAGCGGGAGCCTGCCACCAGCGTGGGCACCACGAAGTCCTCGGGCAGGAAGGCCCCGTCGGCCGCCTTCCGCGGAGACTTGAACATCGCCGACCTTTCCGACGACGCCCCTTTCGGCGACGGGGCGCGGGCACCGAAACTCTAGCGGCCCCGGACGCCGCGGCAAGGCGTAACACACTGTGTCCGGGCCATGCCCGCGGCCGGTCCCACCGGCCGACACGACGAATGTCGTCTTCGCGATATTTCTGCTTCACAGCCGACCGGATTTCCCCTCCACAGCCCACCGCCGACCTGACCGAACGGCTAACGGCGGGGTACCCGGACACTTGCGGGGCGCGGGCCCGCGGACCGCACTTCCCGCCGCCCCGGCGGTAGGCTCGATCAGCGCGGTTCCCGCCGAACGGGCACCCGTGTCCGAGCACGTACGTACGAAGCGTGCGGCGGGTCCAGGAGGTTGATCAGATGGCGATGTCCACGCGCGAGCGGATCGTGGCCGAGTCGCTCCGGCTGTTCGCCGACCGGGGTTACACGGCGACGTCGGTGGCGGAGATCGAGGCGGCCGCCGGTCTCTCGCCGGGCGCGGGCGGCCTGTACCGGCACTTCCGCTCCAAGGAGGAGGTCCTCGCCTCCGCCATCCGCGAGCACATCGACCGGACCCGCAAGCAGATCAACGACGTCCTCGACCAGGCGGCCGTCTACGAGGAGCGCCCGCTGGAGACGCGGCTGCGGATGACGTGCCAGACCGGGCTGGCGAAGATGCGCGAGGAGCAGGACCTCATCCGGGTGCTGTTCCGCGACCTCGACCAGTTCCCGAGCCTGGTCGCGGAGATGCGGGAGGGCATCGTCAACCCCCTCTACGAGGGGATCGCCACCTGGCTGTCGGCGCAGCCCGAGTTCGAGGGCGCCGACGAGGACTGGCCGGCGATCGCGGCGATCCTCGGCGGCGCGGTGGTGAACTACTGGCTCGCGAACGAGTCGATGTACGAGCCGCCGACCCGCATCGACGAGAAGCGGTTCGTGGAGAGCTGGGCGCGGCTCGGCCTAGGGCTCGTCCACCTGCAGCGGAACTCCGCCCCCGAACCCACCACAACGGCCCCCTGACGAACCGCGCCTTTCTCGGCGCCCCGCACGCGTTCTTCGGCGCTTGGCACGCGTTCCTCCAGCACACGGCATGTTCGTCCTACAGGGCACACCATGCGGGCTCCTACCCTTGAGGGACCGGGCTCAGGCGGCGCGCACCCCGTCCTCCTCCCAGCCCCAGGCACCCTACAGTTGAGGAAAGGCATGGAAACGTACGCGGACTGGTTGCGCGCGCGAGGCGACGACGAGCTTCGCGCGCTCCTGTCCGCGCGTCCCGAACTGCTCGCGCCCGTCCCCGCCGACCTGACCGCGCTCGCCGCCCGCGCCGCGACGCCCGCCGCGGTCTCCCGCGCCCTCGACCGGCTCGACCGGTTCACGCTCGCCGTCCTGGAGGCCCTGCTCGTCCTGCCCCCGCCGGCGCCGACCGGCCCCGAGACGCTCGCCGCCACGCTCGCCGCCACGCCCGCGCAGGTCGAGGACGCCATCGGAACGTTGCACCGGTACGGCCTCGTCTGGGGGAACGGGACCCTGAACCCGGCGCCCGGCGTCCGGCAGTCCCTGCCGCACCCGGCCGGGCTCGGCCCGCCCGTCCAGGAGGTCTTCGCCGGCTACACCCGCGAGCGGCTCACCGACCTGGTCACCGACCTGGACGGCGAGGCCCCGCGCGGCTTCGCCGACTCGGCGCGCCTGCTGCGGCGGCTCGCGGAGCTGCTGAGCGCGCCCGGCCCGCTGATCGAGGACGCGGGTCCCGAGGCGCTCGCCGCCCTCGACCATCTGACCTGGGGCCCGCCGGTCGGGCGGGTCGCCGACGCGCGCCGTCCCGTCCGGGTCGACACCGCGGCGACCCCGATCGAGCGGCTCCTCGCCCGCGGCCTCCTCGCCGCCGAGGACGACCGCACGGTCACCCTCCCGCGCGAGGTCGCGCTGCACCTGCGCGGCGGGCGCCTCTTCCGGGACGTCCGCGCGGAGCCGCCGCCGCTCCCGCCTCCGCCCGGCGAGCCCCGCGCCGAGGACGTCGTGATCCGCGCCGCCGCCGGCGAGGCGTTCAACGCGGTCCGGCTCGTCGAGGAACTGCTCGAACGCTGGGGTTTGGAACCGCCGCCCGTGCTGCGCAGCGGCGGCCTCGCCGTCCGCGACCTGCGCGCCGCCGCCACGCTGCTGGACGTCCCCGAATGGAAGGCCGCGCTGCTCGTCGAGGTCGCGTACGCGGCCGGGCTGCTGACCCGCAGCGGCGACCTCGACGGCGAATGGCTCCCGACCCCCGCCTACGACCTGTGGCTCATGCGCGACACCGCCGGCCGCTGGACGGAGCTCGCCCGCGGCTGGCTGAAGTCCGACCGGGCCGCGGGCCTCGCCGGGGAACGCGACGACCGCGACCGGCTCATCAACGCGCTCAGCGAGGCGATGGTGCGCGGCAGCGCCCCGTCCACCCGCCGGGCGACCCTGGAGGTCCTCGTGGACGCCGGACGCGGCGCCGTCGGCGAGGACGCGCTCCGCGACCGGCTCGCCTGGCTGCGCCCCCGCCGCGGCGGCCGGACCCGCGACCGCATCATCGGCTGGACGCTCCGCGAGGCCGCCGCCCTCGGCCTCACCGGGTTCGGCGAACCGGCCCCGTTCGCCCGCGACCTGCTCGCCGGAGCCGACCCCGAACCCGCCCTGGAGAAGCACCTGCCCGCCCCGGTCGAGGAGATCCTCATCCAGGCCGACCTCACCGCGATCGCGCCCGGCCCGCTGGTCACCGAACTCGCCCGGGAACTCGCCCTCGCCGCCGACGTCGAGTCCAAGGGCGCCGCGACCGTCTACCGCTTCACGCCCGAGTCGATCCGCCGAGCCCTCGACGCGGGCCGGACCGCCGCCGACATCACCGCCCTGCTGACCCGGCACTCGGCGACACCGCTGCCGCAGCCGCTCACCTACCTGATCGACGACGTCGCCCGCAGGCACGGGCACCTGCGCGTCGGCGCCCTCGCCTCCTACGTCCGGACCGACGCGCCCGCCACCCTCGATGAGATCCTCGCCGACCGGCGCTCCGCCGCGCTGCGGCTGCACCGCCTCGCGCCGACCGTCCTCGCGTCCGGGCTCCAGCGCGCCGACCTCCTCGACGGCCTGCGCGCCATGGGCCTCGCCCCGGTCGCCGAGTCCCCGGGCGGCGGCGTGATCGTGACCCGCCCGGACGCGCAGCGCGCCGACCCGCCGCCGACCGCCGAGATCGTCCGGTTGCGGCCGGAGGAGCGCACCGACGCCTCGATGATCTCCGCCGCGGTGCGGGCGCTGCGCGCGGGCGACGAGGCGTCCATGCACGGCGCGGAGCAGGCCCGGCTGCGGGCGGACGCCCCGCCCGGCGAACCGCCCCGCTCGCCCGCGATGGCCACCGTCGACCGCCTCCGCACCGCCGTCGACCGCGGCGGACGCGTCTGGATCGGCTACCTCGACCAGCAGGGACAGGCGTCCAGCCGCATCGTGGAACCGGTCCGCGTCGAGGGCGGTTTCCTCACCGGCTACGACGCGACGCGCGCCGCCGTGCACCGTTTCGCGCTCCACCGCATCACCGGCGTCGCCGAGCTCACCGACGACCCGGCCCCCTGAGCGATCCGCATCGTTCCATGACGATCGGAACCGACGAACCTCACATACGGTCCAACCAGTGACCCATCGGACCGATAACGTGTTCAGGCGAACGTGAGGAGGCTCCCGATGAGCGGGTACGGAGGGGGTCCGCCGTCGGGCTGGGAAGACCCCTACGGCGGCGGATCGAAGGGCTGGGACCCGGGCGGCGCGTACGGGCCGCAGTACGGCGCCGGACAGGGCCAGGGCTACGGGTACGGTCAGGGAGGCTACGGTTACGGGCCCCCGGGAGTGCCGTACCGGACGCCGAGCAGCGGCTCCACCATCGCCGCCCTCGTCTGCAACTGCATCGCGGTCGTGATGTGCTGCAACATCGTCGCCATCCCCGGCGTCATCACCGCCGCGGTCGCGCTCGGACGCAACACCACCGACCCGAACTCGGCCCGCAAGCTGACGATCTGGAGCTGGTCGCTCTTCGCCGCCGCCGTCGTGGTCGGGATCATCTTCATCGTGATCTACGTGGTCGTCATCGCCGCCACAGAGCCCGACTACAACTCGTCCGGCGGCATCTGACCGCGCCCGCCCCCGAGCAGGCCGACCGGGACACGGGCCACCGGGGCCGGGAAGACCTGGCGACCCCCAGCCGTTGAACCATCGGGCCGGACACGCGCCCGCCCTGAATCAGTACGAGCCGGGACGCCGCCGCGGGCGTCCTCGGGTACCGTGCACCAGCGGGGATTTCCCACTCCGAACACCGATTTTGCGACGGGGGCTGCTTTCCGTGACCGACGGTCCGCTCATCGTCCAGTCCGACAAGACGCTGCTGCTGGAGGTCGACCACGAGCTGGCCGGCGCCTGCCGCAAGGAGATCGCGCCGTTCGCCGAGCTCGAACGGGCGCCCGAGCACGTCCACACCTACCGGGTGACGCCGCTCGCGCTCTGGAACGCCCGCGCCGCCGGACACGACGCCGAACAGGTCGTCGACACGCTGATCAGGTTCTCGCGCTATCCCGTCCCGCACGCGCTGCTGGTCGACGTCGCCGACACGATGGCGCGGTACGGGCGGCTGCGGCTGGAGAAGGACCCCCTGCACGGGCTGGTCCTGGCGTCCTCCGACCGGTCCGTCCTGGAGGAGGTCCTCCGCGCCAAGAAGATCAAGGGGATGCTCGGCGCCCGGGTCGGGGACGACGTCGTCGCCGTCCACCCGAGCGAGCGCGGCGCCCTCAAGCAGGCCCTGCTGAAGCTCGGCTGGCCCGCCGAGGACCTCGCCGGCTACGTCGACGGCGAAGCCCACGCGATCTCCCTCATCGAGGACGGCTGGGAACTCCGCTCCTACCAGCACGACGCCGCCGAGGCGTTCTGGCACGGCGGCTCCGGCGTCGTCGTCCTGCCCTGCGGCGCCGGCAAGACGATCGTCGGCGCCGCGGCCATGGCCCGCGCCGAGGCGACCACGCTGATCCTCGTCACCAACACCGTGTCGGCGCACCAGTGGAAGCAGGAGCTCCTCCGGCGGACGTCCCTCACCGAGGAGGAGATCGGCGAGTACACGGGCGCGAAGAAGGAGATCCGCCCCGTCACGATCGCGACCTACCAGATCATGACGACGCGCCGGAAGGGCGCCTACACGCACCTCGAACTGTTCGACGCCCGCGACTGGGGCCTCGTCGTGTACGACGAGGTGCACCTCCTGCCCGCGCCCATCTTCCGCATGACCGCCGACCTCCAGGCCCGCCGCCGCCTCGGCCTCACCGCCACCCTCGTCCGGGAGGACGGCCGCGAGGGCGACGTGTTCTCCCTCATCGGCCCGAAACGCTACGACGCGCCCTGGAAGGACATGGAGTCCCAGGGCTGGATCGCACCGGCCGACTGCGTCGAGGTCCGCGTCACCCTCACCGACGCGGAACGCCTCGCCTACGCCACCGCCGAACCCGAAGAGCGCTACCGCTTCTGCGCCACCACCGACACCAAGACCAAGCTCATCCAGGCACTGGTCGACCGGCACAAGGGCGAGCAGACCTTGGTCATCGGCCAGTACATCGACCAGCTCGACGAGCTCGGCGCTCTGCTGGACGCACCCGTCATCAAGGGCGAGACCCGCGTCCGCGAACGGGAACGCCTGTTCGACGCCTTCCGCTCAGGCGAGATCAACGTGCTGGTGGTGTCGAAGGTCGCGAACTTCTCGATCGACCTGCCTGAGGCGTCGGTCGCCGTCCAGGTGTCGGGTGCCTACGGCTCGCGTCAGGAAGAAGCCCAGCGCTTGGGCCGCCTCCTGCGCCCGAAGGCGTCGGGCCATGGTGCCCGCTTCTACGCCGTCGTCGCCCGCGACACCCTCGACCAGGACTACGCAGCCCACCGCCAGCGCTTCCTCGCCGAACAGGGCTACGCCTACCGCATCGTGGACGCCGACACAGTCCTGGCAGGCGACGAAATCTAACCCCGCACTCCCCGGCAACCACACGACGTACGCCAAACCCGTCCGCAGCCGCTTAGCACAGAACTCCCCACTGATCCGCCCATCGCCCATACCTGGCCAACGCAACCTGGCCAGGAACACAAAGACGCAGAACACCGAGAAGAAACAAAGCCCCAGAAATGAGGAAAGGCCCCGCCGTTGTCGGCGGGGCCTTCCCCCATAAGAAATGTCCGGCGGTGTCCTACTCTCCCACACAGTCTCCCATGCAGTACCATCGGCGCTGAAGAGCTTAACTTCCGGGTTCGGGATGGGACCGGGTGTTTCCCCTTCGCCAAAACCACC
>NZ_SMJX01000018.1 GCF_004348535.1 Actinomadura sp. KC216
CGGCCGACCTGGCCGCCGTCGCCGGCCGGGACGACGTCGTCCGGCTGACCGCCAAGTGCCCGCTGCGCTGGCACGGCTCGGCCCGGCTGGCCGTGACCGTCCGCGCCGGACGGCCCGTGCAGCTGGTGGCCACCCTCGTCCACGAGCGGGCCGACGGTGTCCGCGTCCGCCTCGGCGACGGCACCGCCGCCTTACCCGAGGGCATCGGCCGGGCCGAGTTGCTGCTGCCGCCGCTCGCGGCCGAGCTGCCCGCCGCCGACCGCCTGCACGTCGAGCTGACCGCCGGTCGCGTCCCGCGCCGCCCGGCCCCGCGCGAGGCCGCCCGGTACGAGATCGAGCACGGCCCGCTGCGCCTGCCGCAGCCCGCCGCCGAGGAGCCACGATGAATCCCGAAGCGCTGGTCGACCCGCGCACCGGTGTGATCACCCAGATCCTGCACGTCGGCCCCGAGCCCTGGTGGCCCCGCGGCCTGGACGTGTGCGCCACCCATGTCGCCGACATCGTGAGCCTGCTGCCCTGGCCCGCCGACCGGGTCTCCACCGGCACCGCGTTCGGCGACCCGGGCCGCGCCCGGCTCCGCTCCATCGGCGAGGCGGTGGAGCGGTACTGCGGCAACTTCGTGCCCGCCGGCCTGCGCCGGGCCGCTCACCGCGAGCTGGTCGCGGCGGGCGAGAACGCGGTGGACCCGGCCGGTCTCGCGCTGTACTCGGCGGACCAGTACGCCGACCCCGGCTGCCCGTTCACCCCCTTCACCGGCGACCTGCCGGTGCTGTGGACACGGGGCGTGACGCTGCCGTCCCAGGAGCCGGTGTGGGTGCCCGCCTCGCTCGTCTACATCAACTACCACCAGCCGCCCCGGACGGACGAGCCCGTCACCAACTTCGTGATGCTCGCCGGGATCGCCGCGGGCACCGGCGACCGGATGGCCCGCACCGCCGCCCTCGAAGAGGTCATCGAGCGCGACGCCACCGTCATCTGGTGGGCGAACCGGCTGCCCGCCCGTCCCGTCCACGTCGACCATCCGCGCCTCGCCCCGATCCTGACCCCCGACCCCGAGGCCGGGCCGGGCTGGGCGCGGGCGGCCGGTGCGCGCGGGCCGTGCCGGTACCGGGTCGTGGCGCTGCCGACCGTGTTCGACGTCGCCGTCCTCGGCGTCCTGCTGGAGGACCCCGAGCACGAGCTGGCGGTGTTCGGGGTGGCGGCGCGGCCCGACCCGGCCGCCGCCGTGCACAAGGCGCTGGCCGAGGCGGTCACGCTGCGCCGCTACGCGCTCGGTCTGCTCGATCCGGACGGCGACATCTGGACGTCCGCGCGCGAGGGCACCATCCCGATCGAGTTCTTCCACCCGCACCGGGCCGACCGCCGGTACGCCGACTCCTACCGCGCCGACTACCGGGACGTGACCGACCTGGGCTGCCACAGCCAAATCTGGCTGGACCCCCGGATGCGCCCGCACCTGGAACCCATCACCGGCGATCACGCGCCCATCGGCCTGGAGGACCTGCCGTCACCCGCCGGCGACCCGTACGACGTGTACCTCGAAAGGCTCGCCGCCGCCGGCCTGACCGCCCACGCGGTGGACGTGACCACCCCCGACGCGGCCGCCGCCGGATTCCGCGCGGCGCGCGTGGTGGTGCCCGGCGCGTACTCGAACGCTCCCGCCGCGTTCCCCTTCCTCGGCGGCACGCGGCTGTACACCGATCCGGTCGGTCTCGGCCTGCGGCGGGACCCGATCCGCGAGGACGAGATCAACCTCGTCCCGCTTCCGCACACATGAGCGCCGCGCTGCCGGACCCGCTGCTGGACCCGCGCTGCGGGCCGGTGCGGGCCCTCGACACCGGCCGCAGCCACGGCGTGCTGCACACGGCGACCGCCGAGCTCGCCGCCACCGGCGCGTTCGCGCTGCCGCTCGGCAACCCGGTGGTCGGCGGCACCTCGTGGACGAGCCCGGACGAGGCCGCCCGCCGCGCGCTGGGCGAGGCCGCCGAACGCTACGCGGGCCATCTGGTTTCACCCGGACGCCTGGTGCGCTCCACCTGGCGCCGGCTCGGGCCCGACGCCGTCGATCCCTCGGCGCTGGCGCTGTACTCGTCCGGCCAGCACGAGCGGCCCGGGTTTCCGTTCGCCGGGCTGTCCCGCGACGCCCCGACCGGCTGGGTCGCCGGCCGGACCGCCGCCGGCACCGGCTGCCTGGTCCCGGCGTCGCTGGTATGGCTGGCCCCCGGCGAGCACGCCGAGATCGGCGGGCGTCCGGCGCACCTGCCGGTGGCGGCGGGCATCGCCGCCGGGCCGACCCTGGAGGCCGCCCGCTCGGCCGCTCTCGCCGAGGTGGTCGAACGGCACGCGCTGGCCACCGCCTGGCACGGGCGCCGGGCGTTCCCCCCGCTGGCGGCACCGCCGTTGCCCGTCCCGGACGGTGTGCGGCTCCGCTGGTTCCAGGTGCCGAACCTGCTGGGCGCACCGGTCGTCCTGTGCGTCGCGCAGCGTGACGGCGACAGGTTGGGCGCGGGCTGCGCCCTCGTCCCGGACGCCGATGACCCGGTCGCCGCCGCTGGGGCGAAGGCGGCCGCCGAGGCGCTGGTGTCGCTGGACACGCTCGACGCGGTGATCGACGGGATTCCCGAATGGTCCGGGGTGCTCAAACCCCACCGCGACGACCGGCGCTACGCGGACGCGTACCGGCCCGACCTGTCCGACGCCACCGACCTGGTCTGCACCCTGCAACTGCTGGCCGATCGCCGGATCGCCGGACGGGTCGTCGCACGGCTGACCGGCGGGCGGCCCGGCGGCCGGTGGCTGCCCGGGCGGATCGACCTCGACGCCGCACTGGCCGCCCGCGGCCTGCCGATCGTGACCGTCGACCTCACCCCTCCCGACCTGGAGCGGCTCGGCCTCGCCGTCGCCCGCGTCGTCGTACCGGGGCTGCGCTCCACCGGCCCCGCCGCCTTCCCCTTCCTCGGAGACGGCGCCGAACCCCTGCCCGCCGACCCCGAACGGCTGCCGATCCCCCATGTCTGAGCAACAGAGAAGGAAACCCCCGATGAGGAAAATCGCCTCCTTCGCGCCCGCCGCCGTGGCCGTCCTGCTGATGACCCCGCTGGTGACCGGGTGCGGCGGCGCGGACGGCACGAACGCCGCCGCCTCCTCCGCGCCGGTCACCGCCCGCAACTGCGGCGCCGACTACACCTTCGCCGCCGCGCCCCAGCGGGTGGTCGCCTCCAGCACACCGGCCACCGAGGTCCTGCTGGCGCTCGGCCTTCGCGACAGGCTGGCGGGCACCGTGGCCGCCAAGGACATCGTCCCCGAGTACGCCGACGATCTGCGGGGCGTCAAGGTCATCGCCGAGAGCGCGTTCCCGCCGCCGTCCAAGGAGGTCGTCTACGCGGCCGACCCCGACCTCGTGGTCAGCGGCTATCCCGACGACTACGGCCCCAAGGCCATGGGCGACCGTGCCGTCCTGCGCAAGGAGGGCGTCAACACCTACCTGCTGTCGGCCAACTGCCCCGGCCACAAGGCCAAGATCGAGGACGTTTACGCCGACGTGCGCGCGCTCGCCAAGGTGTTCGGCGTCCAGGACCGCGGCGAAGCCCTGGTGACCAAACTCCAAGGCGAGATCAACGCCGTCAAGGCGGTCCCGGGGGCCCCGAAGGTCTTCGACTACGCGGGCGGCAAGGAGAAGCCCACCACGGCCGGCTCCTCGGCGCTGGTCGACGACCTGATCCGCCGCGCCGGCGGCACCGGAATCTTCCCCGAGGTCACCTCCTTCAAGCAGGTGAGCTGGGAGGAGGTCGTCAAGCGGAACCCCGACGCCATCCTCGTCGAGGACCAGGCGTTCGAGCCTGCCGACAAGGCCATCGCCTGGATGAAGACCTACGGCCCCATCAAGAACGTGACCGCGGTCAAGGAGAACCGCTTCATCATCGTCCCGGTCAACGACACCCAGCCGGGCGTACGCAGTGGACGCGCGCTGAAGACCCTCACCGAGGGGCTCGCCCGGTGACGGTCAAGGCCCCCGACGCCCGGCGGGGCCCGCGGCACCAGGCCCCCCGGCCACCGGCGGTCCGGCGCGCCGCGCTGCCCGCCCTGGTCGGCGGCCTGACGGCCGTCCTGGCGCTGTCGATGATCGCGGCCGTCGGGCTGGGGCCGGTGTCCATCCCCTTCGGCGACGTCGCCCAGGTGATCGGCCACCGCTACCTGCCCGGCCTGGTGGACACGGCCCCCACCGGACCGCGCTCGGTGATCGTGCTGGACATCCGGCTGCCGCGGGTGCTGCTCGGCGCCGCCGTCGGCGCCGGGCTGGCGGCCGTGGGCACCGTGCTCCAGGCGGTGCTGCGCAACCCGCTCGCCGACCCCTACCTCATCGGCGCCAGCTCGGGCGCCTCCTTCGGCGCGGTCCTGGTCATCATCGCCGGCCTCGCCCCGTTCGGGACGCTCTCCCTCCCGGTCGCCGCCTTCCTCGGCGCGATGGCGACGTTCTCCCTGGTCATGCTGCTGGCCGGCGGCCGCGGGCTGCTCGCGCCGACCCGGCTCATCCTCGCCGGGGTCGCGGTCGCCGCGTTCACCGAGGCCATCACCCACTACCTGGTGCTGACCTCCCCGGAAAAGGACGTCCGCTCGGCGATGTTCTGGATGCTCGGCGGGCTCGGCGGCACCCAGTGGCGCGACATCGGCGTCCCGATCGCCGTCGTCATCGCGGGCGCCCTGTGGTTCTGGACGCAGAGCGGGCGGCTGAACGCGCTCGTCCTCGGCGAGGAGGGCGCCACCAGCCTCGGCCTGGAGGTCGACCGTGTCCGGCGGCGGCTGATCATCGGCTGCGCCCTGGTCATCGGCGCCGTCGTGGCCGTCAGCGGCGGCATCGGCTTCGTCGCCCTGATGGTCCCGCACGCGGTCCGCCTGGTGGTCGGCGGCGACAACCGCCGCGTCCTGCCGCTGGCCGCCCTGACCGGCGCGATCCTGCTGGTCTGGGTGGACGTCGGCGCCCGCATGCTCAACCAGCCCGACGAGATCCCGATCGGAGTGATCACCGCCGTGCTCGGCGCGCCGTTCTTCCTCGTCCTGCTGCGCCGCGCGGACCACCGGAGGTGGCGATGACCCCCGTCTCCGTGGAGATCGACGGCCTGAGCTGGGCCCCCGCCCGCCTGTCGGACATCACCCTGCACGTGCCGCCCGGCCAGATCGCCGGGCTCCTCGGCCCCAACGGCAGCGGCAAGTCCAGCCTGCTGCGCTGCGTCTACCGCAGCCTGCGCCCCGACACCGGCACCGTCCGCGTCGACGGCGCCGACGTGTGGCGCACACCGGCCCGCGCCGTCGCCCGCAAGGTCGCCGTCCTCACCCAGGACGCCCCCGCCGACCTGGAGAACACCGTCGAGCAGATCGTCGCCCTCGGCCGCATCCCCCACCAGGGCCCCCTGGGCGGACTGTCGCCCGCCGAGCACCGCCTCATCGACGGCGCCATGCGCCGCTGCGACATCGCCGACCTCGCACACCGCTCCATGGCCACCCTGTCCGGCGGGGAACGCCAGCGCGTCCAGCTCGCCCGGGCGCTGGTCCAGCAACCGCGCCTGCTCATCCTGGACGAACCCACCAACCACCTCGACCTTCACCACCAGGTCGAACTGCTCCGGCTCCTGCGGGGCCTCGGCGTCACCGTCCTCATCGCCCTGCACGACCTGCAACTGGCCGCCGCGGCCTGCCATCGCCTCGTCGTGCTCGACGAGGGCCGCATCGTCGCCGACGGCTCCCCCGCCGACGTGGTCACCGCCGACCTGCTCCGCACCGTCTACCAGGTCGACGCCGACATCACCCTGGGCCCCGACGGCCTGCCCCGGATCGCCGTCCGCCTCCACGACCAGCCCACCACGCCGGCCGTCACCGCCCAGACCCACGCGAGCACCCGGACGATCGGGAGGCCCGGACCGCCCGCACCATGATCACCGACTGCGGAACACGCGGGCGCGCCTCAACCGGCGGGCCCGCGTGAAGGGCGCTGACCGCCACTGCGTGCCGCCCGGCACCGGCCCGCAACGACCGGGCCGGGCGCCGATCACGAAACCGCAGCGTGGATTCCCGAGGATGGTCCGCGGACCGGGGCGCGTGGACGGGGCCGGGCGGCCCCGTCCACGCGGACGGCCGTCAGGCGTTGACGCCGAAGTCCTTCACCACCCCCGAGAGGCCGGAGGCGTATCCCTGGCCGACGGCGCGGAACTTCCATTCGGCGCCGCTGCGGTACAGCTCGCCGAACACCATGGCCGTCTCGGTGGAGGCGTCCTCGGTGAGGTCGTAGCGGGCGAGTTCGGAGTTGTCGGCCTGGTTGACCACGCGGATGAAGGCGTTGCGGACCTGCCCGAAACTCTGCCCGCGGGAGTCGGCGTCGTGGATCGACACCGGGAAGGTGACGCGGTCGATCTCGGCGGGCACCGACGCCAAGTTCACCTTGATCTGCTCGTCGTCGCCCTCACCCTCCCCGGTGAGGTTGTCACCGGTGTGCTCGACCGCACCGTCCGGGCTGCGCAGGTTGTTGAAGAACACGAAGTGCTGGTCAGAGGGGACCTTGCCCGCTTCGTTCAGCAGCAGCGCGCTGGCATCCAGGTCGAAGTCGGTCCCGGTGGTCGTGCGCACGTCCCAGCCCAGGCCCACCGTGATCGCCGTCAGGCCCGGGGCCTCCTTGGTCAGTGACACGTTGCCGCCCTTGGACAGGCTGACACCCATGAAATGCTCCTCTCGCGGATCTTTTACTACAGTTGTAGCAGGCGCCGGGTGGTCGTCGCGCCGGGTTGGGCGCTCAGGACACGCCACGCCGCCGTCCACGAGTCCCTTGCCGATGACTGGGAACCTGACCAGGTGATTTGTCGTTGGGAGTGATGATCCATCCGACCAGAGAGGCCAATGGACCGCCACCGATCCGCCGACCGCTCCGCTGACGATTACGGGGCGGGACGGCTTTGATCACCGCACTGTCCTTGCTCGCCGGGGTCGTGGTCGTCCTGCTGATCACCGCGTTGACGGGATACTTCGTCGCGCAGGAATTCGCTTTCATGGCCGTCGACCGGTCCGGGCTGGCCGCGAGCGCCGGGAGCGGTGACCGGGGCGCCGCGCGGGCGCTGGCGGTGACACGGCGCACCTCGTTCATGCTGTCGGGCGCGCAGCTGGGCATCACGGTGACCGGACTCCTGGTGGGGTACGTCGCCGAGCCGCTGATCGGCGAGGCCTTCGGTGACCTGATCGGCGGCGCCGGGGTGCCCGAGGGCACCGGGATCGCGGTCGGCACGGCGCTCGCGCTGGTGTTCTCGACGTTGGTGCAGATGCTGTTCGGCGAGCTGTTCCCCAAGAATCTGGCGATCGCCCGTCCTGGACCGGTCGCGCGGTGGCTGTCGCGGTCGACGCTGGTCTATCTCAAGGCGCTCGGGTGGCTGATCTGGGTTTTCGACCAGGCGTCGAATCTGCTGCTGCGGCTGTTGCGCATCGAGCCGGTGCACGATGTGGAGCATGCGGCCAGCGAGCGCGACCTGGCGCACATCGTGACCGAGTCGCGCCGTAGCGGGGACCTGCCGCCGGATCTGTCGATCCTGCTGGACCGCATCCTGGACTTCCCGCGTCGCGACGTCGAACACGCGATGATCCCCCGCACGCGCGTCGGCGCCGTCGATGCCGCCACGACCGTCGACGAGGTCAGGGAGCTGATGAGCACGGGCCACTCCCGCTACCCGGTGCTGGACGAGTCCGACCGCGTCGCCGGGGTGGCTCACCTGGACGATGTGCTCACCGCACCCGACCCCACCGCACCCATCGCCTCGATCATGCGACCCGCCACCCTGCTGCCGACGCTGATGGCACTGCCCGCGGCCCTGGACCGGCTCACCGGCGACCGCGACCAGCTGGCCTGCGTCGTGGACGAGTTCGGCGGCTTCGTCGGCATCGTGACGTTGGAGGACCTGGCCGAGGAGCTGATCGGCGAGATCACCGACGAGCACGACGTCGCCGCGGAACCCGGAGCGACCCGGACCGGAGACGCCTGGGCCATCCCCGGCGGCTTCCACATCGACGAGGTCGAACACGTCATCGACCACCGGCTGCCCGAAGGCGACTACGAGACCATCGCCGGACTGGTGATCGCCGCCTACGGGGCACTGCCCGAGGTGGGAGCCGAACTCGATGTCGAGCTGCCGACCGAGCCCGCCGACCTCGCGCACACCGACCATCCGCCCAGACGGCTCCTGCGTCTCAAGGTCCTGGAGATCGGCGACCACCATGTGCCGTCCTCGGTACGGGTCCAAGTGGTGACGTCCGGCGAGGCCGCCGAGGACCCGGGCGGCGGCGAGACCACGGACGACGGCGAGGGGACGGGCCGATGAGCGATCCGTGGGCGGTCCTTGCCGCCACCGCCGCCATCATCGCGCTGAGCGCGTTCTTCGTCGCCGTGGAATTCGCTCTCATCGCGGCCAAGCGGCACCGTCTGGAGGACGCCGCGCCGTCCAGCCGCTCGGCGCGGGCGGCCTTGCGTAGCGCCTCCGAGCTGACGCTGCTGCTGGCCGGGGCGCAACTGGGCATCACCTTCTGCACGCTGGCCCTGGGGGCGCTCACCAAACCGGCCGTCCACCACTGGCTCACCCCGCTGCTGAAGTCCTGGGGCGCGCCGCTGTGGCTGGCCGACCCGGCGGCGTTCGTGCTCGCGCTGGTGATCGTCACATTCCTGCACCTGGTGATCGGCGAGATGGCGCCCAAGTCATGGGCCATCGCCCACCCGGAGCGATCGGCCACGATGCTGGCCCTGCCGATGCGCGGCTTCATGTGGCTGACCCGTCCGCTGCTGCGGGTCCTGAACGAGTCGGCCAACTGGTGCCTGCGCAGGGTCGGCGTCCAGGCGGCCGACCAGGTCGGCTCGGGCCAGGACCCCGACGCCCTGCGCCATCTGGTCGAGCACTCCGCCAACGTCGGAGCGCTGGACGCGGCCTACTCCGCACAACTGTCCGAGGCGCTGGACCTGCGCAACCTGCGCATCGGCGACCTGGTCGAACGCGGCTCCACACCGACATCGGTCGCCCCCGAGGCGACCGTGGCCGATGTCCAGGCGGCCAGCCGAGCATCCGGGCACCTGCGCATCCTGGTGACCGGGCCCGGCACCGCATGGGGCGTGGTGCACGTCCGCGACACGCTGACCCGACATGAGACGTCCGGAATCGCCCACCTGGCCCGTCCCGTTCTCCTCCTTCCGGCGGACACCCCGGTCTACACCGCGCTGGCGCGCATGCGTGAGACCGGCGAACAACTCACCCTCGTGGCCAAGGACGGCCAGGTCATGGGTGTCGTCACCATCACCGACGTCCTGCGGCGCCTGTTCCCCCGGCCCGCCACGCCCGCGCCCGCACCCTGATGCAGCGGTAACTCCTGTTCCGACGGCCGTTTCGCGAGCGGTCGTGGGGGCGGGCGATGGCACGCCGCCGACCTTCGTGACCTCCCTATTCGCGTTCGGAGAGATCGGCGCCGACGCGTTCCAGGACGGGGCGCGCGGTGCGGTCGGCGAGCAGCAGTGCGCTCGCGCCGAGCGCGAGGAGGCCGGTGAAGACGCCGGCGCTGTAGGGGTTGAGCAGGCCGGCCGAACCGAGCGTCGCGCCGCTCGCCAGTCCCGCGATCGCGGCGACACCGCCGAGCAGGACCGACGGCAGGATCATCTCGCGGCGCTGCGCCGCGAGCAGGACCGCCTGGGGGGTGCCGGCCAGCCTGAGCGCGATGAAGGTGTCCCGTTGATCGAAGATGCGCGCGACCGCGCCGATGATCATCGAGGCGAGCGCGACCAGGACCGCGGTCGGGAGCACCAGGAAGCCCATGACGACCCCGTCCCGCAGGAGCCACATGTTCGGAAGATCCTCGGCCAGGCTCATCTCCGGACCCCAGAGGCCGTTCTCGATCATCGCGGTACGGGCGCGGTCCCGTTCCGTTTCGGGGCCTCGCGTGTCCAGGGAGAGCGTGGCCCACTCGCTCTCCTCGAGCCAGGACGGCGCCGCGGCCGTCTCGACGTCGGCGCGGATGCCCTCGGCTCGCAGCACGGCCTCGGCTTTGCGGACGGCGGCGTCCAGGGAGGCGGCGGGGACGACGGCCTCGGGCCGCTCGGTCCGGGAGGCGTAGGCGCCGGCGTTGCCGAGCCCGGCCGGGAGGCTGATGGCGACGAACCCGGCGATGAAGCAGGCCAGTGTCAGGCCCCCGACCGTCCGCCAGGCGCTGCGCGGGCTGTCCGACAGGCGCCGTCCGGCGAGGAAGGTCGCCGGACGGCGGGCGCGCCAGGCCAGCAGCCTGCCGAGTCCCGCGACGATCCACGGTCCCGTCGACACCAGGCCCCAGCCCAGGATCACCACGGCGGTGAAGGCGACGCCGACGAAGGGGTTGCTGCTGCGCAGCCAGAACAGCGCGACCGCCGCGCCGATGAACACCACGGACCACAGCCGCACGCGCGCAGGGTCGGGGCGAGCTCGGCGGTAGGTGGCCAGCGGGTCGCGGACCGCCGCCCGGAGCCCGGTCAGGGCGCCCAATGTCAGCACGCCCACCACCGCGGCCACGGTGACGAGGGTGAGCGGCACCCCCGGCCGCACGTCCGCGGGAAACCATTCCCCGCCCTTGATGGGCACCCGGGCGGTCAGCGGCACGAGGACCCGGTGCAGGACGGCCCCGAACACCGCCCCGATGCCCGCGAACGTCGCCAGTTCGGCGATGGTCAGCCGGACCACCTGCGAGGTGCGGGCGCCCAGCAGCCGCAGGGTGGCCAGCCGCCGCTGCCGGCGTCCCGCCATCAGCCGGGAGGCCAGGCCGCCCAGTCCGGCGAGCGGAAGCGCGGTCAGGACGACGGCGAGCAGCGCGATGTCCCGGTAGGTGGTCTGGTAGAGATCCGGGGTGGCCGACCATCCGTCGATCCTGGTCGGCGTCACCGACGAGACCGCGTTCCACTGATGCCGCGGCCGCCGGTCGCGCATCGAGGGATCGGCCGGACGCCGGCCGATCACCGCGACGAGTTCGTCCGGACGCTCCAGGGTGTCCCGGGAGAGTTCGGCGGTGACCGGGCCGGGGAACCTGCCGGCGAGCCGGTCGGCCGGCAGGTCCGCCATCAGCTCGGCCAGCCGTGGAGAGGCCCACACCTCACCCGGCGCCGGGAACCTGCCCATGCCCGGTACAGCGGGCGGGTCCTGACCCAAGGCGGCCAGTTCGACGACCGCGAGCGGACGCTCCTCGACGTAGTCGGTGAAGCCCGACTGGATCGCGGTCGGCTCGTTCGTCGCCGCCTCGGGGGTCCGCCACGCCGTCCGCTCCGCCCTGTTGTCCAGGCCCTGCTGCAACCCGAGCAACAGCAGGAGGACCAAGGTGATGACGGCGCCCGCCACCAGAGGAAGGCCGACCTCAAGACGAGCGGACCGCCCGCCGCCGCGCAGCAGGCGCAGCCACAACCCACCCATCACCGCGCCGTCCTCGGCTCGGTCACGGTCCGGCCGTCCACGACGTGGACGATCCGGTCGCAGCGCTCGGCCACCCGCTCGTCATGGGTGACCAGCACCAGCGCCGCGCGCCGGTCGCGTACCGTCGACACCAGCAGGGACATGACCTCGTCGCCGGTCCGTGTGTCGAGCGAGCCCGTCGGCTCGTCGGCGAACACGACCGCCGGTTCGAGCACCAGCGCGCGGGCGATCCCGACGCGCTGGGCCTCGCCGCCCGACAGCTCGCCCGGACGCCGCCGCTCCAGGCCCTCAAGACCGAGCGTCGGGAACAGCTCCCGCGCCCGGGCGACCGCGTCTCGACGGCCGACACCCTCCAGCATCAGCGGCAGCGCCGCGTTCTCGGCCGCCGGCAGTTCCGGCAGCAGGCCGGGGAACTGGAAGACGAAGCCGAAGTCCGACCGCCGCAGATCGGTGCGCCGGGCCTCGGGGAGTTCATCGACCCGGACGCCGTCGAACAGCACTTCCCCGCCGTCAGGTATCACGACGCCGGAAAGGCAGTAGAGCAGCGTGGACTTGCCCGATCCGCTCGGACCCATCACGGCGACCGACTCACCGCGGTCGACCGCGAGCGAGGCATGACGCAACGCGGTGGTGCGCCCGTAACCCTTCGTAAGGTCGGTCCCGGAGAGCAGCGGAGCCTGGGTGTGCGTGGTCTGCGACGGCATGGGAACAGCCTCACCGGCCCACGGTGACCGGGGCATCCGCCATTGTCGGTCTGCCGGCTCGGCGGAAAGTCGGAGTTCTTCCCGGGCCCGAGTACAACTTTCTATCGATGCCCTGGGGGCGCGGCGCGGATAGCGTGCGACTCATGAGGCCGCCAAGACCAGCCGTTCGGCGCGCCGCGGCGGGGTGGGCGACGGCCTGGGCCGCGGTCCGGGGACGGCGTCATCGGGTCATCGACGCTGTGGTGGCCATCGCCCTCGCGGCGAGCACGCCGTCCGGTGACGGCGGGTCCGGCCGTTCCATGGGCGAGGTCGGGATCACCTACTTCGATTGGCGGCCCGCGCTGTGGATCGCGCTCCCGCTGGGTCTGGCGGTGGGCGCCGCCGCCTGGTGGCGCCGGCTCCACCCGGTGCTGTTCGTCCTGGCCGCTCTGGCCGGCTGGGTGGTGCTGTCGGCCTACGTGGCCGTCATGGTCGCGCAGTACACCCTGGCGCGGCAGATGGCGTCGCAGCGTACGCGATCACAGCGCGCGGCGCGGATCGGCGTGCTGGCGGCAACGGTGCTGGTGATCGGCATCCCGATCTGGCGGGCCGCCGGCGCCGACGCCGCGACGTCGATCGCCGCCGTGATCTGCGGGCTCCCCGCCCTGCTCGGGCTCTATGTCGGCGCTCAGAGCGAGCTGATCGCCAGGATGCGCGAACGGGCGGAGCGCGCCGAACGCGAGCAGCACCAGCGGGTTCTGCAGGCGCGCACCGCCGAACGGGCACAGATCGCCCGGGACATGCACGACGTGGTCACGCACCGGGTGTCGCTGATGGTGCTGCACGCCACCGCGCTGGAGGTGGCGCGGGACCAGGACGCCACCGCCATCGGCACGCAGATCGGCGTCATCGGACGCGAGACACTGGACGAACTGCGTTCGCTGGTGGAGGTCCTGCGCGCCGACGGCGACAACGCCATGCCGCTCGCGCCGCAGCCGACCCTGGCCGATCTCGGCGACCTGGTCGAGGCGTCCCGCCGTCTCGGTATGCCGGTCACCTTGGAGATGGTCGACGACTGCGACACCGCGCTGCCCGCGCTCGTCGAGCACGCCGCCTACCGTGTCGTCCAGGAGGCCCTGACCAACGTGCACAAGCATGCCGCCACCGCGCCGACCCACGTCCGCGTCCACCACACGCACGACGCCCTTCACGTGCGCGTGACCAACGGCCGCGCGCCGAGCGCCGGCCGCGCCGAGCTGCCCGCCGGCGGGCACGGCCTGCTCGGCGTCGCCGAGCGGGTCCGGCTGGTGGGCGGCGAGCTGACCGCACGGCCGACGGCCGAGGGCGGGTTCGACATCACCGCCGAGGTCCCCCTGGCACGGCAGCACGCCTCATGAGCGAACCGGTCCGGGTGCTGATCGCCGACGACGAGTGGATGGTGCGGTCCATGCTGCGCACCATCATGGAGTCGGCCCCGGACATCACCGTGGTCGGCGAGGCCGGCGACGGGGCCGAAGCGGTGACCATGGCCCAGAGCCTGCACCCCGACGTCGTGCTCATGGACATCCGGATGCCCCGCGCCGACGGCCTGACCGCCACCGAACGCCTCGTGCGGTCGCCCCGCCCGCCGAGCGTGGTCGTCCTGACCACCTTCGACCTCGACGAGTACGTCCGGACCGCGCTGGCCCACGGAGCGGTCGGCTTCCTGCTCAAGGACGCGACGGCCGGCGACATGATCACCGCGGTCCGCAGCGCGGCGCGCGGCGAGGCGATGCTCTCCCCCAAAGTGACCCGGCGCCTGCTCCAGCACTTCACCAAGGCGGCATCGGGACGGACCCAGGCCGAACACCGCCTGAAAGTCCTGACCACAAAAGAACGCGAAGTGCTCATCGCACTGGGCAACGGCCTCTCCAACACCGACATCGCCACCAGCCTGCACATGAGCGAGGCGACAGCCAAAACCCACGTCAGCCGGATCCTGACCAAACTGTCCCTTACCAACCGCGTCCAAGCCGCAATCCTTGCTCACCAAGCAGGTCTGCTCGACTGACTCGCCCCGCGCCCCTCGCACAAGCGAGACGCGTTCACCGCAACGGCTCCCGCCTCCGGCGGGTTCTGCGACCGGCTGGCCGCAGAGCTCATTGCAGCGCCCAACGGCGGGTGGCCCTGGCCAGGGTCAACCAGGCACGGGTCGACCGGTCCCGCCAGGCGGTCCAGGGCTATCCGCGCAGTTCGGGGATCGCCGGGATCGCCCGCCGCGGAACTGAGCGCCACGACGCCGCTGAACCGCTGGATGATCGGACGGGGCAAGGGGCACGCCGTCGTCCACCAGTACCACCATTGAGAGCGTCCCTGAGAGAGCGGGTTCTCCGGCACAATGTCTGCGGGATGGAGGTGGGCTACGTGGCCGGATTGGGTGGATCGCTTGAGCGGTCCATCATGGACGTGCTCTGGGAGGCGCCCGGTCCGCTTCGGGTTCGTGAGCTGCTGGCGAAGCTGAATGAGAACAGTGACAAGGCGCTCGCTTACAACACCGTCCAGACCGTCGCCGAGCGGCTGGCGCAGAAGGGACTGCTGCAGCGCACCCAGGACGGGTTGGCCTTCCGCTATTCACCCACGCGCGCGCGGGAGGAGTACGCGGTCGAGCTGATGCTCGACGCGCTCACCGAGTCTCCCGATCACGGGAGCATCCTCGCCCGGTTCGCCGAGAGCGTCCCGCCGGAGGACGCGCGTCACCTGCTGGACGCCCTGCGCCGCCGCACGTCCGGCGCCGAGGACGGGTGACGGCGTGATCTACCTCGTGATCAGCCTGATCTCCACCGGGGTCTTGCTGGGCTGCCTGGCGGGGCCGGCCCTCGATCGGGTCGGGCGTCCGGCCGCGCATCCGGGGATCGCCATCGCGTGCTGGGTCGCGGCGCTGGCCGGCACTTTCATCGCTGTTCTCGGAGTCGTCGTGGTGGCGTTGCTGGCGCCGCCGGCGCCCGGCCACGGCCTGCTGGAGTGGTTGCGCAACTGCCTGCCGCATCACCGGGACGGGGCGATCATCATGGCGGCGGCCGCCAGCCTGGCCCTGCTGACGGCCTGCGGTTCCAGGCTGGCGCGCGGCCTGCCCCGGCTCCGGCGTGCGGTGCGGCGCCGGCGCCGACATCGGGAGATGCTCCGGCTCGTCGCCACAGAGCACGAGCGGCATGCGGACGTTCTCGTCCTCGATCACCCCGTTCCCGTGGCCTACTCGCTCCCTTCGCGGCGGCACGCGATCGTGGTCAGCACCGGCACGCAGGACGTCCTCAGCGCTGAGGAGTTCGACGCGGTCCTCGTCCATGAGCGAGCTCACCTGCGCCAGCGTCATCACACGCTGCTGCTCACGCTCGATGCCGCTCACGCACTCCTGCCGTGGCCGCCCACCGTCCGGCGAGCGAAGAGGAGCCTTCCGCTGCTGCTGGAGATGGCGGCCGACGACGCGGCGGCGCGGGAGTGCGGCAGGGGAACGCTGGTCGACGCCCTGCGCCGGTTCGCCGCGACACCGGGCGTCGCCGGCGCTCTCGGCGCCGCGGGCCCGTCCACGGAGGCGTTGGCGGAGCGCGTAAGGCGGCTGGAGGCCGCCGAGGTGGGGGGACCGCGCCGGGCCGGCAGGGCGGTCGCTTCCGTCTTCGTCACGCTCGCCGTCGCCGCCCCGCTCGCGGTCGCGACCGCGACGATCGCGGAGCTGTCCCACATCTGCTGAGACTGCTGGGGCTGTTTGTCGTAATCGACCACTTGGGTGGCGAATGAGGCTGTTATCTCCTACGCTCTGTAGGAGGTCGGCGCGACGCGTCCCCGCCGGGGACGGCGGCGGCCGCGCCGAATCTCCCGGGCCAACGTGGTCCGGGGAACCGGGGAACCGTTTCTCCACCTGGGGTGAATCCGCTCCCGCGAGCGGTAGGGCGACTCCGGCCCGAACCCGGCAGCTCACCCGGTAGGCGGCACAGGAGAGGAAACGCATGCAGCGACGAGCTGCCGGACACCGCACGTCGGCCCGCCGCCGGATCGTCACGGCCACGGCCTGGGCAGCGTCGATCGCCCTGTCCGCGAGTCTCGTGTCTCCCGCGCCGGCCCGGGCCGAGCCGCAGCCCACCCGCAGGGAACTCACCGCGCGACAAAAGAAGCTCGCCGACGACGCGGAGAAGCTCAGCGAGCAGTACAACGGGCTGCGGGTTCGTCTGGCGCAGGCCCAGCGTGCCGCCAAGGTGGCCCAAGGCAACGCCGCGCGCCAGCAGAAGGCCCTCGACGAGGCCCGGGCCCACATCGTCAGGCTCGCCGCCGACAGCTACAAGAACGGTCCGGTGGACCCGGCGGTCGCGTTCGCCTCCTCTGGTGACCCGCAGGCCGTCCTGGACAAGTCGGCCACCCTCAACTACTTCGCCCGCCAGGAGAGCACGCGCGTCGCCCAGTTGCTGCAGACGATGCAGGCGGCGGAGCACGCCCGCAAGTCCGCCGAAGCCCGGACGCGCCAGGTCCGCGAACTCACCGACGAGGCGAACAGAAAGCGCAAGGAACTGCAGACCAAGCTGAAGAAGGTCGAGGCCAAGCTGGGCTTCGGTCCAGGCGCTCGCACCGGCGCGGGTCCGGCCGTGAACGTCGATCCAGGCGGCGCCTCGGCCAAGGCCATGGGCGCGGTCCGGGCCGCCTTGAGCCAGCGCGGCGTCCCGTACTCGTGGGGCGGTGGAAGCGCGTCCGGCCCGACCTACGGCACCGCGCAGGGCGCCAACATCAAGGGCTTCGACTGCTCAGGGCTGACGCTCTACGCCTACGCCCAGGTCGGCATCAGCCTCCCCCACTACACCGGCAGCCAGTTCACCGCCGGGACCCGCGTCTCGCAGAGCCGGCTCAGGCCCGGCGACCTGGTCTTCTTCCACAGCGACCTGCACCACATGGGCCTGTACATCGGCGGCGGCACGATGGTGCACGCCCCGCAGACCGGCGACGTCGTCAAGATCAGCTCGATCTCCGGCCGGCCGTTCGCCGGGGGCGTCCGCGTCGCCTGACCAACGCCGCGACCGCCCACAGTCCCGCGTCCCCGTCACCCGCCCCCGGTGACGGGGACGCGCCCTGGGCAGCTCGTGCTCGGCGCCACGGGTGCCTCTACAACCGGAGGATCGCGAGTGGCCGACCACCGAGCCCAGCCGGTGGGCGCGGCACTCTCACCGCGCCCACCGGGCCAGGATCGGCCGCCTGCGCCGGTGGCTATCCGGCGGCAGCCACCATGGGCCGCTCCGTTTCCCTGTTGTTCGGATCACTGAACCTGGTCATGCCTGGGACGAGCAGGGTGGCGAGTGCGCTGCCCATGACAAGGAGGCCCGCAATGGTGAGGACGCTCTGGGCTCCGGCGGCACTCACCAAGGGCGGGATGAGCGCGAAGCCGACCGGGCTCATCCCGTAGGAGACCAGGAAGTCCAGCGATGAGATCCGGGCCTGCAGACGGCCGGGCACTTCGCGCTGGATCGCGGTGAACCAGGGGATGTTGAAGACCTCGATCCCGATCCCTCCGATGGCGCAGGCTGCGATGATCATCCAGCTGTGGGAGGCGTAGGCGAGGGAGAGCGGGACGAGCCCGTAGCTCCCCAGCATGATCATGGCGGGGATGCCGACGCGCCGCGGCCGCCACCGGCTCATCAGCATCGCGCCGACGATCGCTCCGGCCGAGTAGCCGCCGAGGGCGAGGCCGATGAGCGCGGTGGAGCCGAACTTCTCCTGGCTCACCACGGGCAGCATCACGTACTTGGCCGCCTCGCCGAGGGCGAGCCAGGCGATCAGCGCGGCAAGGCCCGCGAGGAACCAGCGGTGACGGCGCGCTTCGACCAGTCCCTGGCGGAACTCGGTCAGCATGCCGGTGTTCGCCTCCGGTGATGTCGCGGTGCCCTTCGCCGGGACGGCGGCGGCGAGCAGCGCGGAGCCGAACCACAGCGCGGCCGCGGCCGTGAGGCTGACGCCCCGGCCGAACTCGGCGTACAGCGCCACCGCCGCGGTGGGTCCGCCGACCAGCCAGATCCGAAGGCTGAGGGTGGTGGCGGCGTTGGCCTCCTGGAGCCGGTCCTTGCCGACGTGGTCGGCGACGAGGGCCTGGTAGGCGCTGCGGAAGGTGCCCTCGCCCGCGCCCGCGCAGCCGATCGCGACGCAGACGGCCAGGACGGGAAGGCCCGCGGCGAGGCCCACGACCGCCGTCGCGCCGCCTCGGACGGCGCTGGAGACCGCCAGCACCCGTGTGCGCGGGTAGCGGTCGGCGATGACCCCGCCGGGTAGGGACCCGGCGACGAACCCGAGCGTCCGCGCCCCGAGGACGAGACCGAGCGCGGACAGGCCGTGGGGTCCGTCCAGGACGGCGAGGGTCAGCGCCGTCGGCATCATCGCGGTCGCGGCGGCCGAGGCGGAGTAGCTCAGCCACAGTCGCCGGAACGGGCGTTCACGGAGAAGCGTCAGCATCGCTTCACCGCCACTCTGAGCGGGCCAGCACGAGCGTGGGAGAGCCCAGTTCGGCGGCCAGGTCCGGCAGGTAGTTCGCGCATTCCTCGGCCGGCCGGGTGGAGTGCGCGGTGAGGTGCCGAGCGCGTTCCCGCAGGTCTTCCGGGTCGGCGGTGGCGCTGAGACCGTGTTCTTTCAACCAGTCGTCGCTGAACGCGGTGGCCAGATATCGCTCGCCGCGGTCTGCGGCGAGGAAGGCCACCTGTTGTTTCGGCTTGGCCCGCATCGCCTTGGCGAGTGCGACGGTGAGGGCCGCGCCGGTGGACACGCCGGCGAGCAGCCCCTCCGAGCGCACCAGGGTGCGGCATGCCTGGAAGGCGTCCTGGTCGGTGACCATGTACACCTCGTCCAGCAGCGACAGGTCCGGCAGGTTGGACGGAGTCCAGCTCAACCCCACCCCCGGAGTCAGGTACGGGCGCGGTTCACCGCCGAAGACGGTGGAGCCGTACACGTCGACGCCGATCACCTCGACATGCGGTGCGTGCTCCTTGACCGCCCGGGCGATGCCGCCGAGCTGGCCTCCGGTGGAGACGGTGCAGACCACCGCGGCCAGGTTGCGGGTCTGCGCGAGCAGTTCGCGGGCGGTGGCGTTGTAGTGCGCCTGGCTGTTGAGCGGGTTGAAGCACTGGTCCGGACGGAAGGAGCCCGGTGTCTGGCGGTGCAGCCGGTTCGCCAGCTCGATGCGCGTCTTGTGGTAGGAGCCGGAGTCGTCGGGTTCGTCCACGACGATGATCTCCGCGCCGAACGCCTCCAGCAGGCCGCGGTTGGTGGGGGTGATCTTCGGGTCCACGACGGCCACCACCCGGTAGCCGCGGGAGGCGCCGATCATCGCGAGCGCGATGGAGAAGTTCCCCGACGAGGACTCGATGAGCGTTCCGCCCGGGCGCAACCGCCCGGTCCGTTCGGCGTGCTCGACGATGTACCAGGCGGGCCGGTCCTTGAGGCTGCCCGCGGGGTTGGCGTTTTCGAGCTTGACGACGAGTTGCGCCTCGTCGGCGTTCGTGAGATTGCGCAGGCCAACGACGGGCGTTTCGCCGATGACATCCAGGATTTGGGGCACGCGGACACGACGTGTCGGCTTCATGGGCTGGACGATCCTTTTCAGTCGCGAAGCATGACATGGGGCATGTATGCGCCGACATGAGGTGTCGGCGCGCGCGACTGATCAGGTTCGGAGAATGCAGAGCGTGGCCAGGGCGGCGGCACCGGTGCGGCACCCCGCCAGGCCGAAGCCGTCTAATGGCTCGCCCGGCAGGGGCAGAATTCCCCTGTGCGGGCTCAACTCCACGGCGACGAGAGGGACATCCGCCACAAGGGCGGGCGCGGAAACGAGCGGGCCGTTGGCTTGCGAGTCGGGCATCACGCCATGCGGCGGATCCACATGGCACGCTTCGGCTACCGCCTTCACCCCGGAGAACAGGCAGGCCACCGCGCTCACCAGCGGCTCTGGACGATCCGCGGCGCTGGAAACCACATGCTCGCCGTGGCAGTGCCCCAGCGGCACGCATGGCGAGCCGTAGGCGAGGAAGACCGCGACGATCAGGAAGCCGAACAGGCGCCCGTCGAGGCGCCTGCGACTCCGCCCAGGTCGTGTCGCGAGTTCCACAATCCCGTGATGCTAGCCCCGGAAATCCATTCCACTCCAGCAAGTCGGAGTGAGCGATTTTCAATGTTTATTAAAACCATCCAGAAGGTGCACAACCTGCCAGGTCACGGAGTGATGGAAAGATCATCCATGAATCCCGCTTTTCGGATGTAGAGATCCTCACTCGAACCGACCACATCGGCGCCCTGACGGCGCGCTATTCACGACCCGCAGCCGGAAGGGTGCAGGGATCAGCGTCGTTCACGGACCGGCGGTTCCTTCGCAGCCTGACGCGTGACGACCACGCCTGCCTCGCACGCCGTCGATCCGGCCGACTGCGGCGATCAAGGACTTGCCCACCATCTCCTACAATGCATAGGAGGATGGTCAGGTGGCCGACGGCGGTCGAGCGCGTGGCCGGGCCCGAGTTCGGAACGACGAGGTTCCCCACCTCCTCGGCGGCGATCAACCGCTCGTCCAGCTTTGGGATCTGACCAGCTTCACCGCCTCGACCACCAGGGCATTCCAAAGGGCCTGCGCGATGGTCGACCGCGGACTGGAGCGCGACGAGTGGAATGACCACGTCAAGACCGCGGCCTATCGCCCCACCTGCTGACCCGGGGAACCGTGCCGCGGCCTGGAAGAAGCCCGACGCAGCCCTCGGCACCCCAATACGTCAGTTCTTCTTTCGCTGACCGCGGCGCCCACCGTTATGGGACCTGGGAGTCGGGGGTCTCGGCGTAGTTCTTCAGGGCGGTCAGGAGGGCCTCGTGCAGGGCGGTCATGTCTGTGGCCTGCCAGCGGCGTTTGTCGTACATGAGCTCTATGGAGAGTTCGGGGCCGTCTCGGTCGACGCTGAGGAGGGCCTTTCCTGGCATGACGCAGTCCAGCATCGCCCGGGAGGCTTGGGGGAAGTCCAGGTCCACGCCGTCCAGGGCGGATTTCAGTCCGGCTCCGTACTTCTCGGTCCGGTACTGGAGGAAGATGCCGCGGAAGCGGTTCTTGTCCAGCCAGTTCGCCGCCTGTTTCGAGTGGGCGGCCACCACCGACAGCGGATACTCCTGATGGACATAGGTGGTGTACACGTCGGTGGCCACCACGGAGAGGTAGGCGCGGCGGGTCGGGGCCGCCACCTCGCGGCGGAAGGCGATCTCGCCGGTGAGGAGGCCCACGGTCTCGCGGAACTCCGGACGCCCCCGGCCGTGGACCACGCAGGTGCTGGTGACCTCGGTGCAGCCGGTCAGGACGCTCACCGCCTCCTCGTAGGCGGCGAGGACGGCGTGGAAGGTCGAGCAGCGTGCCGTGGTGCACACCTCGTCCAGGAGCTTGACCAGGTCCGCGTCGAGCCGGCCGTTGAGGAAGGCCGTTCGGGGGCCTTCCGCCTGACCGCGGGCCGGACGTCCGAACGGCGGAGGCTCGGCGCCTTCCAGGCGGCGGGACCAGAAGTCCGCCGCGCGGCGGCCCGCGCCACCCGGTGACCAGAGTTCCTCCCGTTCCATCAGTTCGGCGCGACTGCGCTGGTGGTCGGTGAACTGGGCGGGCACCTCCGGGAGGGTGATCGGGCCGCCGGACAGCAGGTCGCGGTAGGCGAGGACGAGCTCGCGGACGACGATCTCGATCGCGGCGATGTCGGCGACCGCGTGCGGCACGGCCACGTGGACGCCCAGCAGCCGGGAGGACTCCGCGACCGTCTCGATCCGGAAGACGGGCAGCTCCGCCGGGTCCAGGGGCCTGCGCGCCCACCCGTCCAGCGTCTCGATCAACCGGCCCGGGGCGGCGGAGCGGCGGTGGAAGGCCACGGTCTCCGGCGTGTACGGGTGGACCGTCTGCTCGTCGGCGTCGAGGTCGACGGTTGTTCGGAGCGCCTCGTGGCGGCGGCAGACCGCGCGGGCCGCCTCCTCCAGGCGGTCGAGGTCGTACGGCCCCCGGAGGATCATCGTCGCGTCCGTGATGATGGTCGGGTGGGTCACCGCCCGCTGGCCCATCGGAACGGGCATGCCCGCGCCTCCGTCCACTCAGACCCGCTCGAGGATGATCCGCGCGAGACCGAGGTTCCGGCGCTCGAACTGGCGCGCGCATGACGCGAGGTAGTGGAGGTAGTCGTCGACGGTCTGGGCGCCCACGACCGCCTCCGCCTCCTCGCGTTTGGCGGCGAGGGTCTCCGCCCAGGTGCGGCAGGTCCGCACGTAGTGGTCGGGGTCGTTGCGGACGGTGACGACGTCGAAGGTGCGCTCGCTGGCCTCGATGATGTCGCTGAGCGGCGGCATCACCGACTCGGGGAAGATGCGCTCGATGACGAAGAGCATCTCCTTGACCGTCCGCCGGTCCACCGGCCGCGCCCGGCCCGCCACGTTCGTCTGGAGCGCCAGCCGGCCGCCCGGTGCCAGCCAGTCGCGGCAGCGGCCGAAGAACGTGCGATAGGCGTCGATCCGCTCGTCCCGGCTCATCCCGTGCCGGGCGAAGTGCTCGAACGCCCCCAGCGAGACGATCGCGTCGTACTCGGTGTCCTCGTGGTCCAGCCAGTTCTGGACGCGGACGTCGTAGCGCTCGTCCGTCCATTCCTTCATCGACTCCAGCTGGGCGGGGCTCAGGGTCAGGCCGACCACCCGCTCGACGTTCTGGACCTCGACCAGGTGCCGCAGCATGCTGCCCCAGCCGCAGCCGATGTCGAGCACGCGCTTGCGGCCGGTGGCGCGCGCGCCCGTCGCCATGTAGGCGAGCTTGCGCTGCTGGGCGCTGTACAGGTCGTCGTCCTCGCCGTCCCAGAGCGCGCACGAGTAGGTGCGGCTGCGGTCCAGCCACAGGTAGTAGAACTCGTTTCCCAGGTCGTAGTGGTGCCGGATCGCCTCGCCGGAGGCGCCCCTGTAGGACGGGTCCGAAATGGTGGTCATCGCAGGCTCCTCTGTCAGTCGGTTTCCAGATCGACGGTGGCGATCGTCGGCAGCTCGCCCGCGAGCAGGAGCCGGCGGGCGCGGAAGCGCTGGACCTTCCCGCTGGGCGTCTTCGGGACGCTTCCGCGCTCCACGAACACGCACTCGTCGAGCACGATCCCGGCCTTGGCCTGGGCCATGCCGGCGGCGGCACCGGCGATCGCGGTGACGTCGGCGCGCCTGCGCCGCAGCTCGGTCACCAGGACCAGGCGGGCGGCCCGCCCGCCGCCGACGTCGAGGACCGCGCTGCAGCCGCTCTGCACGGGTTCGAGGGCGTCGACCGCCAGCTCGACCTCGCGCAGGTTCACGTTGCGCCCGCCGACGGAGATCACGTCGTCGGCCCGGCCGGCGAGGAACACCTCGCCGTCGTGGACGAACCCCAGATCGCCGGTACGCAGCCCCCGCGCCGTGAACCGGCTCGCGGTCCGCTCGGGATCGCCGTGGTAGCCGGCGGCGAGGCTGGGCGAGCGGACCAGCAGCTCGCTCACGGTGCCCGGACGCGACTCCAGCACGCCGACTCCGCGGCAGGGGGATCCGCAGCCGACGAGCCACGTCGCGGCCGGGTCGTCCGGCGCGGTCTCGGCGATCCGCCCGTCGGCGAGCTCGGTGCCGTCCACGGCGAGGAACCGCGGCTCGGCGAGCGGCGCGGTCGCGGAGATCGCCAGCGTCGCCTCGGCCATCCCGTAGGCGGGCATGAACCTGTCGAGCGACAGCCCGCTGCCCTCGAACGCCGTCACGGCCGCCTGGAGGGTCGCCCGCTCCACCCGCTCCGCGCCGATGATCGCCGTCCGCAGGGCCAGGGGCCTGCCGAGCGGCCGTCCGCGCTGGGCCCGGGACGCGACGTGCAGCGCGGTGTTGGTGCCCGCGGTCATGGTGCCGCCGAACTCGGCGAGGTCGCCGAACCAGCTGCGGCCGCCCATCATGAACCGCTCGGGCGTGGACAGCGCGAGCGGCATGTCGTACGCCCAGGGGAACATCAGGCAGCCGAACATCCCCATGTCGTGGGAGAGCGGCAGCCAGGAGACGACCTTCTCCCGCGCGGGGTCCGCGTCGCTCATGTCGAGGATCATCGCGAGCTGCGCGGCGATGGCGCGGGGGGTGAGCATGCAGCCCTTGGGGCTGCCGGTGCTGCCGGACGAGTACTGGATGAACGCGATGTCCTCGTCGCCGGGCGGCTCGCTGACCGGAGATCCCCGCCCGACCGACTCCCAGGCGAGGCATCCGGTGGCCGCGCGCGCCTCCTCGGGGAGGTACGCCAGCACGGCTCCGTCGCCGAGCAGCAGCGGCGATCCGGTGCGCCGGCATATCCCGGTGATCTGCTCGGTGTACTCCGCCGTGCTCATCCCGCGGGCCGGGACCGGCAGCGAGGCGACCGTGCCGCCCGCCAGCCAGACGGCGAGGACGCCGCGCACCGCGAGCGGGCTGTTGGTCAGGACGGTGGCGACGGTCCTTCCCGGCCCGACGCCGCGGGCACGCAGCCCGCCGGCCATGCGGGCGGCGTCGGCGGCGACCTCGTCCCAGCGCGCGTCGGTGAAGCGCTCACCGGTCCAGCAGTGGATCCGGCTGCGCCGGGCGTTCAGCAACGACTCCCAGAGCGATTCCACAGGGCTCCTATTCGATGTCGCCGGGGTCGGCGTTCGCCGCCGCCCTGGTGCGCCGGCGTTCGGCGAGCGGCGCCGGCGGCTGCGCCGGGGCGTGCCGTCCACCGCCGACCCGTGACAGGCCCGCCGCGCGCAACTCGATCCGGTCCCGGTCGATCCGCACGGGGTCCCAGGCGAGGCCGGTGCGGACGAGGAGCCTGATGAACAGCGCGCTCAGGTCGGCCTCGTACCAGCGGAAACCGTGGCTCGCCGACCGCGGGAAGGCGTGGTGGTTGTTGTGCCAGGAGTCGCCGAACGACGGGATCGCGAGCCACCCGATGTTGCGGGACTCGTCGGCGGTGCTGAACCGCCTGCGGCCCGCGAAGTGGCCGATGGAGTTCACCGCGTAGGTGAGGTGGCTGAGCAGGAACAGCCGGACCAGGCCGCCCCACACGAAGCCGGTGAACGCGGCCATCGGTTCGCCGCCGCTCACCGCGAAGCCGATCCCGGCCGGGGCGACCAGCCCGAGCAGCATGATGAGGACGAAGTGCTCGCTGATCCAGCGCAGATGCCGGTCGCGGACCAGGTCGGGGCAGTAGCGGATCGGGTCGGACGACAGGTTCTCGTCCAGCAGCCAGCCGAGGTGGGCGTGCCAGAGCCCCCTCAGCACCGCGATCCTGCCGTGCCCGCCGTAGAAGTACGGGCTGTGCGGGTCGCCCTCCCGGTCGGACATCCGGTGGTGGCGGCGGTGGTGCGCCGCCCAGATGATCGCCGGGCCCTGGCCGGCGACCGTCCCGGCGACGGCCAGCGCGTCGCGGACCGGACGGTGGGTCTTGAACGACCTGTGGGCCAGGAGCCGGTGGAAACCGGTGCTGATGCCGATCCCGGCGACCGCGTACATCACGACCAGGCTGACGAGGTCGCTCAGCCCGAAGGCCCTGTTCCAGAGCAGCGTCATCGCGACCACCAGACCGGCGACCGGCCCGACCGACACGCCGATGATGAACAGGCGGTGCTGTTTGCCATCCATGGGGCCTCCGTACGCTCGGGCCGGTCGAGATCAGGTGCCGGTGTCCGCCAGCGATTCCCGGGCCCGCGCCGGGCTCGCCGCGCTGAGGTTCGGCACGACGCCGATGACCGCGACGAGCAGCGCCACCGCCCCGCAGAACACGTAGACGTGCACGTAGTCCGGCACGCTCGCGGCGCCGGTCTGCGGCAGGATCGCCGCCAGCGAGGCGACGCCGAGCGCGCCGCCCACCTGGCGGGCGGCCGTGTTGAGGCCGATCGCCCCGGCGAACCGCACCGGCTCGACGGCGAGGGCGGCGGCGCTCGCCGAGCCCGTCGCCAGGGCCCCCATGCCGATGCCGACCAGCAGCCCGGTCGGCAGCCAGAAGCCGAGGAAGTTCGGTTCGGCGGTCAGCCCGAGATAGATCCACACGGCCGTCGCCACCATGGCCGAGGCGCCGGCGACGATCGGCACCCTGGGTCCGTACCGGCCGAACAGGCGCGGGAAGAGCAGCGCGCTGGCCGCGGCGGTGACCGCGCCCGGGCTCTGCGCCAGCCCGGCCTCCAGTTCGGAGTAGTGCCAGACCTCGGTGAGGTACAGGACGCCGACGAGCAGCCAGGGCAGCATGGCCATGCCGTAGCCGAAGGAGATCACGTTGGCCGCGGCGAACCTGCGGCCGCGCCAGAGCGAGATCTCCACCGCGGGCACCGGGTGCCGCGCCGACCGCATGAGGGCGATGGTGACGGCGGCGGTGCCGATGACCAGGGCGCCGATGGTCCGCGCTCCGCTCCAGCCCCAGTCCTGCCCCTGGGTCAGTCCGAGGACGACGCCGCCGATCCCGAGGGCGAGCATGCCGGTCCCGAGCGCGTCCGGCCATCGCCCGCCGCCGCCCGCGAGTTTCGGGGCCCGCCAGGCACCGAACACCAGGAGGAGGCCGAGAGGCAGGTTGATGGCGAACATGGCGCGCCAGCCGAACGCGTCGACCAGGAACCCGCCGCCGCTCGGGCCCACGGCCGCGGCCACGGCGCTCGCCGCGCTCCAGAGGCCGATGGCCCGCGCCTGGCGGGCGGGCGGCGTGTTCCGGAGCAGCAGCGCGAGGGAGGCCGGGAGCATGGCGGCGGCGCCGACGCCCTGGACTCCCCTGGCGACGATGAGGGTGGTGAGGTCGGGGGCGACGGTGCACGCCAGCGAGGCGAGGGTGAACAGTCCCGTTCCGGCCAGATACACGCTCCGGTGGCCCAGCACGTCGGCCAGCCGTCCGGCCGGCGCGAGGAAGGCCGCCAGCATCACGACGTAGAGGGTGATGACCCAGGTCAGGTCCGCGACCGACGCGGCCGGATGGTCCGTGGCGAGGTCGGGTATCGCCAGGTTGACGACGGTCGCGTCGAACATGGCGAGGAACGCCGCGCCGACGGCCAGGGCAGGGGCCGGTATGCCTCCGGACGCGCGGGTGGCCGGTTCCGAGATGCGTGTGGTGGATTCCATGGGTCAATCCTCCGCCGCGTCCGGCCGGTACGCGGTGAAGGCGGCGCCGAGCGCGTCGAACGCCCTGTCCAGCTCCGGCCCGGTCGAGGTCATCGGCGGCAGGAGCCTGATCGTGTCCGGAGAGCTGAGGCAGGGCGACACGAGGAGGCCGCGGACCGCCAGGTCGGCGATGACCGGCGCGGCGGCCTGCGGGCGGAGCTCGAGCCCCCACAGCAGGCCCGCACCACGCACCTCGGTCACCAGCTCGGGGTGGTCCTCGGCGAGCGCGCGCAGCCTCTTGTCCATCACCGCGCCCAGCTCGCGGCCCTGCCCGGCGAGCTCGTCGATGGCCGCCAGCGCCGCCGAACCCGCCGCGCACGCCACCGGGTTGCCACCGAAGGTGGACGAGTGGAACGCCGGATTCTCCATGAGAGGCTCGTACAGCTCGGTCGTGGCGGCCATCGCCGACAGCGGGACCACTCCCCCGCCGAGCGCCTTGCCGAAGAGGACGGCGTCCGGCTGCCAGCCCTGGGCGAGGGCGAGGGAGAACTCTCCGCACCGGCGCAGGCCCACCTGGATCTCGTCGCTGATGACGAACGCCCCGGCGTCGCGCGCGTCCCGCGCCCACCGCCGCAGGACGTCCGGGTCCAGCGGCCGGACCCCGCCCTCGCCGCGGATCGGTTCGACGATCAGCGCCGCGACGTCTCCGCGCGCCGCCTCCCGGCTCACGGCCTCCGCGTCACCGGCCGCCAGATGGGTGACCCCGCCCAGCAGCGGCTCGAGCCCTTCGTGGAAGACCGGGGAGTGGGTCAGGGCCAGCGCGCCGAGCGTCTTGCCGTGGAACGCTCCCTCGACGGCGAGGACCCGAGGCCGCCCCGTGGCGCGCCGCGCCAGCTTCACCGCGACCTCGACGGCGTCGGCGCCGTCGCTGCCGAGCCAGACCCGGTCGAGGCCGCACCGCCCGAGCAGGTCCGCCGCGAACGTCACGACCGCGGGGTTGGCGAGGGCGCGGGTGGCGGTCGGCATCGTGCGGAGCTGGGTGACGGCGGCGTCCACGACCGGCGGGCACCGGTGGCCGAGCAGGGTGACGCCGTACGAGCCGAAGTCCACCACCTCCCTGCCGTCGGACAGGGTGACCGTCGCGCCGGAGGCGGACGCCTCGTGCGCGCCGCCGCCGGCGAGCTGGTAGGCGATCGCGAGGGACGGCGGCAGGTGGCGGCGCATCGTCCGGAACAGCGAGCCCCGCGGCGCCCGTGGGATCGTCATGACGACCAGGTCTTCCCGGCGTCGAGCGCCGCCTGGAACCGCGCGGCCACCGCCCTGCGGTTGATCTTCAGGGTGGTCGTCATGAGCCCGTTCTCCCTCGTGAACCGCTCCCGGGTGAAGACCACGCGCGTGACCCGGCCGGACGCGGGCGTGTCGCGGTTGATCTCCTCGATCCGGCGCCGGATCGACTCGGCCGCGGCGTCCGCGGCGTGGTCGCGCAGCGCGATCACGGCTCCGACGTAGGCCAGGTCCTCCCCGCCCACCATGACCGCCTGCGCCACGGCCGGGTCGGCCAGGATCTGCTGCTCCCAGGGGGAGGGGGGTATCTTGACCCCGCCGCGGGTGATGATCAGGTCCTTCTTCCGGCCGACGATGTAGAGGAAGCCGTCGTCGTCCAGCCGTCCGAGATCGCCTGTCGCGATCCAGCCGTCCGGGAGGTACACGGCCTGCTCGACCTCGGGCGGCTCGCCCAGGTAGCCCGGGCTCTGGGGGCGCGGCCACCGCACCTGGATCTCGCCCTCGGACGAGATCCGCACCGAGCCGGGGAACACCGGCCGCCCGACGGACCCGATCCGGTTGGCGTCCGGGCGGTTCCAGGCGATGAAGCCCGACTCGGTGAGGCCGTAGAGCTGGAAGAGCGGCAGCCCGACCGTCCGGAAGACCGCCGAGGTGGACCGGCGGAGCGGGGCCGAGCCGCTCAGCATGAGCCGCATCCGTCCGCCGTAGGCGTCGTGCGCCTGGGCGAAGACGCGGCGGAGCGCCGCGTCCCGCAGCGAGCCCGGCAGGGTGTGCCGGATCGTCCAGGACACCGCGCGCAGCGCCGTCCTGAGCGCGGCCGGGCGGCCGCTGAACCGGCTCTCCAGGATCTCGTAGAACGCGGGCGGGCCGCCCATGATCGTGGGCTGGGCCTCCTTCAGCACCGCGAACATCAGCGGCGACGGCTCGACGACGACCGCGTCGAAGCCGTACCAGATCGCGCAGTACATCATGATCCGCTGCTGGAACGTCGACAGCGGCAGGCCGACGAGGATCCGGTCGTCGGACCGGAAGGTGTGGTGTCCGCCGAACTCGGCGAGGCAGTCCTCGGTGGCGACCCGGCTGATGCGGATGGCCTTCACCGTCCCGGTGGTGCCGGAGGAGAACACGATCGAGAAGACGTCCGGGTCCAGCGGCTCCGGACGCTCGCGCGGGCGGATCTCCCGGTCGGTGCCCTCCATGGTCATGGGCGCCGCCCACTCCGCCGCTTCGGCGCCCTCCCCCGGGCCGCCCTCCTCCGAGAGCAGGCCCTCGTCCGCCAGGAGGAGCTCCAGGCCGTACCGTTCCGCGAGGGAGACCGGCGTGCTGCCCGCAAGCTCCACCACCGGCAACGTCACCGTGACGCATCCGAGGTCGAGCAGGGCGAGCTCGTGGACGATCCACGCGTAGGAGTTCGCACCCCAGATACCGACCCGGACGCCCTCGCCCGCCCCCCACGCCTTGAGGCGCTCCTGGACGCGGCGCACGTCGGCGTGCAGCTCCGGGTAGGGCGTTCGGACCAGCTTCGAGCCGTCGAGATGGAAAAGTGCGGCGTCTTCCAGGCTCTGCAGGCGGGGAACCAGATCCTGGAGGGTCTGCGGCCCGAGGGCCGTCCGGCTCTCACTCAGCACCATCGGTCAGGCTCTCCACTGTCTTCACGAGGTCGTCGACGGTGACGACGGACGGGGCGCGCTCGGCCAGCGCGGCGAGGTCGACTCCCAGCTCCTCGTGGAGCCGCACCGCGACCGCCACGACCGACAGCGAGTCCAGGCCGAGGTCCTCCTGCAGCCGCTGGTCCCCGCGCAGCCCGGAGGCGGAGAGCCCCGGCTGCGACTTGGCCAGCAGCGACAGCACCCGGCCCCGGGTGTCCCTGCCGCGGAACAGCTTCATGGCGTGCCTCCGGATTCCTCGGCGAGCAGGTCGCGGAACGCGCCGAACGCCTCGCGCATCGCGGCCGCGCTGCCGCCGGTCACTATGGGCAGCTCGAACGAGCCGTGGATCAGGCCGGCGAACCGGTGGGCGCGGGTCGGCACGCCCGCCGCGGCGAGGGCGGCGGCGTAGGCCTCCCCCTCGTCCCGGAGCGGGTCGTACTCCATGGTCACGACCACCGCCGGGGGCAGGCCGTCCAGGCGGCCCCGGATCGGCGAGGCCGCGGGCGCGGCGGGGTCCGTGCCGCCCGGCAGGTAGCAGGAGCGGAACCAGCGCATCGCGTCGGCGGTCAGCAGGTAGCCCGAGCCGTACTCCACCCGGGACGGGTACTCGTCCTCGGCGGCGAGGTCCGTCACGGGATAGACGAGAAGCTGGGCCCGCAGCTCCGGACCCCCGGAGTCTCTGCAGAGCTGGGTGACGGCGGCGGCCAGAGCGCCGCCCGCGCTGTCCCCGGCGACCGCGAGTCCCGCCGCGCGGCCGCCGAGCGCGTCCAGCTCGGCTTCGGCCCAGCGGACGGCGCCGAGGCAGTCCTCGACCGCCGCGGGGAACGGATGCTCGGGCGCGCGTCGGTAGGACACGCTGACGACCACCGCGCCCGTCTCGCGGCACAGCCACCGGCAGTGGTTGTCGTGGGTGTCCAGATCCCCGGTGACGAACCCGCCCCCGTGGAAGAAGACGACGGTCGCGACGGGCGCGTCCCGCTCCGGCCGGTAGATGCGGACGGGCAGGCCCTCCGGGGTGGCGGGGACGACCCGGTCCTCCGTCCCGCGCACCGGCGCCACCGCGCGCGGCGACCGCGCCTCGACGGTGAGCGCGCGGAACCCCGCCCGGGCCCGCCCGGCGTCGAAGCCCGCGGCCCCGTTGCCGAACCCGCCGCCCAGCGCCAGGATCGCCCTGATCGTCGGGTCCAGCCGCTCGTCGGGCCGGGCCGGCGCCTCGTACCCGGTCACGGGCCGGCTTCGCTCAGCCGGACGAAGGTCCGCGCCCGGCGCTCGTCCTCGTTGCAGAACCCGAAGAGCAGCCCGCCGTCCTCCTCCTCGCAGATCCTGACCGTGGTGCGCTCGTCGCAGCGGAACTCGAGCCGGTACCAGCCCTGCCAGACCGGCCTCTCGGGGAGCGCGAGGCCCGCGTCGGCGAGCGCGTTCTCGGCCCGCTCGACGTAGCTCGGGAACGACACGTGGTTGTTCGTCACGTCGCACTCCCGCGGCGTCCACCGGAAGCTCGAGGATGCCACCGGCGTGGTGAGGGTCGGCAGCGGATCGATCTCGGGCAGGTCCTCCAGGGGGCAGTCGAGCCCGGACGGGGGCGACTCGGCGACCTTGGGCGTCCCGCTGCTGAAGTCGACCCAGACGGTGTGCGAGGTCAGGTCCGCCAGGACGGCGCCGTCGGAGTCCCGCACGACCTCCAGGAAGTCGACGAATCCGAATTCGGGACGCCGGTTCGGCCGTGCCCGCCGGCCGTGCCTGATCACGTGGTTGACCGTGACCCTGTCGCTCGGCCGGCAGCCGCCTTCCAGGATCCGCACGATCGTGCTCCGGGCGACGAGCGCGTGCATGCGCGAGCGCCAGAACTCCTCGCGGGTCATCCCCGACACCGGCAGCCACCACTGCGGGCCGGTGCCCTCCATGAACCTGAACAGCTCGTCCTGCTGCAGCGTGCCCCGGCCGGTGATGCCGTAGAAGACGAGGAACTCCGGCGACGTCAGGGGTGAACGCACGTTCGTGTTCCCGGTCATGCGGGCTCCCCGCGACCGGCGGCGATCGCCTCCTCGACCTGCCTGCTCCTGCGGCGCAGCTCCTCCTGCTCGATCTCGAGCGCCTTGGCCTCGTCGGCCGCCGAGGTCTCGTCCGGGTCCATCTTCGAGAACCGCATAAGCCGCAGCGTCTCCAGGCCCTGCTGCATGCGCGGGCCGAAGAGGTTGATGCTCTTCAGGGCCGGGACGATCCGGGAGAACAGCCGGTAGCGGAACACCCGCAAGGCCGCCGACTGGCGCGTCAGCGCTATGCACTCCTCGGCGCCGTAGTCGAGGTTGTGCCACAGTTCCTGCCCGGCGAACCGCTCGCTGAGCACGTGGCACGCCTCGACCGCGAACTCCTCCCGCTCGCGGCGTTCGGCGTCGGTGAGGTCCTGGTAGTACTGGCGCAGCGCCAGCTGGCCGAACGCGACGTGCCGGGCCTCGTCCTCCAGCACGTACGCGTTGAACGCCTTGGCCAGCGGGTCGGTCATGAGGTCGCGCTGGATGCTGAAGGAGGCCAGGGCGAGTCCCTCGATCAGCACCTGCATGCCGAGGTAGGTGAAGTCCCACCTGCCGTCGCGGACGATCGTGTCGAGCAGGCCCCGCAGGGACTCGGTGATGCCGTACCGGACGCCGATCTTCTCCCGGAGGTAGCGGTCGTAGGCCTCCACGTGCCGGGCCTCGTCCATCACCTGGGTGGAGGCGTAGAACTTGGCGTCGATGTCCGGCACCATCCGCACGACCTGCGCGGCGCACACGAGCGCGCCCTGCTCCCCGTGCAGGAACTGCGAGTACATCCAACCGGCGGTGTGCGTCCTGACGACGGACCGCTCCTTCTCCGGCAGCCGGTCCCACAGTTCCGAGTCGGCGATCCAGATCAGCTCGTCGGGCATGCCCAGCGGATCGCCGGGGTCGACCTCATGGCTCCAGTCGAGCCTTTTGTCGGCGTCCCACTGCCGCTGCTTCCCCTTGGTGTAGAGGCTGAGAAGGCGCTCGGAGCGCCGGTCGTAATCCCAGGTGAACAGCGCGTCACCACCCACCGGAACGGCCCAGCTTCCCGCCAGGCCGACGAGGTCTTCCGGCCCCTCGGGGCCGAGGTTAGACATTACCGTCATCATCCCTTATCAGCTATGAGACCGGGTTTGAGATGTGGCGCCGGCGGCCGATCCCGCTCAGTCCGAATATTCGGACAGCGCCTCATTGGCCACCTCGACGATCCCGCTGATCGTGGTGATGCCCAGCGCCTCGTGCAGGTCGAACTCGAAGTCGTACTTGTCCTCAAGCGAGAACACGATATCCGCGATCTGGAGACTGGACAGCCCGAGCCCGTCCAATTCCGTCTCGCCATTCAACTCCACGTCCTCGGGAAGCTTGTTGCGCAGCTTCTTCCTGATCATTCCGAGGACTTCTTCCAGAGTGATCAACTTGACCTCTTCTCCGGTTCACCTGCCCTGGGACAGCCCTGCTGCTGCCTGATTCTGCGGATCCCGGCCGGGGGCTGGCAAGACCCCGGCCGGGATCCGCAGAACCGATGAACCGTCCGTGAACCTCCCGTGAATCGGCCACGAACCGGCAGCGGACCACGGCGTCCCACCATCGAGACATGGCCAACCATCGAAGGGGGCGTCCGACAGGGATGGAATTGTTGCGATTCGCATTCGGCGACGACTGGCTGAGCGTCCGTGACATGGAGCCGCCGGACATTGAGTCATTCGTTTCGTACTGGCACGACGGCGGGGCCGACCTCGACTTCCTCGGCATCGACCTGGCCAAACTCGGCGGCCGGGAGGACACCCGCCGCCGCTTTCTGGGCCTGTGCCACCGGGGCGAGCCGAAGGACGGCGCCATCGGCTTCACCTTCCGCCTGAACGACGCGGTCATCGGCTATACCAATATCAATATCCTGGGCCGGCCCAAGGGGTACCTGCACGTCCATCTGACCGACCCGTCCGTGCGGCGCCGCGGCATCCTGTCCGCGATCTTCTGGAACAGCCTCCCCGTGCTGGCGGACCACGTGCTCAGCGAATACCCGATCGACGGGCTCGTCCTGGAGACACGGACCCGCAACGTCGGCATCAACCGCGTCGTGCAGAGCGTCGGGCTGCGCCCGGCCCGTGCGGGCCACCTGGACGAGCCGGACGGCGTCGCCGGGCCCGGCGAGTTCAACGTCTACGAGCTCGACGCCGCCACCATCCGGGCGCTCGCCGCCCAGCCCGTCGGAGGTGCTTCGTGATCGAAGAAGCGGAACCCGCCATCCAGGCCATCGACTCCGACGTCGAGTACCGGCTCCGCCTCATCCGCGACGACGCGGAGCTGGACGACCGCGCGGTCGCGCTCGGCCTGCTCGCCACCGGTATCGCCGCCACCCCGGTGACGGATCCCGCGCTCCTGGACCGGCCCGCCCTCGAGACCGTTCTCGATCAGGCGGGCGAGTGGCGCGCGGCGCTGTACGACCTGTGGTACCGGCTGCGGATCCCGTCCGGAGACGCGCCGCTGGACTCCTGGTACGCGCTCGCGCTCGCGTTCGGCAAGGCCGGGGGCGACACCGCCAAGGCGCTGGAGCTCCACGGCGACGTCCTGCAGAGAATGGCCGCGGCGGACGACCCCGTCGCCGTCCTCAGCGCCGAGTTCGGTCTCGCGGGCGAGGCCCGCGAGGGCGACCTGGACGCCTTGGCGGACGCCGTGCTCGCCCGGGCGCCGTTCCGGTCCGCGCTGCCCCGGCCCTACCACGCCGGCCTGCGGGAACGCGTCCTGTCCTCGTGGACGGGCCTCCGCGAGGAGGAACGGCCCGTCCTGCTCCTCGAACTCAAGCAGCGGATCGAGGGCCTGGAGCAGATCAGGTTCTACGTCCGGGGCGAGCTGCTGGAGAACCGGCAGGTCGCCGCGCTGCTCTACGACTGCGCCCGCACCGACCCGCAAGAGTGGGACGAGGCCGCCCTGGCCACGGCCACGATCGCCTGGATATGGCGGGAGTCCGGGTTCTGCCTCCAGGAGCTCAACCAGTCGATCATCTCCCTCCCGCTCGTGTTCGACTTCGTGGTCCAGCGGATCCGCCACTACGAGGGCTCGGCGGGCGCTCCGCCGGCCGAGCCGCCCGAGTCCCCGGTCGAGCTGGCCCAGCTGCTCGGCCGGCTGCGCGTGCGGATCGAGCGCGACCATCTGCGCTGCCTGCAGTTCGACGGCAGCAACTGGGAGCGCCGCGAGTTCCTCGTGCCGCGCTCGGCCTGTTCGGCGGTGCTGCGGATGCCGGACGACCTGCGCGAGCGGCTCCAGGACCGGTTCGACGTCCGCCTGCGCGGGGACGGGCCGCAGGTCTGGGAGACCGCGGTCGAGGGCGCGGCGGCGGCGGGCCTCACCCCCACGGACGTCCTCAAGGAACTGGCGCACTGGGCGGCCTCGGACACCTCGCTCCCCGTCGACTACGCCATCTTCACCGTGCCGATCGGGGTCAAGCTCGACGCCCCGTGGGAGTTCGAGTACGAGGACGTGTTCTGCTACACGGGCTTCAACGAGGGGTTCGACCGGGACGCCGAGGGCGTGCCGTTCGACCACATCGGCATCCAGAACGCCATCGGCCAGCGGCTCCGCTACAACGTGGTCAAGAAGGCGCAGAACTACACGCTGCTCCGGCGGTTCAAGGCCCAGTCGTTCAACCTCCCCGACATCGCCGTCGCCGAGGACGCCAACCACGGCGGCCACCGCGCGGCCGGTATCAGGCTGAGCTGCCGCATCCCCACCTACATCCACTACAACGGCCTCACCTGGAAGGGGCTCGCCGACGTCAGGCTGAACCGGACCTTCTACCGCGAGCACCTGGAGTTCCGGCCGTCCGACGTTCCCCTGGCCTCCAGGCTCGCCGACTGGCTCGGCCATATCGCCGACGCCGCCTATGCCCGCGGCCTGGAGTTCGACCGCACCTACGGCAAGAAGCTCACCCGGCCGGAGGGAGACAAATGACGGCCGCTCCAGTCCGCCTGCCCGATGGCCGCCTGGTGGTCCGGCACGGGACGAGCGAGTACGAGATCCCGGAACGCTGCCCCCACCTTGGCGCCCCGCTCGACCAGGCCTACCTCAACGGCCCGTTCCTCCGCTGCGCCTGGCACGGGGCCACGTTCGACGTCCGGACCGGCGAGCGGCTCCGCGGACCGGCCTGCCCGAATCTGCCCGAACCCGGAAGGTGACCGCCGATGGCCTTCGTCATCACCCAGCCCTGCGAGAACGTCAAGGACGGCGCCTGCGTCGATGTGTGTCCCGCGGACTGCATCGAGACCACCGACAAGGCCGACCAGTACTTCATCGACCCCGAGCGCTGCATCGACTGCGACGTCTGCGTGACCGTCTGCCCGGTCGACGCGATCTACCGGGACAGCGAGGTACCCGCCGAGTGGGAGTCGTACATCGCCAAGAACAACGACTTCTTCAACGCCGGGGACGCTTCATGACGACCCCCGTCCGGAAACCGGATCTCAAGATCGTTGACTGGGCGGACTGCGAGATCGGTCAGGATCTGACGCGCCTGTCGGTTCCGCACCGGCCCCGCCCCGTCACGATGGCCGGCGCGGTGAACGCCACGGGCGAGGCGATGGTCCGCTCCGGGACCGCCATCGGCGCCGATGTGATCCGGCTGGCCGCCGGTGCGGGGTTCGCCCCGCACACGCATCCGGGGCACCACGTCCTCACGGTGATCGCGGGCATGGGCACGATCACCTACGGAGGCCGGATCCACCAGACGCGGGCGGGGCAGGTCTACCTCATCGAAGGCGATGTCCCGCACGCCGTCGGCGCCATCACCGACCACCTGATCCTCGCCATCGGCGCGCCGCACAAGCCCGTCGACGCCCACGACCGGATGGAGCTGGTGCCCTACACCGAGGTGCTGGCCCCGGACGGCGACCTGGAATGCCTCATCTGCGGACTGTCGGCCGGCGCTCCCGAGATGCCGCATGATCTCGGCTGCCCGCACTGCCCCTGCAGCACCTGCGCGGGGCTGCGATGAGCACGCTGGATCTGGTGGACCCGCGCACCGGCGCCGTCCGGGGGTCCTGCCCGGACGGCGACGCCCGGGACGTCGCGGCGGCCGTGGCGGAGGCCCGGGCGGCGGCCGGCCGGTGGGCGGCGCTCACGGTGCGCGAACGCGCGGACCGCCTGCTGCGGCTGGCGGGCAGGATCGAGGAGCAGGCACCCGCCTACGCCCGCCTCGAACAGGCGGGAACGGGCAAGCCCGGGCAGCAGGCGCTGGACGAGGTCGGCCTCGCCGCCGACCTGTTCCGCTTCTACGCCGGGGCGGCGCGGGCGGAGACGGGTCCCGCGGCCGGCGGCCTGATCGGCGGGCACGAGAGCTGGGTGCGCTGGGAGCCGTGCGGGGTGGTCGCGGCGATCGTCCCGTGGAACTACCCGATCCTCATGGCCGCCTGGCGGTGCGCTCCCGCCCTCGCCGCCGGCAACACCGTGGTGCTCAAGCCGGCCGAGTCCACCCCCGACTCGGCGCGGCGGCTGGCGGAGGACGCCGCGGAGATCCTCGGGCCCGGGGTCCTGCGCACCCTGACCGGTGGGCGCCAGTGCGGGCGGCTCCTGGTCGACGCCGAGGTCGACGCGATCGCGTTCACCGGCAGCGTGCCCGGCGGCCTGGACGTGGCGCGCCGCGCGGGGGTGCGCCGGATCAGCCTGGAGCTCGGCGGCAACTGCCCCGTCATCGTGTTCCCCGACGCCCCGCCCGGAACGTGGGCGGCGCTCGCCGACGCGGTCACCTACAACGCCGGGCAGAGCTGCGCCGGGCCCAGCCGGGTGATCACCGTCGGCGGCGGCCACCGGGAGGCGGTGGACCGGCTGGCCGACGCGCTCGCCACCCGGTCGGCGGGACGCGACTTCGGGCCGCTCAACAACCCCGCGCAGGCCGAGCGGTACGACCGGCTGGTGGGCAAGGCGGAGGCGGGCGTGCGCAGCGCCGGCGCCGTCACCGTCGAGGAGCCCGAGGCGGGCGGTTTCTGGCGGCCGGCGTGCGTGCTCGCCGACGTCCCCGACGATGACCCCGTGATCCGGGAGGAGGTGTTCGCGCCCGTCCTCACCGTCCAGCCGGCCGCCGACATCGGCGAGGCGCTCCGGATGGCCGGGAGCGTCCCGCAGGCCCTGGCGGCGAGCGTGTGGACCCGGGACATCGAATCCGGGCTGAAGACGGCCCGGGGACTGCGTGCCGGGGAGGTCTGGGTGAACTGCCATCTGGTGCAGACCGCCGAGCTGCCCCACGGCGGCCGCGCGGACTCGGGCACCGGAACGGACCTCAGCGCGCTCGCGCTCGCCGAGTACCGGCGCCCCAAGACCATCACGGTGAACCTGGAGGCACGGTGAAACTGGAGGCGGTGAACCTGGAGGTCACACGGTGAGCGGCACGTCGCCGGAGAGCATCATGGAGTGCAGGGCCTGCAGCTCTCCGCTGGGTTCCAGGCCGATGTTCTCAACGAGGATGGCGCGGAACTCGCGGTAGGCCGACAGCGCCTCCGCCTGGCGGCCGTCCCGGTAGAGGGCGAACATGAGCAGCCGCCAGAGCGGCTCTCGTAACGGCTCCCAGCTCAACGCCATCCGCAGGCGGTCGATCGCGTCGTGGTGGTGGCCGAGCCGCAGGTACAGGCGCGCGAGGTTCTGCATCGCGACGATCCGCTTCTCCTGCAGCCGGGTCGCGGCGTAGCGGAGCGGTCCACCGTCGCCCTTGAGGTCCTGCAGCGCCTCGCCCCGCCACAGACCGAGCGCCTGCTGAAGCAGGTCGACCCGCTCCGCCGCGTCGCGGTCGCTGGGACCGACCGCCGCCTGGAACAGCTCCTCGAACTTCAGCACGTCGACGTATTCGAACCGCACGGTCAGCTGGTAGCCGCGCGGAACGGTCTCGATCAGCGCTCCCGCCTGGTCCACGACGGGCCGCAGCGCCGACACATAGGTCTTGATGTTGCCCCTGGCGAAACGCGGCGGGTCGACGGGCCACATCCCGTCGACGAGCTGGTCGACGCACACGGCGTGGTTCGCCCGGAGCAGCAGGAGCCCGAGGAGCTGGCGGTGCTTGGTCCGGCTGAGCCGGATGCCCCGGCCGTCCTTGTCGTACACCTCGAGGTTGCCGAGCATCAGGAATCTCATCGTCGCTTCCCTGTCGAGCGGTCATCGATGTTCCTGGTTCGTCTGACAAGCCGTTCCGGATGATGACCGGGCACGTCGACGTCAAGCCCTGACCATGGCAGGTCTGCAACCGGCTCCCGCTCGCACGCCCGCCGCATCGCCCGGACCGCGAGGGCCTGAAGGCTGCGCCCCGCGTCGCAGGCGTCCGCGAGCTACCCCCTCGGAGTGGTTCCCCACGGCATCCGTCGGCGGCAAGTCTCAATAGTGAGATTCCCAATATCGAGATTCCCAATAATGAGATCACTGTGGCCCGGACCCCAGCCCCACCACAAGGCCCGTCCCGATCAGTTCCCGGGACGCTTGGCATGGCCTGGACAGGACATCGCTATCTACACCCCGTTGATCACACCCCCGGATTAAGCCTGAGTGATAACACACTTCAATATCCAGATATTAAATTCACAAGAATCGCATGTCAACAAGCGATCCTGACCGCGTGTGACCACAGCCGTTGGAATCCGTGACGGAGATCACGTGGCCTGGGCCGATGGAACCGGCCGATCAGGTGTGACCTACATCACACGAACGTCGCCGCCGGGGCTCAGCCCGAGCCGTTCGCTCCCATCCGGAAGTGGAGCTTCCCGGCCGCCGACAGCGCGTTCAGCAGGGCGATCTCGGTCGTCTCCCCGCCGGCCAGGAGCCAGCCGGTGGTGCCGTACTGGTCGTAGACGCTGACGATCTCGGAGCCGACCGGGCGGTCCTGGTGGAGGACGGGGTCGCCCGGATGGCGCTCCAGCGTCTCGGCCCCGTCGGTTCCCTGGTAGACGCCGGTGGTCAGGGGGTACAGGAAGATGATCGCCGTCCCCTTGCGCGGGACCAGCTCGGTGTCCATCACCTTGGGGCGTACGCCCAGGGCCATGTCGATGATGTCCTCGTAGATGTTGAGGCCGTACACCTCGTCCAGCATGTCACCGAATCCGGTCCCGGCGATGCGGGCGTTGATCTCCACGATCTCGAAACCGTCTTTGGTGATGATGAACTCGGTGTGGGTGAGCCCGTTGTCGTAGCCGGTGGCCGCCAGGACGTCACGGATCCACGCCTCTATCTCCGCCTGGCGTTCCTCGGGGAACAGCACCGGGAACCCGTAGGCCTCCTCGCGGAAGTGGGGTTCGGGCGAGAGCACCCTGCTGGCGATGCCCAGCATCTTGGTCTCGCCCTCCCAGGTGATCGTCTCCGCGCTGTAGAGCGTCCCGATGAAGTACGACTCCGCGACGACCTCCCCGTCCGGCATTCCCTCGCGGGCCTCCCGCAGGAAATCGTCGAAGTCGCCCCGGTCGCGGATCAGCCAGACGAATTTGCTCCCCGCCCCGGCCGAATGCTTCACCAGGAACGGCAGGCCGAGCCGGTCGCCGAGTTCCGCGAAGGTCGAGCCGCCGGCCTCGGCGACCTTGACCCCGATGCCGGCGCTGCTCGAGTGCCCGGTCCGGTGGAGGTGCTTGCGGAGCGCCGTCTTGTCCCGGAGCAGACGCATGGAGTCGACGTTCTGGCCGGGCAGCCCGAGGGAGGACAGGTACTCGTACGTCGGCCACCCGCAGTGCTCGGTCACGGTGACCAGGCCATGGATCTCACCGATCCCGTCGACGGCCTTCTTCACCGCCTCCGGGTCGCCGGTGTCGACCTGGTGCAGGATCAGGGCATCGCACGGCCCGCTGAGCTGAATGTCATGGGAAAAGCGACCGGGATTCTTGGCGAACACATGCAGCACCGCCCCCCGCTCCTTGGCCGCCACCGCGAGCCGGGTCGCGCCCATCGCCATCCATTCGACCGAGAGAATGTTCAGCATTATCCAGACCAGACGATTGCCGAGAAAGATATCGCTCTTTATCAAATCGCAGCCGGCACGCGGTTACCAGTAGCAGAATGGCTACCCCGAAAGTCGAGCGCGACGGCCGGCGCGGGGGCCAGCCCGATGCGCGTGTGGAATCATGCTCGGGTGCGAGCCGAACGACATGCCCCGCCCGACGCCGCCGGTGCTCGATGAGACGGCACGACGACGGTGGCATCGGAGTTCAGGCGGTGGTGTTCGATCTGGACGGCACCCTCGTCGACACCATGACATCGCTGCCGGAAGCCTACGTGGCGGCCATCGCCGAACTGGGCGGCCCAGAGCTGACCGTCGACGAGCTGGTCGGAATGTGGCACCTCGGCCCCGCTCCGGCGCTGCTGGCGCACATTCTGGGCAGGGCGGTCACCGACGATGAGACGGAGCGCCTCTACGAGCATGCCGCCGCCGCGGTCGAGTCGGCCCGCCCGTTCCCCGGCGTCCGGGAACTCCTGCGGGCGCTGCGCGACGACGGCGTCCTCCTCGCGGTCTACACCAGCGCCACGCGCCGGATCGCCGACCCGATGCTGGCGGGCAGCGGCCTGGACGGCTACTTCCCCGTCGTGGTGACCGGTGACCAGGTCGCCGACCCGAAACCCGCTCCGGACGGCCTTCTGCACGCCTGCCGCCTGCTGGGCGTCTCCGCATCGGAGACCGCGTACGTGGGCGACTCCGAGACCGACCTGGGCTGCGCCCGGGCCGCGGGGGCGGCACCCGTCCACGCGCGCTGGTCCGCGAGTTCCCGCAGCGGCCACCACCCGCCCGCGGCCTACCGCCCCGCCGACGTGATCACCGTGCTCTCCGCACGCAGGCCGCTGTGCGAGGGGTCGCCGTAGTTCACCAGCCGGCCCCTGCCGAGGACCCTGCCCTTCGCGTCGATGATCCCGAGCCGGATGGCCGCCGCGACGGCCGAGGTGCGGTTCGTGGAGCCGAGCTTGGCGATGACCATGGCCACGTTGCGTTTGACGCCGTGCTCGGTGATCCCCATCCGGACCGCGATCTGGCGGTTGGTCAGCCCCCGGGCGAGGTTCCCCAGGGTCTCGGTCTCGCGCGGTGTCAGGATGGCGCGCACCTGATCGGGCACCCGGCTCGGCGGAAGGGAGCAGAGCTCGCTCAGGACGCGCTCCAGATCCGCGGCGGTCAGGCCCTTCACCGGCAGGACCGCGTCGGCCCGGCTCACCCACTCCTGCGCTTCCCCGGCGGTGGCCGACGAGGGATCCGCCAGCAGGACGAGCGTCGCGGCGGCCCGGCGCACGATCGGGCGGCCACGGACCGGAGGGATCACCACGACCACGTCGGCCCACCGGCACTCCTCCCCCGCCGCGACCAGCCGGGCCGACTCCACCGGCGGCAGCCCGTCGAGCACCGCCACGGCGCCGTGGCCCAGCAGCAGGTCGTCGCTGACGACCACCGTTCTCAGTCCCGCGGCCGCCGTCATGCGCTCAGCCGGATTCCGGATCGGCCTGGATGAAACCGCGCTCGAGGAGCGTGCCCAGGTAGGACTTCACGACCTCGTCCGCCTTCGCCCGGTCCACCGAGTAGTGCTCGGCGACGGCGTCGACGATCTCCTTCACCGCCCGGCCGCCGCCGACCAGGGACCAGATGTACGCGCCGGTCTCGTTCACCGAGTAGGCGTCGATGTAGGACTCCAGCAGGATCTCCGAGCCGGACCGCCGGGTGAACACCCCCAGCGAACGCAGCGGCTTCCAGTCGTCGCCGATCACGCGCTCCGCTCCTCCACCACCAGCAGCATCTGCTGCGCCGAGCGGGCGGCCCTCTCCGACCATCCGCGCGGGTCCTCGGCGGCGCCCTTCCCGTTCAGCAGGGCCCAGCCCTCGTCGAGGGAGAGCTCCCGGAGGGGGGTGGTGGCAAGCCTGCGGTAGAGCCACTTGCGGTTGATCGAGAAGTCCCCGTTGACCGCGAGCAGCGCCTCCAGCGCGAAGGTGAAGGCCTCCCGCGCCGCGAGGACGGCGGTCTCGAGGTCGCCGGACTGGAGCAGGCCCCCCACGTCCTCCAGATAGCTCTCGGCGCTGAGCTTGCGGTTCTCGGCGAGCCAGGCGCCGTACCGGGAGTTCAGGATCGCCGAGCGGCGTTCCTCCCACCACGGCCGTCCGTGCAGCGCCTGGCCGCTGACCAGCCGGTACAGCATGTCCTGCTCGAGCTTCCCGAGCTCGGGCGCCTCCTGGTCGGGGATCTCCCCGCTGAACCGGCCGATGATCTCGTCGATCTGGACGATCCGCCACACCTCGGCGTCGGCGCGGTACTGGCTCAGCTCACCGATCACGATGTTGATGGTCGGATCCGCCGTCGAGGCGTCGCGGGTGAACGCCTCCTGCCCCGGGCTGACGGTGATCGGGTCGTCCACGATGACGTACAGGTCGAGGTCGCTGGCCGCGTGCCCCCACCCGAGGACGACGGAGCCCGCCACGAACGCCGAGGTCGCGCCGCTGAAGTCGGGGAAGTACTTGAGGACGTCCGCCCAGGTCGGAAGCTCGGCGGACATGCGCTCCCCGGCGAGCGCGCGGCGGTTCTCCTCGGAGACCTCGACCCCGCTGCCGAAGCGCAGTTCCAGTGATGGTGGCTCGAACGTCATGCGGTTCCACTCCTGTCGGTGAAGGAAGGTGCGTCTCACGCCGGGTCGGCGGGACGCAGGACGAACAGATGCGTTCCGGCATCCCCGGGGCGCGTGCCGACGGTCCCGTAGACCCTGCGGTGATCGACCAGTTCCAGGCCTTCGGCGCGGGCCATCCGGACGAAGTTCGCCGGATAGGTCTTGCGCTCCACGTCGTAGGCGATCCCCGCCACCAGCGCTTCGAGTTCCAGGACGGCGAATCGCACCCGCTGCCAGCCCCCGGCCGCGCCGACGTGCACCGGCCGGTCGCGCCGGACCTCGGCGAGGAGGCCCGCGAGCGCGTCCGGCGGCAGGCTCGAAGCCTTCCGCAAGGCGCGCAGGCGCGCGCTCTCCACCTGCGGCAACCGGTCCGCCTGGACGTGGGCCAGTGCCTCGTCGATGTAGACCATGTGGTGCCGGGCGATGTTGCTGGAGCGTTCCTCCTCGGTCTCGAACGCCCCGATCAGCTCGTCGGCGACCATCACCAGGCCGTTCCGGTCGACCAGCCGGGCGAGCGAGCGGAGGAACACCCGGGTGTCCAGGTGGTGCGAGGTGCCGACGGAGACGACCAGCGGGTAGCCGCCGTCGCCGGTGAACTCCTCGATCCCCGCGTGGTGCGGCCTGATCGGCCATCCGGCGACGTTGTGGCACAGGTACGGGTAGGCGGCCGGGCTCGGCTCCACCGCGTCGATCTTGCTGTGCGGGAAGAGCTCGGCGAGCATGACCGTGGGCAGCCCAGGGCCGCTTCCGACGTCGAGGATCCGGTCCGGGGTGCCGGCCGAGTGCGCCCGGACCATCCTCCCCAGCATGATCATCTGTGCCGCGTAGGCCGGGTGCGTCGCCTCGAACAGCGCGTACTCGTCCACGCTGACCCGGCTCTCCCAGCTCTGGCTGAAGCGCCGGTCGGAGGGCTGCGCGGCCCCGAGGACCTCGTCGGGCCGGTGCTCGACGACGAACCGCGGGACGGCGGGGTCCCCGGCCGCGTTCAGCGCGTCGGCCGCGGCCGTGGCCAGCAGCCGGCTGTCGCCGTCGAGCAGGGCGCGCAGCCGGTCGCCGTCGGCGGGCGAGACGCGCCGCGGCTCCAGCCCGAGGATCCAGTCCGCGGTGTCCCATAACTCCGCGGACTGGTCATCTAACTCGGCGGGCTGGTCGGTCGTCCCGGTCGTCCCGGTCGTCGTGGGAAGAGGGACCGCCTGCCGCGCGCCGTCCTCGCCGGACCGGTGGTGGCCGGCGATCACGAGCCGGTCGGCGTCGACGGCGACGGTGACGAACGCGAGGGGGACGGTGAGATCGATCCCCGTGCGGTGCCGCCGCGCCGAGGCGCCGACCTCCGCGGCGTGCTCGCCGGCCGCCTCGACGGCCGCGCGCAATGCGGCACCCCGATCGGCCACCCCCGGAAAGGTCACCGTAATGGCCCGGCCGGCGAGTCCGTTCTGGCATTCCTGCAGTACCTTCGCGACGACGCCGTGGACCTCGGAAACACTGGTCAGCTCAAGCATCATGCACCTTCGTCATTCAGCCCCGGCGGCCGCTCGGCTCGTCTGGGAGTGCGCCTTACGCGGTGTAGAAAGGTTGCGACTCGAACGTGCGGAGCGCGTCGTAGTCGGCGACGACCTGGTCCGGATCGTCGGCCGCCAGATAAACGAAGCCGGGGGAGTCGAGAAGGCACGTCGTCGGGCCCAACTCGTGTCCCGGGACGGCACCGGTGGCCATGCCCGCGAACGTCGGCAGTGCCTCGATGGCCCTGCGCCACTCTAGCGATGCAACCACCCCGGGAAAACGGTTGTTTAGATCAACGAAACGTACGGCGCGATCGAGCTCGGCCGCCGCGTCGTCGTAGCCGATAAGCCATCCGGGGTCGAACAGCGAATCGACGTACATCGTCGTCTGTGACAATCCGCACTGCTTGTCCACGACATCGGGAAGCGTCCCGCCGCCGAGCCGCGCACCGGTTTCGATGAGCACGGGCCCGGAGTCGGTCAGCATGACCTCGGTGTGCGCGGGGCTGTTCCTGATGCCCAGCACATCGAGAACGGTGCGGGTGAAATCACGTAACCGGAGCCACTCGGGCGACCCCGGCGTGACCGGCTCCTGATAGTCGTAGAGCGGAATCCCGTCGGCGTTCACTGTCTTGGTGTAACGCCAGACCTCCGCGATCTTGTGATGGCCTTCGCAGGAAACGGTGTCGACGAAGTACTCGGTGCCGAAGACGCGTTCCTGCACCAGGACGCTGTCGTTGGCGTCCCCGTAGACGTTGGCCGTTTCGAGCACCCACCGGCATGCCCGAAGGAGGCTCTCGGCGTCGTCGCAGAAGTAGACGTGGTCCGACCCCGCGCTGGCCACGGGCTTGGCCACCACGCCGGCCAGCCCGGCGGACCGGTACCAGCCGACGGCCTCCTCCGCGTCCCGGAAGGACCTCCCACGTGGGACGACGACACCGCCGCTGGCCGCCACCTCGGCCATGCGGGTCTTGTCGCAGCTGGCGTCGGCCAGGTCGGCGCGGTTGCCGGGCAGGCCGAGACGGTCGCTGAGCCGGTCGGCGAGCAGGACTCCCGACTCGGTGCCGGGGACCACGCGCTCCACTCCCAGCTCGCCGAGCCGCGTGACGAGCGACTCGATATCCGGGTCGTGACCGAGGTCCGCCTCGAAGTCGGAGGGCTGGAAACCCTTCAGGTAGTAGGGGTGAATATCCGGCCTGCTCTGCACGTGGAAGCTCCGCGCGCCACGCTCCTTGAGCCTGCGGGAGAGCACCCTGCCCGTGGAGTAACCATCGACCACGGCGATCTTCAACGTTCCCTCCATGCCGACACTTCCCCCGTTCAACACAGTTCACAGGACATGGATCAACAAACCGGACAAGCTGTCTTCCTTGCGCCCTTCGGGGGCACCGAGTTCCCACCGTCCTCAGCATTCGGTCGCAGAAATGCATTGACCGAGCCCAGTTGGCCGATCGGGGGCGGCTTCAGATGGCGGCGCACCTGGGAAACCATCGACCATCGATCGAGATGACCTTGAGACTAAGGAGACGTTAACAGGATGTCAAGACCAGGTATCGAAATCTCTGAATGAGGTCTTGACAGAGCCGTAGATGCTCCGATTATGCTTTCGTCAACGTATGCGGGGCAGCACGCAACGTCACGGGGCCCTTTCCGATTTACCACAAACGATCCGCTGAGCTGCACATTCCTAGGAACGGTTGAAGTGTAAATGGGATTCAATGAGAATCATGGCAACACACGCACGGGTGATCACGGTCCGTTGACCGACTCGCCGGGGGCCGTGCCCTTATCCAAGGCTCGAACAGGGCCTTTGACGATCCGAGCAGACGGTTCACCGGGCAGTGCGAGTTCACCGGGCAGTGCGACGTGAGTAGCGGCTTATCGTCCACCAACGATCCAGCGCTCAACATCCTCGAGATATTCAGCCTCCGGGTCGGCGGGCAGGAAATCGAGATTCCCGCGATCCCGCGCTCACTTCTTTCCCACGTGGCGGTCAACGGGCGGACCATCGACCGCCGCCGCCTGACGCAGATCCTGTGGCCCGGACTCGGCGCGGCCGCCGCCACCAAACGCCTCCGCCAGATCCTCTGGCGATTGCGGTCGGCGACCGAGGTCCCGCTGCTGGAGGTCAACGACCTCACCATCTCCCTGCTGCCGAACGTGAGGGTGGACTGGGAGACGGCCGAGGCGGAGGCGCGCGCGGTCGTCTCGTCGGGGGCCATCCGCGCGGATTCACCGGGCGCCCCCGTCTGGCGCCTGTTCGCCCTGCCCTTGATGTCCGATCACGACTGCGACTGCGCCACCGGCCGGGCCGCCCAGCTCCAGTGGGACCATCTGCGCTTCACCGCCCTGCAGATCGTCGCCGAGGAGATGATGGCGGCCGGCGAGGCGATGCCGGCGGTCGAGCACGCGACCGCGGGCATCCGGGTGGACGAGTTCAGCGAATGGCCGTACCGGATCATCGCGCAGGCCCACCAGGAGCGCGGCGACCTCGGTCTCGCGGCCAAGGTCATGGAACGCTACGACGACCTGCAGCGGGCGCGGCGGAGATTCTCCGCGGCGACCGGCCACCGGTTCCAGCCCGCCCGGCCGAACCGGGTCCCGGCGGCGCGGCGGGCGCCGGTCGCGGAGAAGGACTGACGATCGGCCGGGCCGGAGCGCGGAGGCTCCCCCTCGCCGCGTCCGCGCACCCCGCGGGGACCGGCCCGCCCGAGCCGAGCACGGCACGGCGCTGCTCCCTCCCTTCACAGTCGTGCGGCTCCGTTCCTTCACAGCCGTGACCCCCCGGCCTCGGCCGCTCCGGCGGGTTCCCCGGCGAACCGCCGGACCGGTGTGACCGGCGCGCCCTGGAGCAGCCGTGTCGCGTCACCCTCCTCGGCGAGCGCCGCGCAGGCACGCTCGAACGCGGTGAGGGCGCGGTCGAGATCCTCGTCGGAGTGCGCGGCGCACAGGTTGAAGGTGCCGGTGAAGAGCAGCCCGTCGGCGGTGAAGCACTGCTGGAACCAGCTCTTGACGACCTGGTCGCCGCCGAAGCCGACCACGGGCCGGCAGGGCTCGCCGCCCACGGTGACGAGCTCGGTGAGCCCGTGCCGCCGGACGCTGCCGTCCATCCCGGCCTGCAACCGCTCGCCGAGCCGCCCGATGCGCGGCAGCACCGTACCCTCGGACACCACGTCGAGGACGGTGCGCGCCGCGGCGAGCGAGAGCGTCTCACCGCCGTAGGTGCCCGAGACCAGCACCTCGCCGAACTCCCGCATGGTCTCCCGGCCGCCCGCGACCGCCGAGAGCGGCATGCCGTTGCCCAGCGCCTTCCCGTAGCACGACAGGTCGGGGACCACGCCGTACTTCTCGCGCGCCCCGCCCGGTGCGACGCGGAAACCCGCGACGACCTCGTCGAAGATCGAAAGCGCGCCGGCCCGGCGGCACGCCTCCACCACCCCCTCCAGGAACCCGGGCCGGGGACGGCCCGGCCCGCACGGATCGAGGACGACCGCCGCGACGTCGCCCGCCCGCAGCTCCTCGGTCACCGCCCGCAGGTCGTTGAACGGGAACGGGGTCACCAGCTCCGCCGCGTGGCGCGGGACCCCCTTGGCCGTTGGGGTCACGGCCGCGTACCAGTCGTGCCAGCCGTGGTACCCGCACACCAGCACGCGTTCGCGGCCGGTGCGTGCGCGGGCGAGCCGGACGGCCGCCGTGGTCGCCTCCGACCCCGTCTTGGCGAAGCGGACCGCGTCCACCCCGGGGCACAGCTCCACGATCCGCTCGGCGACCTCGACCTCGAGGGGATGCGTCATCGTGAAGCTGATGCCGTCGCGCAGCTGCCGGACGATGGCCTGCTCCACCCTCGGGTCGGCGTGGCCCAGCACCACCGGGCCGAGCGCCATGGGGAAGTCGACCCACTCGTTCCCGTCCACGTCCCAGACGTGGCCGCCCTCGGCCCGGCGCAGCAGCGAGGGGGCGCCCGCCGCCCACTGGCTCGGCGCCTTGGAGAGGGTCTGGCCACCGCCGGGGATCACCCGGTCGGCGCGGGCCGACCAGGCCTCTGACTGGACGAAGGACCGGGCCAAGAGATCACAGCCTTCCGCTCGTCCCGTGCGCCGCGCCGGAGGCCGGCGGCGCGTCTCCGAGCAGCGACCCGAAGGCCAGCCGGTGGATCCGGCCGTCGCGGGTGAGCTCGGGATGGAAGGTCGCCACGACGGCATTGCCCGCACGGCACAGCACCGGGGTCGGTCCCGCGGGACCGGCCACGCGGGCCAGCACCGTCACGCCGGGGCCGGCGCGCTCGATGATCGGGGCCCGGATGAAGACGCCCGGGAACGGCGGCTGCCCGTCGTCCAGCTCTACCGGGCTCTCGAAGCTGTCGATCTGGCGGCCGTAGCCGTTCCGCCGCACCGACAGGTCCACCAGCCCGAACGAGCCCTGGTCCGGCCGGCCGTCCAGGACGTCCTTGGCGAGCAGGATCGCGCCCGCGCAGGTGGCCAGGATGGGCAGCTCCCCGAGATCGAGGACGTTGAGTGCCTCCCAGAGCCCGGTGGAGGTCAGCATCATCGACATCACCGTCGACTCGCCGCCCGGGAGCACCAGAGCCTCGATGCCCGCCAGGTCCGTCGGGGTGCGGATCTGAACCGTGTCGGCGCCCAGGCCGCGCAGCACGGCCTCGTGTTCGAGGAACGCCCCCTGCAGTGCCAGGACGCCGACGAGTGGTCTACCAGCCACGTTCGGCCAGCTTGGTGTCGAGCTGCTCCATCTCCAGGCCCGGCATGGCCGCGCCCAGCCCGCGGCTCACCTTGGCCACCATGGTCGCCGAGGTGTAGTGCGTGGTCGCCTCGACGATGGCCCGCGCGCGGGCGGCCGGGTTCTCGCTCTTGAAGATCCCCGAGCCCACGAAGACCGCCTCCGCGCCGAGCTGGAGCACCAGGCTCGCGTCCGCGGGGATGGCGAGGCCGCCCGCGCAGAACAGCGGCACCGGCAGCGCGCCGGTCTCGGCGATCTCCCGGACCAGTTCGACCGGCGCGCGCAGCTGCTTGGCCCAGTCGTACAGCTCCGCGGAGTCGGCCTGCGTGATCCGGCGGATGTCCCCGGTGATCGACCGCAGGTGCCGGACGGCCTCGACCACGTTGCCGGTCCCCGCCTCCCCCTTCGAGCGGATCATCGCGGCGCCCTCGCTGATGCGGCGGAGCGCCTCGCCCAGGTTGGTGGCGCCGCAGACGAAGGGCGTCTTGAACGCCCACTTGTCGACGTGGTGCGCCTCGTCGGCCGGGGTCAGCACCTCGCTCTCGTCGATGAAGTCGACACCCAGGGACTCGAGGATCTGCGCCTCGGCGAAGTGGCCGATGCGGCACTTGGCCATGACCGGGATCGTCACCGCGGCCTTGATGCCCTCGATCATCTGCGGGTCGCTCATCCGCGCGACGCCGCCGTCCCGGCGGATGTCGGCGGGCACCCGCTCCAGCGCCATGACCGCCGAGGCCCCGGCGTCCTCAGCGATCTTGGCCTGCTCCGGCGTGACGACGTCCATGATGACGCCGCCCTTCAGCATGTCGGCGAGACCACGCTTCACCTTGAACGTGCCGTGGACGTTGGTGCCTGTTTCTTCCGCCATTGCTACTCCTGTCGTGTTGAGGGCGTGCCCGACCGGACGCCTTCGAGTGAGGGCCCGGACGTGTACGGACTTCGCGGACGAGGGCGCAGGCCCAGGACCTCCTCCACCGCGGCCACGGGGTCCGTGGCGCTCGTGCCGTAGTGCACCTCGTACGCCGCCGGGCGGCTGTCCGCCAGCGACTCCGCCGCGGCCGACACCGCCTTCCGCAGCTCCTCGGCGGTGGTGAACGGCTGCCAGTCGGGAAGGGGAGGGTCGTCGGTGAGGGACCTGACGAGCCGCTCGCGCAGTTCCGGTTCCGGAACCGGCCGGGCGGACGCCTTCTCCAGGCTCAGGTCCAGGGCGGGGAAGAGGATCAGGTCGAGGTCGCCGCGGCGGCGCAGGACGTCCTCACCCCAGATCCGGCGCAGGACCGGGAAGTAGAACTCCTCCTTGCCGCCGTTGAAGACCGGGGAGCGGAGGTAGTCGCCGGTGCGCTCCTCCCGCGCCAGGCCGTCGCGCAGCCTCGGGCTGTCCGCGACGGTTCCCGGGCCGAGCCGGGTGATGTGCGGGAACGCGATGATCTCGGCG
>NZ_SMJX01000190.1 GCF_004348535.1 Actinomadura sp. KC216
AATTTAGGCTGCCGGTTGGGCTTCTGCGGGGGGCCGACCTGGGCGAACAGGCCCGGGCGGCTTTCGCGCGAGTGAAGGCGGACGCGAATGCGGACGCGCAGGCCGGATGGAAGGGGGCTAGGAATGGCGAAGCTGGTCATTATTCCTCCTCTTGGGATTCCCAGCTATTGGCGGACGGGTTGATTTGCGAAGCAGTCTCGATACGTCGTGCACGAGCCTGGTCAACGGCGAGCCGTTCGGTTCCGTGACGCGTGAGTGAGTAGAGCCGGACCATTTCCGGATCGTGCAGCGCGCCCGGCATGAGGGACGTTGAGCCGGTTACTGGTGCGCGTGTGGAACCGCCGATACAAGGCCGCATTGCCAGCTCGAAAGTGTTGAGATTTGCTAGGTCGGCTCGCTCCAATGGGGCGAACCTGCGGGCCATTGTGTGCGCGTCGGAGTACTCCAGCTGAAATACGATTTGGGTTCGGACGGTCCCCAATACGCCCGACGCGACCTCGGGCGGCAATTGATCCAGATACTGATATGCGAGGGTGAGGCCCCAGCCGAGTCCGCGCGCCTGCGCGAGAATGTCAGGCAACTCGCGAGCGGCAGCGAGGCGTAGTATGTCAGGGAATTCGTCCAGGTAGCCGAAGACCGGCTTTCGTGCGTGCTTCGGCACGGTCGTACGATTCAGGCATTCTTGCCACAAAGACGCGACGACCAATGAACCCAGAAGCTGCGCGGCCTCTGGGCCGACAACGCCTTTGGAGAGGGGGACGAGTAGGATTTTCCCGTCCCTGAATACTGACCCCAGGTCAATACCCTTGCTTTGGCCGAGCATAAGCCGCAGCGGAGCCCGCACCGTGAGGGCTCGGAGCTTGTTGAGCGTGGGCCCTGTGACTTGCAGTTGTTCAGCCTCGCTCATGCGGTCGTAGACGCTCCAGAATTGCGAGACCGCAGGGGGGACGTTAGCCTTCTTGAGAACCATCCTCCGAAAGTCAGCGTTCAGGAGAATTTCCGGCAGTTCGACCAGAGTCAGCGGTTGCCCGTCGGCACCTCGGGAGGAAACCAGGGACAGCAGCGAATTCCTTAGTACGTCGGCTGTCCTGGGGCCCCACGAGGACCGCCACAATTGCGCAAATATGTGAACGGTGCGGTCCACGACCAGCTCTCTGGACAGTTCGTCGTGAGCCGTCTGTAGCAGGTTGAAACCGGCCGGTCTATTCACGGCTGAGGGGTCCATCAGGATGACATCAGATAGCCGCTTCTCAGGAATGCGTGCGAGGATGTCGGTCACCAGGTCCGATTTCGGGTCAAGGACGACCACTCCGTATCCCGCGTGGATGTCCTGGAGCGCCATATTTGCCAGCAGTTCGCTTTTTCCTGCGCCCGTGGGACCCTGCACTGTGACGTGCCTCAGACGGTCCTCTGTGGCGAGCGTGAGGGGTCGGCCCTGCTGCCCTGGATAGTTGGACTCCGCGACAATCAGGCCCGTACGGGCCATGTCAGGTGGCGCGGGGAGCTGCGCCGCGCTACCGGTCGACAGCCCGGGAATGGTGACGCCTTGTGGCGGTATTCCCACCAGGGCCGCAGCCTCCACAGAATTCACCAGGCACGGCCAGGGACCGACCAGAGGGAAGGCCCGTGGATAAACTCGCCCGGCGACTACAGCCGACGGGAGAACTCGGCGCACGAGTGACACGCCCGGATTGTTGAGTACAGCCAAGCCCGCCAGGACGCCGGACATTACTAGACCGGCTCGCCGTTTATAGGGAGCGGAAACTGCGACGCGTCCGCAGGCTTCCAAGAGCGGCGCAGACTGCTTTTCGGTAATTCCCCGTACCACAGGCGCCGGCAAGTCTCTTTCGACAATTCTGGTAAGACGTGTTGTCCGAAAGACCCATTGAATGCGCACGACTTCAGCAGACTGGAGCGGATACAGCACGGAAAGGTATCCGGCTATCGCGGACGGACCGCGATCGGCCGCCAGCGGACGCCATGCACGCGTGCACCGCAATTCCCGCGCGAGGCGAATTGCGGGACGGCTGCCCAGGTATTCCGGGTCTTCTTCGATCCGGATACCGGGAATGGTCGCGGTGAGCGTGGTGACGACTCGTGCGGCGAGGACGGACGGCACCAGAACGTAATGCCGGATTCCTCGCGTGGTGCCGACAACCTCAAACGTGACCGGCGAATGTCGGGTTGAGCCAGCCAGAATGGCGAGCATTCTGGAAACGTCATCTAGGTCGATACGCGTTGGCAGGCGGAGGCGCAATGCCATTAGGTCTGCGCGCCATCTGCGAGCCTCCCAAGCCCGGAACGCGGCGACGCCGAGGAAGCCGACCAGGAAGAATGCGAGAAGCTCAATCGCGGGTTCCCATTGCATGACTTTGGTCTCCTCGGAATCGTCAGTAGCGGCGACGCCGAAGAAAAAGGCCTACGAATATGATGAGGAGGATTGCCGCGCCGACCAGCGGCAGGAAAGGCACCAGCCACCGGTACGTGAGATTTGCCAGGTACGCGATAACGGGAATGGTGATCAGAACGGCGAGAATCCTGGTCCAGATGGAGCGGCGGTAATAGACGGCCACGACCGGGGTCCTTTCACGGATGCGAATATGAGCGCATTAAGCGTCGTCGCGATCAGTGACGGATATCAACCGTTCGTTTCGCTATCTAGTAGCAAATCTTCTGATTTCGGGTCGCTGGGCCTTTGTGATATGGCTGCCCGGAATGTGCTGCGAACCTGCTATGAACCTGCTAAGAGACCATCGTTTCCGCAGGTCAGACCGCCTTTTGACATGCTCCAGCAACCACGGTGACAGAAGCGGCAAAGGTGACGTATTGTGGACACCTGCTCGAACGTGGCCTTCGAGCACACCCCGCAGCTGTCCGGTAGGCAAGTTTGCCCAGGTCAGAGAGGGGTGCCGTGTATCTCAGGGGGTCCGCGCGCCGGAGCATGGCGCGTGAGTGATCTTCAAAGTCGGCACCTCGCGACCGGACGGGTAGCCGTATCGCCCCTTGAGAACGTCCCCAGAACGCAGAATCGGAATGCTCAAGGATCGCACCAGTCACGGGGAGCAACGGAAGGGCCTGCGGGAAGTGGCGGCACAACCGGAAGAAGTCTACGAGGCACTACGACGCGACGCGCTCCACTACGGCGCACGCAGAAATCGCCTCTACATACACGGCCGAGGCCTCATTGACCTACTCTTGCCCGGTGCCCAAACGGACGTCAGCTATGCCCTGCGAGCCGTCCACACGGAAAACCTGATCGAATTCGCGATCTCGCTTTTGCACCCCCCGGACTGTAAGGCGCTCCGTATCTGCCTGGCTTTGGAGAGCGAGGCAAGGGCGCTGCAAACGCTAGAGAGCCGCAGGCAGGATGCGGCACGCCTTTACGGGGTGGCTCCCAACACGTTCCGCCTCAAGCACGAACGAGCTTTGCTGTTTGATCTGGCATTTCAGGTCTACAGCATCCTCATCGGTGCCGGGCCCGAGACACCGGAATACCTAATCGGTATCGTCCCGCTCCAGGAAGGCGAATAGGCGAATGCCCTACAGGCAGGGTGCCGGAGTGATTGCACGACAGTCTCTCGGAATGGGATCAGCTTTCTAGCGTTAACTGGATGTAGCCGGTCAACGCGGGCAGGTCCAGGGGTCCCATTCCCAGTTTCCGTCTCGCTACCTCCCACTCTGCGAGGAAATCAAGTTCGGCGATGTAGTAGTTGCGGGGACGGCCCGGAACATGGATGACACTGATGACTCCCTTTTCAGCCCAGCGCCTAAGTTTGGTTGTGGAGACTCCACTTCTTCGTGCCGCTTCCGTGGACTTCATCCACCCCCCGCCGCTCTCAAAGTGGAGGACAGCGATCCAGCCCCAGCGCAGGGGCTTTACCTCGGGACTCTGCATGATGTCTAGCGGGGATTGCGTCGCCTGTTCAGGCCATTACCCATGATGTGCTCGACCTGATGGCGGCTGTAGCGCCGCTCTCCGCCGATCGTACGGATAGAGTCGAGTCGGCCTTGCTTAGTCCAAAGCCACAGGGTTTTACACCCCACCCTGAACACGGCTCCTGCCTCGGACGGGAGCATGAGTTGCTCAGGACTGAAATCCCACTTTGAGCGGGGGCCCTGTCCCCAAATGATTTGTTCAACCTGCTGACGGCTGAATCTCCGATGACCACCGGGGGTGCGGATAAAGGCGAGTTCCCCTTTATAGGCCCACTCAAGCACTGTCGTCAGGTCCACCTTGAAGACGGCGGCGACCTCGGACGTGACCATGAGCTGGTTAGGACCGAAGTCCCACTTGTGGTAATCGCCCCCGGCATCCCTCTGCATAAGGTGCTCGACCTGCTGGCGGCTGAACCGCAGCGTTCCGCCCGGCGTCCGGATAAAGTCAAGGTCTCCGCTGGCTGCCCAGTTGGCCACTGACTCGGAATTGACCTTAAACATGACGCCGACTTCAGCGGTCAACATGATCTGATCGGGGCCGAAGTCCCAACCATTCAAGATCACTAGCGGGCCCCTTTGCAGCCTAGAATTCTTTTTCGGACATGGAGCGGCCCCGGAGATTGGCTGACCTACCTTTTCTCCAGGGTCGGGATTCCCAAAGTGTTTTTGCGCTCCGGGCGAACGGGAATCCACGGGCACAGCTACATCACCGTTCGCCCGGAGGGGCTCATCTTCGGACTCCTGATTGCTGCTCGACTTGCGCCATCAGGCGTTCGAGCTCCGGGCCGGACGGTGCTTTGAGCATGCAGCCACCCCCACCGATCCAGGTGGGGAATGCGAGGAATTGCGCATGGAATCCCGACCACATAACCAGCCAGCGGCCCCGGTGCCGATTGTGTAGTTCCCGGGCCCTTGCTTGCGGGGTTGGCGGTTCCATAGCTCAGAAACTACGCTCGCGACAGGGGGCAGTCATTGGCACTCTCCGAGCTTCCAACCCCGAAGTGCCACAAGGCGTTATCAGTGCAGGTCAGTAGTCCAGTCGGATGAAATCGGCGAGATCGCGCATCTCCGGCGAGAGGGTGCGCCGCTTCCCGACGATCTTTCCAAGAATGTCCCTCGCCATGCGCTGATTTACGATCCATTCAGGCGAGATAGCCCGAACCTCTTGAAGGATCTCGAAAGCATCCGTGTATTGCTTTAGCTGGACATTCGCCTTAGCGACATCGAGGCGATGCCGGTTGCGGCTAGACGCACGCGCCCGGAACCCCGTCTTAGGTATCTTTGCCGAAAGCGCGATTACCCTGTCCGGCCGTTCTTCGATCATGTAGTTTTCCGCGCGACGTGTAGCGACAGTGATCGGGCCGAACGTCCGCAACGGATCAGACGGCGGGGCCCATTCCTTCGTGAGCGTCACCGCTGCTGCCTGCGCATACCTCAGAGCATCTTCCGACTCTCCGGATTCGTTATTGCGTGATGCAGCGGTTGAAACGCGTAGCAGCAGACCACCCCATGTCGCAAGTTCTTCGGGCGTCGCACGAGAAATGCGCGGTTCAATATCGTCGGCCCAATCGGCAGCGAGATTCAACGTCCCGGCAAGGTCACCCCGCCGCATGAGAAGCCAACAACGGCTGTTGATAATTGCGGCTTCTTCGAGCCGTCCGGGGGCATCGTCCAACGCCTTACGGAGCGCAATCTCTGCCGCATCGAACTGCCGTGTTGAGATCAGCAGCAGCCCCGCCAGGTGCAAGGCGCGGGACCTGACCTGTCGTCCCTGCCGTCCGAGCGCGTGAGCGTCCCGGAGAAGCGTCGGGAGGACCGCACCAAGTTCGGTGTACCGGTTCTCAGTGAAAAGCGGCTCAGCGGCAGCAACAGCCCCCGTCACACCGCCCAACGTGGGGGGCTCGTCAGGCTGCCCGTTCCGCTTAAGGAGAGCCTCTTTCACTGGGGCCCACTCGTCGGACGGGGCATCATCCGGTTCGGGCCGCACGATGAGATCCGAGGTGGACACCTCCAAGGCTCTCGCAAGCTTGCGGAGCGTCTCAAGGCGGGTGTCGTCGCGTTCGCCTTGCTCAAGTTTCCGGATCAACGACAGGGACACCCCTGACGCGTCGGCAAGAGTCCGCTGTGTGAAGCCCCGACGCTTCCTGACTGATTGAAGCCGCTCGCCGAGGTTCGGTGCTGTAGCCATAGCCCCATGATGCGCCCTCAGACGCCCCTACGGGGTGCCGAACGCTCAGCAAAGCGGCAGGCAGCAGGGGCTCATGCGTGGAGACAACCCGACTTGCAATGGTCATGTCGTGCTTGGCCATGTTTCTCTCCTTCCGTCTCCGCATTGACGAAGCGGGGGAGGAAAACGTGACCGTCAGGACGCCGGGGTGGACGAGGACGGCGCCGGACGGGCCAGCCGGCTCAGCAGCCGCTGCCCCTGGCGCGCGCTGATGTCCAGCCGCCGCCCCAGCTCGGCGCCGGTGATGTCGGGTTCGGCGTCGAGGATGGCGAGCGCGCGGGCCTCGTTGTCGGTCGCGACGCTGCGCGGGACCCGCTGCTGCGGGACCCGCGGCCGCGCGGGCCGCTTGCGCGGGGCCGCCTTCTTCGGAGGCGGCGCGGGCTCCGGGGGCGGCTCCGGTGCCGGGGGTTCGGGCGCGGTGAGGTCGGTGACGCGGGTGAGGGCCTGGTCGAGCATGACGCCGTCGCGCAGCATCCAGGTGATGTCGGCGGGGGCCTTGGACTTCCATTTGCGGCCGTAGTGCGCGTCCAGCAGGGCCAGGGCGTGGCGGCGGCGCTGCTCGGCCACCAGCGCCTGCGGGTACGACGTCATCTGCCACAGCACCATGCGGCGCCACAGCCGGAACGTGGAGAACGGCGCCAGCAGCCACCGCGTGACCGGGATGCCCTCTCGGACGGTCCCGGCGGCGATCCCCGCGCGGCGCCGGATCGCGTGCCGGACGGCCTCGATGAACGTCACGAACAGCACCGGCATCGCGGCGTGCATCACCATGCCGGTCGCGTCGCCGTGCGCGGCGGACACGTTCAGCCAGACGGTCGCGCCGGTGAACGCCATGGCCATCCAGCGCAGCGCGGGCATCGGCATGGCGAGCCACTCCAGCAGCAGCGCCACCGACACCAGCGCGAGGATGCCGAGGTCGACCCCGGCGGGGACGATCCACGCCTGGTCCCCGAACCACGGCTCGGCCACGTCCCGCACCGAGGCGAACGACCCGTACCCGCCCAGGCCCGCGAGCCCGGCGAAGAACAGCCCGCCGACCCCGGCCAGGACTTTCTGCGCCCGGGTCAGCGGAACGCTCGCCTGGAACGCGGCGGTCCGCACCTCGCTGGTCATGACGTCCTCCCGCACAGAGGGGTCTACGCGATCACCAGAGGACCGTAGCGCGCCGACGCCCCCGTCCGGACGAATCAGCCATAACCGCCCAGAACCCCCAGGTCGTGGGGGTACGCGGTCAGCGAAGCGGGTTGAACGGGGCCAGTTCCGCGGGACGGCGCCCGGTCGTGATCTCCTCCGCGAGAAGGCTTCCGGTGGCGGGGCCGAGGGTGATGCCCCACATCCCGTGCCCGCCGCCGACATAGACGTTCGGGGACCGGGTGGCACCGATCAGCGGCAGGCCGTCCCGGGTGCACGGGCGCGACCCGACCCACTCGTCCCGCCGGGCGTCGAGGTCGGCGCCGCGCAGCAGCGGGCGGGCGGCCTCGACGATCGCCCTGATGCGGCGCTGGTCGAGCGGCGCCTCGGGGTCGCGGAACTCCATCATCCCGGCGACGCGGAGCCGGTCGCCGAGCGGCGTGCACGCGACCTTCTGGGCGGGGAAGTACAGCGGGCCGTCCGGGACGCGGTCCATCGGCACGCTGAAGCTGTAGCCGCGCCCGGCCTGCACGAGCGCGCGGACGCCGAACCTGCGGGCGAGCCCGCCGAGCCACACGCCGCTGGCGATCACGACCGTGTCGAAGACCTCGGGGCCGCTCCCCGCGGTGTGCACGACGACGCCACCCGCCTCGTCCCTGATGTCGGTGACGGCCGTCCCCGCCTCGATCTTGCCGCCGCGGTCGATGACGGAGTCGGCGAGCGCGTGCACGAACCGTCCGGGGTTGATGAAGCGCTGCCCGCGCAGCAGGATCGCCGCGCCGATCTCGTCGGACAGGGCGGGCTCCAGCCGCCGCGCCTCGTCGCCGTCGAGCACCTCGAACTCCAGGTCCTGCCCGGCGGCGCGGATGTGCTCGACCTCCTCCAGCAGGAAGCGGCGCTCTTCGGCCGTCCGGTAGGCGGCGAGGAAGGATCCGGCGTCGCTGGTCTCGGCCTTGACGCCGCCCGCGGTCAGCGCGTCGAAGCTCGGCAGCGCCCGGCCGTTGATCGGCACCAGCGACTCCATGGAGCGCCGCCACCGGCTCATGGTGCTGTTCCGCGCGAACCCGGTGAGGAACCGGAGCAGCCGCAGGCTGGCGGTCGGCGGGACGTAGACGGGCGACGACGGGCTGAGCACCGCGCGCACCCCGTAGGACAGGACGGCGGGCTCCGGCAGCGGGGTCGCGAGACCGGGGGTCAGCCATCCCGCATTGCCCCAGGACGCTCCGGCCGCCACGTCCTTCCGGTCGAACACGGTGACGTCGGCGCCGCGCTCCTGCAGGAACCACGCCGTCGACAGCCCGACCATCCCCGCGCCGACGACGGCGACGCGGCGCGGACCGGCGCTGGTAGCCATGACCACCCCTCCTCTTCCAACGATGCCACTTCGATGGTGGACCCATCCCGCCCCGGCGCCTCCGTTCCCTTCGGCCAACACGAGGCGATCGCATAGTGTGAAACGCACAATGATCACGGTGACGGACTTCGTCGACTCGCTGGGCCCCGGCCTGTTCCGGCTGGTCACGGCCGGGCGCGACGCGCAGGTGCACGACGTGGTCCTCGCCGTCCCCGACGAGGCCGCCGGACGGCCGGGCGAGATCGTCCTGGGCGCCGGGACGACCGCCGCCCCCGACGCCATCGCGCTCCTCGAACGCGCGGACGCCGCGGACGCGTCCGGGGTCGTCCTGAAGGCACCGCTAGCCCCCGAGGTCGTCGCCGCCGCCCAGCGGCTGGGCCCGGCGCTCATCGAGCTCCAGCCGGAGACGTCCTGGACGCACGTGATCTGGCTGGTCCGCGCGGCCATCGACCACGCCCACGCCCCTCCGGGCGAGTCCGGCGACGACCTGTTCGCCCTGGCCGACGCCGCCGCCGAGATCGCGGACGCCCCGGTCACGCTGGAGGACGCCCGCTCCCGCGTCCTCGCCTATTCGGGCCTCCAGGACAGCACGGACCCGGCCCGCGTCTCCACGATCGTGGGCCGCCGCGTCCCGCCACAGGTCATCGCCCACCTCCGCGCCTGCGGCGTGTTCCGCAAGCTGGCCCGCTCCAGCGACCCCGTCCTGGTCCCGGCAGGCCCGGACGGAATGCTGCCCCGCCTGGTCATCCCGGTCCGCGCCGGAGGCGAATGGCTGGGCTCGATCTGGGTCGTGGCCAGGACGCCGATCCCCGCTGACCGCGTCGAACGCCTCACCGACCTGGCGTCCGTCGTGGCCCTGCACCTGCTGCGCCTCCGCGCCGAAACCGGCGTGGCCCGCCGCGCCTCGGCCGACCAGCTCCGCGCCGCCCTGCGCGACGGCACGGCCCCCATCCCGGCACCGCCGCCCTGGCGCGTCGTGGCCCTGGGCGGCGAGACCGGCGACCTGCGCCGCCGCCTCGACCTGTGGGAGGCGATCACCCACCGCTTCGGCTGGCACCGCCCCCTCCTGACCGACCTGGACGACACCCTGTACGCCGTCCTCGCCGCTCCGGCCGCCCCCGCCCGCGACGCCGGAACGATGCCGTGGCTGGACCACGTCCTGACCCGCGTCCGCACCCACGACCCGGCCCTGTACGCCGCCGCAGGCGGCCTCGCGCACACCCCCGCCGACCTCCCCCGCTCCCGCGCGGAGGCCACCGAACTAGCCGCCCTCGTAACGTCCGGCCACCTCTCCCCCGGCCTCCACCTCCTGGACGACACCTGGGACGCGGTAGTAGTCGACCGAGCCCGAAAGGCCACCGGGGCCACCCTTCTAGGCGGCCCTCTCCCCACTCTCAAGGCCCACGACGAGACCCACGGAACGGCGTTCCTACCAACCCTCGCCGCCTGGCTAGACCACTACGGCGACACGAAGGGCACGGCACACGCCCTGGACGTCCACCCAAACACCCTCCGCCACCGCCTGAAGCGAATGACCGAGGTGACCCCCCTCGACCTGGCATCACCTCAGACCCGCCTAGCCCTCCGCCTCCAGCTGACCACCCTCCTCGGCTAGGCACGTCCTCCCCAGCCGGCGTCCGGCGCCCGGCGCAGGATGCCGCGCGGCGGGTAACCCAGCCGCCGCAGCGCGGGCCAAGCCGCGAACAGGACGGCCATGCGCACCGAGGAAAAACCCGAGGATGACGGCCAGCGCCGGCAGGTCTTTCCTGACCACGACGGTCATCTCGGGGTCCATGACGATCATCGCGACGTCGCGGGCCACGGCGAGAGCGGCGATCCCGCCGCCGAACCAATGGAGATAGCCCATCCGCCGCGACAGGCCGAACCAGTTGTTCCCGTGCCTGACCATGGACCACAACACGTACAGGCATAACAGGTCGACGGCCAGGCGCCATTTATCAGACCCGTCCGCAAAGCCGGCCGGAATCTCGGTGATTCCGAACAGCAGCCCCAGGCTGATGACGATGAACGCGACGCCCGCCGTACTGACCGCCATGGCGGCGACGATCAGCGGCCCAGCCTTGTATTGCTGTGGATTGGCCGCAAGCTTCGGGCTCAGCTCGTCCCAAGAAGTCATCGCCGACCCTCCCTCGGGCGGGAGTAGGGGTCGGGCTCTACGGTACCCCCGGATGATCGGGCCGGTCGGCGGCGAGAGCCGCGCAACGAATGGGCCGGCCGAGGGCGGAACACGCAACGAAATGCCAGATGAGAGCAAGGTTCGCGCATTGGTTCGCGAGCGGCTGGTTCCTAGGCTTTCGATCGTCGAACCTCGTCCCCCTGGAGATGTGCATGAGCGTCCTGCCGGCGATGGCGCCCGGTGTCGGTGCGGAGCGGACGGCGTCGCGGCGGCGGTATCTGATGTGCCGTCCCGAGCATTTCGCCGTCACCTATGCGATCAATCCGTGGATGGACCCGGCGGCGGGCGCCGACGCCGGGAAAGCGGTGGAGCAGTGGGAGGCGCTGCGGGCCGCCTATCTCGCGCTCGGGCACGAGGTGAGCCTCATCGATCCGATCGAGGGACTGCCCGACATGGTGTTCGCGGCGAACGGCGCCCTGGTCGTCGGCGGACGCGTCTACGGCGCGCGGTTCACGCATCCGGAGCGGCACGCCGAGGGGCCCGCGTATTCCGGGTGGCTGCGGAAGAACGGGTACTCGGAAGTGCTGGACGCGCAGCACACGAATGAGGGCGAGGGCGATTTCCTCACGCTCGACCACGTGATCCTGGCGGGCACCGGGTTCCGGACGGAAATCGCCGCGCATCAGGAGGCACAGGAATTCCTCGGACGGCCCGTGGTGACGCTCCGGCTCGTCGACCCGCGCTTCTACCACCTCGACACGGCGCTGTTCCCGCTCGGTGGTGGGAACGTGGCGTATTTCCCTGGGGCGTTCTCGCCCGGCAGCCGCGCGGTGCTGGAAAGGCTGTTCCCGGACGCGATCCTGGCGGGCGAGCGGGACGCGGCGGTGCTCGGCCTCAACGCCGTGTGCGACGGCCGCAACGTCGTCATCAACGCCGAGGCCGTCGAGCTGATCGAGACGCTTCGGGCCCAGGGGTACAACCCGGTACCGGTCGACCTGTCGGAGCTGCGGAAAGCGGGCGGCGGCCCCAAGTGCTGCACCCTGGAGCTGCGCTAGGACCGCTTGGGTCTGGCACGCAGGTGCATGCGCTCGCCCTGCGGGCCGAACAGGCTGAGCACCTCGACCGTCCCGCCGTATCCGCTGAACCAGTGCGGCACCCGGGTGTCGAACTCGGCGGCCTCGCCGGGCTCCAGGATCAGCTCCCGGTCGCCGAGGAGGAGCCGGAGCCGCCCGTTCAGGACGTACAGCCAGTCGTAGCCCTCGTGCGTCTGCGGGTCGGGCGTCCAGCGGCGCTCCGGGACGATCATCTTGAACGCCTGGACGCCGCCGGGGCGCCGGGTCAGCGGCAGCACGGTCATGTCCCGCATGCGCTGCGGGCGGGGCCTGATCCGCGGGTCGCCGATGTCCGGGGCGCCGACCAGCTCGTCCAGCGGGACGCCGTGGGCCTGCGCGAGCGGGAGCAGCAGCTCCAGGCTCGGCCTCCGCTTGCCGGACTCCAGCCGCGACAGCGTGCTCACCGAGATGCCGGTGATCTCGGCGAGCGCGGTCAGCGTGACGTCGCGTTCCTGCCGCAGCCGCCGGAGCCTGGGCCCGACCCCGGCGAGGACGTCCTCGGTCGTCTCCATGCGTTCATTGCAGGATCGGCAAAGCCGTTTGTCAAATGCGAGGCCCTCTAGGGTGGTCGTCATGGGACCCGGCGAGCGGCGGTGGCGCGACGAGCGGGCAAGGCTGAACGCCTCGCGCGGGCCGCTCGGCGAGACGGCCGGCGCGCTGTATCCGGACGTTCCACGTGTCGCGGGCACGGATTTGCTGTGCCGCGAGGAATGGATCCCAGACGTCCCGATACCGCTGGAGAACGTCCGGCTGGAATGGGACGCGCGCGGTATTCCGCCGGCCACTGCCGATCCCTGCGACGGGCTTCCGGACGGCTACCGCACGTATGCCGAGGCGATGGCCGCCCTCGCGCCGCCGAGGATCTTCGAGGATCGGCCGAGCTATCGCCTCCTGGCCGCCCGGCCCCCTTCGCTGCGGCTCGGCCCGGCACGGTATTTCGATGGCGTGAACGTGGGTGAAGCCGTCGCTCACGAACTGGCGGCCGGAGTGGAGGGGCTGCCTCTGCGCACTCGTGTCGGCGACCCCTGCGACCTGGCCCGCCGGACGGTCCTTCCCGCGATCACGACGGCGACCGTCACCACCTCCGGTTCGTACGTCCTGCACTGGCGAGACCCCGCCAAGGTCGCGCACGCGGGCGGGCTCCACCAGGTGATGCCGGTCGGGCTCTTCCAGCCCCTGGACGACGAGCGGCCCGACCTGTGGGCCTGCATGGTCCGCGAATACGCGGAGGAGCTGCTCGGAATGGGCGAGGACTACGGCGAGGGCTTCGTCCAGAGCGAGTGGCCCTTCCACCGGGCATTGACGTCCGCCCGCGAGCGAGGGCGGCTGCGCGCGCATTTCCTTGGCCTCGGCGTGGATCCGCTTACCTTCGCGCTCGACCTCCTGACGGTGGTCGTCATCGACGACGAGGCGTTCGAGCAGTTCTTCGGCGGGCTGGTCGCCGTCAACGACGAGGGCGAGGTGTCGACGGCCCCGTTCGACGGATCCGTCCCCCAGCCGATGCAACCGGCCGGGGCCGCGGTGCTGCGGCTCGCGTGGCGGCACCGGGCGGCCCTCGGGATCACTCCCGGCTGAGGTCCCTCAGCTCGTCCAGGGCGTCCACCAGGTGGTCGACGATCTCGGACGGGTCCGGGACGAGCGTACGGCAGGCGACGATGCCGACGTTCACCCTGCCGTCGTAGGAGAAGACGGTGATGTTGAGACCGCCGGTCACGTCGGTGATCACGGAGATCGGGTAGTAGGCCAGCACCCGCGCCCCGCACAGGTACAGCGGGAACTGCGGGCCCGGCACGTTCGAGATGATCAGGTTGATGGGGCGCAGCGACATCGTCGGCGCGGCCTGGAGGGCGAGGCGAGTGGCGGCGCCCGCGATGGGGGCGGGCACCAGGCCGCTGAGCTCCTGCACCCAGCTGCCGGACGAGCCGGTGAACCGCCGCTTGGCCGTGTCCATCGCGCGCCGGACGGTGAGGTACCGCTCGGCCGGGTCCGGGATGTGGGTCGCCAGCGGCGCCGCCATCATCGAGATATGGTTCCCGGCCCGGGTGCGGGCCGCGGCGCCCCGCCGCAGGGACACCGGGACGGCCGCGACGAGCGGGCGGTCCGGCAGGTCGCCGCGCTTGTCGAGCCACTGCCGCAGCGCGGTCGCGCACAGCGCCATGATCACGTCGTTGACGCTGCCACCGAGGCCCCGCCTGATCTCCTTGATCGCGTCCAGCGGGAGCTCGCCGCAGGCCACGGCGCGGCGGCGGCCGATCGGCTGGTTGAACGGGGTCGGCGGGGCGGTCATCCGCGGCCCCCGCGGCACCTCCGGGCGGCGCAGCGCGCCCTGCACGAACGACGACATCATCCCGATGCCCGGGATCGCCGAGACACCGGGGATCTCGTCCAGGTACGGGGCGGTGCGGGCGACGGACACGGCCGTCCGGACCGGATGCAGCGCGGTCCGCAGCAGCCCGGCGCCGACCATCTCGGCCGTGCCGGGCGCGCGGGCCGGTTCGGACTCGTCGGCGGGCAGCTCGCGCGGCTCGGGTGACAGGTCCAGCAGCGCGGCGAGCGTCTCGGCGGCCAGGACGCCGTCGACGGCGGCGTGGTGCACCTTCACGTAGACGGCGGTCAGGCCGCCCGCGAGACCCTGGATCAGGAACATCTCCCAGAGCGGGCGGGACCGGTCGAGCGGCTGCTCGTGCAGCATCGCGACGACGTCGGCGAGCTGCCGGTCGGTGCCGGGCGCCGGGAGCCCGATCTCGAAGATGTGCCGGACGGGGTCGAAGTCGGGGTCGTCCTCCCAGTAGGGGTGGTCGAGGCCGAACGGCACCTGGACGAGCCGCCGCCGCAGCGGCCGGGCCGCGAGATGCGCGCGGTCGCGGACGAGCCCGGCGACGAGCGGCACCGTGAGCCGTCCGCCCGGGCACGCGGTGGCGTCGACGATGCCCAGCCCGGCGATGTGCGCCTGGGTGGTGCCGGTCTCCGCGTTCAGGAATGCGGCGTCCACGGTGGTCAGCTGGCTCATGCTCACTCGTCCGTCCCCTCGATGTGCGCCTGCGTGCCCTCTAGGAGATGCCGCCGAAAGACCGCAGGTCAACGCGATCCGGCAGAAGTAACCCGGACTTAACAGGACGTTTCGCACGGTTCACATGGGCGCCCGAGTCGGCGTTCGCGGGGCGGCCGCATGATCATCGCAATAGGGTTGTGCCCCATGACGGCACGACCACTCACGGAGATCGTCGAAGCCGGCTGGGCGACCGCGCTGGAGCCCGTGGCCGGAACGATCGCCGCCGCCGGCGACTGGCTGCGCGCCGAGGTCGCCGCCGGGCGCCGCTACCTCCCCGCCGGAAACCACATCCTGCGCGCGTTCACGCAGCCGTTCGACGACGTCCGCGTCCTGATCATGGGCCAGGACCCGTACCCGACCCCGGGGCACCCGGTCGGGCTCAGCTTCTCCGTCGCGCCGAACGTCCGCCCGCTGCCCGCCAGCCTGATCAACATCTTCCGCGAGTACTGCAGCGACCTGGGGCACCCCGAACCGTCCAACGGCGACCTCAGCCCGTGGACGGAACAGGGCGTCTGCCTGCTCAACAGGTCGCTGACCGTCATGCCCGGCAAGCCGGGCTCGCACCGCGGCAAGGGCTGGGAAGAGGTCACCGAGCAGGCCATCCGCGCCCTCGCGGCCCGCGGCCGCCCGCTCGTCGCCATCCTGTGGGGCCGCGACGCCCGCAACCTCAAGCCGCTCCTCGGCGGCGTCCCGTGCATCGAGTCGCCGCACCCGAGCCCGTACTCCGCCGACAGCGGCTTCTTCGGCTCCCGCCCCTTCAGCCGCGCCAACCAGCTCCTGGAACAGCAGGGCGCCCAACCGGTCGACTGGAAGCTGAGTTAGCCCAGGGGGGCGGCCCCCTGGAACCCCCGTCACGTCGCAGGCGATCCTCACGATGCCGTTGCGGTCTGTCGTGCCTGTGCGGCGTGTGCGTGCGTCGCTCCGGTCGCCTGCGTCGTCGGGTCGTGCGACCTCCGGCGCGGGGCGCCTCCGGTCGCACGACCCGTGGCCCCGGCTGAGGTCCTGTCCAGGGGCCTGAGCTTTAGACCTCTCCGGGGA
>NZ_SMJX01000191.1 GCF_004348535.1 Actinomadura sp. KC216
CCCCCTGCCCGGCAACATGCGCCCCTTCAAGATCAGATCCAGCGCCTCGGCCGCCGCCGTCACGTCCCCGCACGGCGACACGAACCCGCCGCGCCCGTCCCCGGCCTCGAAGTAGCCCCACGCCCGGCCCGGCAACGCCCGGACGGTGATCACGCCCCCGATGTCGTCCGCGGCCCCACTGGCGTAGACCCACAGCAACGGCACGGGAAACCGGAACTCCCGCTTGTCGTACAGCCCCACGCACCGCCACCCCATGGGCACAAGGGCGATCCGGAGAAGCTCCAGCCTCCGCACAGCCGCGTCATGTCCCGCCCACGTCCGCCATTCCAGAACGACCCGCCATCGCCCGACCGCCTGACACACACCCGGCGCCACCTCACACCCCCTCTCGAATCCGCGCCCACACCCACTTGCCGCACGGCTCGGTCGGACACACGCCGCACCCGAACGCCAGCGCCTCCACGATCGGCAGCCCTCTGCCACAGAGCCCCTCCGCGTCCTGCTTGCGCACCGGCATGAGGTCGGAGGGGTCCCACACCTCCAGCAGCACTCCACGTCCCTCCCGCGCGAACCGCACGCGGATCTCCCGCTCGGACGCGTACCGGATCGCGTTCGTCACCAGCTCACTGGCGACGAGCGTCGCGTCGTCACGCAGCACCGCCAGCCCCCACGAGGCCAGCCGCAGCTCCACCATCGTCCGAACCTGCGCCGGGACGGTCCGCGCCGCGAGGAACCGCTCGTCCAGGACGTCCGCGTGGTCGGCTCCTTCTCGCTCTACGCATTTCCGGCGGAGGACGAGACGGGAGCGGTCTACATCGAGACGCTGGACAGCGCCTTGATCTTGGAGAAGCCGCACGATCTCGCCGCGTACGGTGATGCTTTCGACCACATCCGCGCGGCAGCGCTGTCTCCCAGAGACAGCCGGGACCTCCTTGAGGCTCTTGCTACAGATACGATCTAGTGGCTGAAATGGGCGCATATGCATCCATACCGGGCCACCGCTAAGTGGCGGACGAGTAGCTACAGTGGCGGAACTGGTGACTGCGTCGAGGTCGCTGACCTTGCCCACCTGGTTGCCGTCCGCGACAGCAAGGACCCTGCCGGCCCCAAGCTGATCTTCCCCACCGAGACCTGGCGATCGTTCACAGCACAGGCCCGAGCCGGCGCTTGCTACACCTGAGCAGGCCGGGAGGGTGGTCGGAGTAACCCTGACCGGCGCCGCCTCGCGCAAACGGCGAGCGACAGCGCGCTCGAGGATGTCGCCGGGACGGCGTTCCATCGGCTCTCCCGATCGCCTTCTTACTCTGGGACGTGGGCAACACCGATCTGGTCCACCAGTACCTGGTAGGCGGTGACCGCGTGCTGCAGAATCTCTGCGGGGACGCAGGAATTGCACCAAGCGCACCGGAGTCGTCCGTGACACAGCCCGCCTACCTGCGTATCGCCGACGAGCTGCGGCGGCAGATCGTCGACGGCCGTCTCGGACCGGGCGACCGGGTCCCGTCCCGCCACCAGCTCGCTCGCGACCACGGTGTCTCCGACCGCGTCGCCGTCGAGGCCGTCCGGCTCCTCGTGTCCGAGGGCTACGTCGAATCCCGTTCCGGGTCGGGCACCTACGTAAGGCAGCGGCCGACGGTGAAGCGCCTCACGCGGAGCTGGTACCGCGCTCACGGCCGTGCCGACTCACCGTTCCGCGCGGACATGGAGGCCCAGGGCCGGGCCGGAACATGGCGGTCGTCGTCGGAGACGTCCACCGCGACACCGGCCGTCGCGGAACGGCTCGGCGTGGCCGAAGGCGACCCCGTCATGCGAACGCGGTACACCTTCCTCGCCGACGAGCAGCCCGTCATGCTGTCCACCTCGTGGGAGCCGCTCGCTCTGACACGCGGGACGCCGGTGATGCTGCCCGAATCGGGCCCGTACGCGGGCGCCGGGGTGGTGGCCAGGATGCGCGCGATCGAGCAGACGGTCACGCTGGCGTCAGAGATCGTCACAGCTCGGGCGATCCTCGCCGACGAGGCCGATGAGCTCGGCGAACCGATGGGCGCCATCGTCATGGTGATCCAGCGGACCTACTCCGGCGACCACCCCGTCGAGACCGCCGACATCGTCGTACCGGTCGACCGCTACGAGCTGGAATACGTCATCCCAGTGGACTGACCACGAGCAGCCGGGACGGCCCCTCCCACTGGTCGCCCGGGCAACCGCCAGGCAGCCGCATGCCAGGCGGGGGTGGACGCCGAGCAGCCTCACGGCGGACTGGCTAGCAGCGGGCGCACCGAGCCTGGCGCCAGTACCCGTCCACGAGTATGGACGATTACTTCTCGATGATCGGTGCTGTGCCGGTAGACCTTGATTCATGCCACCACCCGTGTCCTCGTCGGTCCAGGCGGCGCGGCAACGTCTCGCCGACCAGCTCAAAGAGTTCCGGCAGGACGCCGGGCTGACCGGCCGGGAACTCGCGCGCCGCGCCGGGTGGACGTCCGGAGTGGCGAAGGTGTCCCGAATCGAGCACGCCCACCGGCCCATCTCAGCGGAGGACCTGCGGACGTGGTGCCGCGTGTGCGAGGTGCCGGAGCAGCGCACAGCCGAGCTGCTCGCCGAGCTGCGAACCGTCGCGAGCATGTGGGAATCGCACGCGCAGGCGGCGCGGGCCGGTCTCAAGCGTGTCCAGGAATCGATCCGCGACGACTATGAGCAGGTCACTCTGCACCACGTCTACCAGACTAAGGTCATCCCTGGCCTGCTGCAGACCGAAGCGCTCACCACCGCCTACCTGACCCGTTCGCGCATCGAGCAGCACATCGCCGTCGACGACGTGGCCGAGGCCGTCCAGGAGCGGATGAAGCGGCAGCGCTGTCTACACCGGCCGGACGCGCGTTGGCTATTCGTCCTCGAAGAGGCAGTGCTGCGGTACCGGTCGGCGTCCGACGAAGTACACGTGCAGCAGCTACGGCACCTTCTCACCATGATGCGGTGGCCGACGATCTCGCTCGGGATCATCCCCACCCAGGCCCGGCGGCACGGAGTATGCCCAGAAGAGTCGTTCACCATGTTCGACGCGCGTCTGGTGCTGGTCGAACTGGTGTCGGGATACCTGTCGGTGACCCACCCGGCCGAGGTTCGGCTGTACGTCGAAGCCTGGGAGCGGCTGTTCAAGCTGGCGGTACATGGCGATGCCGCCCGGCGGCTCATAAGTCGAGCCCTGAAGAGCATTGACCAAGGCACTGATGGCTGAAGAGGCTCGACTGCGTTGAGGCCGTGATGGGAGGACGCCCCATGCGTGATCCGGATTTCGTCGGAGCCGACCCGGACTCCAAGACCGAGAAGTGCCCCGCGGTCTTCCGCGACCCCATCACCGGTGACTTCTACCAGCAGGGCAGGGTCGTGACGGACCTCGCGACCCTGGAGGGCCTCGGCGAACACATCGGTCTGGGCGAGGACGAGGCGGTCGTGTGGCAACCCGCCAGTATGGCTCACGCCCTGGCACAGGCGGCGTCCGGCACCTACGAACGGGGGCTGCACGGCCCCGGCGTGCCGACGTTCCGGGAGCTTCTGGACGGGACGCGGCGTTCGGCCGTCCACCTGGAGATGCGCGACGTCTACGACGAGCGCGACCCGGAGTTCGCGGCCTGGCGGAAAGGGGAGCCGGTCGGGGACGTCGACCCGTGGGCCGAGGAGTGGCAGGCCTGGATGACGAGTTCGTGACCGACCCGCGCATCGTCCGCCAGGCGGTCGCCGCGTTCGAGATGGTCTGGGAGCGGGCGATTCCGCACGAGAAGTACAACCCGGACCACTCGCCGCCCGCGTAGCGGCAAAGGGCGTCAAACTCCTGGCCTGCGCCGCCACCCCCAGTGGACGCTTCGTGTCAAGCGACCAGACGCGAAGCCACCGGGAGTCAACGATGACCATCACCGCCCAGGCCGCCAAGGATCCGCGTGAGCTCGTTCCGCCCGAGGTGTGGGACCTCTTGGTCGAGGACCTGCGGCGCTACCACCACGTCACCCGTGATTACGCCGAGCGGATGATGGGCCAGGCCCTCGTGTTCCTGAAGGCGCAGGCGGAGATCGTCCGGGCCCGGCGGGAGGGACGGGCGTGGGAGCGGATCGTGCCGACCTCGCCGGTCGACCCGGCGTGGCACGCGTTCATCCTGCGGTCGCAGGCCTACGGCGCGTTCTGCCAGGAGCACGCGGGCGAGTACATCCACCACGTCCCGTACCAGGACGAGGCCATGCTGAACGGCGAGGCCCTCGAGGCCACCATCCCGCAGCTGGAGGCGACGGGGTATCGGGTGGACGTGGAGTTCTGGCACGGCGAGCGATCCCCGTGCTGCCCGCCAGAATGCAACAACATGGGCGGGAAGTAGCGCACGCCATGGCGCACCGGATCGCCCCGGACGCCGCCAGGCCGTCGGACGTTCAGCCGACGCATTACCACTGCTACAAATGGACCGGTGGCGGGCAGGAGTGGGAGCGGCTGGGCAAGAGCGACACGCTCGACCTCAACAGCCCCGATCGGCCTCCGATACGGACCGTCGACTGGCTGATCAAGTCGGCGCGGTTCATCGCCGCCGTCCACACCGACCCACAGGCCGCCCGGGACTGGCTGATCGCGGAATGGGACCAAGCACGGGAGAAGGCGATGAACCCGGTCCCCGCGTGGGTGAGCAGCCAAGACCGGGCGGCGCGGGCGTTGAAGGCGATCGAGACCGGCTGCTGGCCCTCCTACGGCCAGTGGCTCACCGGCGGGACGATCGTGCTCCTAGCCGTCGTCGGCAGCGACCGCGCATGCCATTGATCGACCCGGCACGTGCTCAAAGGTCGGAAATCGCAGGTACGAAAATCGTCTCCACAGCCCCCGGACGCCTTATCATCGGAGAACCCTTAACGGCGCGAGGGAGCTGCCATGACGGCGTTCATCGGATTCTTCGGCGCGGTCCTCGGTGCTCTGGTCGGTGGTGTTGCCACCTACCTGACGACGCGTTACAACCTCAGACTCACACTTGAACACTCTTACGACCAGACACTGCAAAGCAAAAGACTGGAACGCTATCAGGCGTTATTTCATATCTCCAAATGCCTGCCTCGGTACTGGTCTCCAATGGATGAAACGCCAAGCCGACAAGACCTGCAGCAGTACATTCGGAGCTTTCATGAATGGTACTTCGGTGAGCATGGCGGAGGAATGTTCCTCACTCCGGCGGCGAAAGACCTTTACATACGCTTGCTGAACCTGCTCGCGGAGACGGCGTTCGTGGGAGAGAACGGACCCGACAGTGCCGCTGACCATCCTCTGTCCGAGACGGAATCGCGCGCGCTGCGTGAGTTGGCCAGCGAGCTTCGACGTCAGCTTGCCGAGGATGTCGGAGCTGCGAATCCGCCCCGCCTACGGTGGACGCGGCCAGGCCCCCAAGCCCCACCACCGGCCATCGGCAGCTGAGCCTCGCCGGGTAATGCGTCAGCCGAAGTTGGCTTGGCCGCCGTCTAGGGGGATTGTCGCGCCGGTCAGGTAGCGCATGGCGGGCTGGACGAGCGCCACGACGGCCCGGCCGATGTCCTGCTCGCAGTCGCCTATGTAGCCCAGCGGGATCGTTTTGCGGAATTCCTCGGCGGCCTCGGGGTTCTGTTCCGCCCATGCCTTCAGGCCCGGTGAGAGGGCGTGCGGGGCTATGTTGTTGGCGCGGATTCCGTCCGGGCCCCATTCGGCGGCGGCCGTTCGGGTCAGCGACCGCAACGCCTGCTTTGCGGCGGCGTACGCGCCGTATGTGGCCGGGTCCCAGCGGACCATCGCGGACGTGACCAGGTTGATGATGCTGCCGCCGCCCCGCGCCTTCATGTGCGGGTGGCACGCCTTCATGAACGCGAACGCGGCGAACGGGCCGGTGATGAAGCCCTTCTGGAATTTGGCGCCGCTCATCGAGAGGAGTGGGCCGAAGGCGCCCGAATAGGCGTTGTTGACGAGGATGTCGATGGCGCCGAAGGCTTCGGCGATCGCGTTGACGGTGGCGGGGATTGTGTCGGTTTCGGCGACGTCGCATAGGAATGGGGCTGCTTTCGCGCCTCGGGAGCGGATCTGCTCGCAGGTGGCGTCGAGCTTGGATTCCGTCCGGCCGAGTGCCGCGATCGACGCGCCCTCCGACGCCAGCGCCAGCGCGATGCCCTGCCCTACGCCCTGTCCGGCCCCGGTCACGATCGCGACCTTGCCGCTGAGGCTTCCCATGGCTTCTCCCGATGCGTCCTTGTGCGGTCATCGTGGTGCGGCCCGGAGCGGGACGTCGGGGGCGGTCCCGGTGAGTGGAAGAGGGCGGGGACGGCCGGGCGTGGGCGCCGAGAATGTGCCGGGTCGGCGAGGTGCAGGGTGGTGGTGCGGGTGTCCGGTCCGATGGAGGTCTTCCGGCGGCTGACCGGGGCCGGTGGCGAGTTCGAGCTTCGGGACGAGGACGTGCTCGGCGCGCGGTTGCCCGTCTTCGTGAACCGGGCCCGGGACCTCGGCGAGGTGCTGGCCCGCTCGTCCTCCTACGGCGACCGCGACTACGTCGTCACCGCGTCGCGGCGGCTGACCTTCGCCGAGCATGCGGCGGCGGTCGCTTCGATGGCGAAGGCTCTGCGGAACGATCTGGGCGTCCGGCCGGGTGACCGGGTCGCGATCTGCGCGGCCAACAGCCCCGAGTGGATCATCTCCTTCTGGGCGACGATCGCGGCCGGTGGTATTGCGGTCGGCTATAACGCCTGGTGGGCGCGGCAAGAGGTGGAGTACGCGCTCGGTCATACCGAGCCGAAGCTGGTCATTGCGGACACTAAGCGCGCGGCCCTGGTGGGCGGGAATGTGCTGACCGTTGAGGGTGATCTGCCCTCTCTGATCTCTCGTTATCCCGGCGCTGTTCTGGACGTTCCGGACGTCGGTGAAGACGATCCGGCGGTCATCCTCTACACGAGCGGCACGTCGGGACGGCCGAAGGGGGCCGTCCACTCGCACCGGAACCTGACCTCGGTGATCGAGTACCACCGGTTCAACGACGCGCTGGCGCGGGCGTTCGGCGACCCGACCGACCCGGCGACCCGCCGGTACCTGCTGGTGCTGCCGCTGTTCCACATCGCATCCCTGCACAACCTCGCCGTGCCGCGCCTCGCCACCGGCACCGCCGTGATCATGCACGAGGGCGGCTTCGACGTGGACGCGGTGCTCGGCCTGATCGAGAAGGAGCGGGTGACGAACTGGGGCGCCGTTCCGACGATGGCGCACCGGATCGTGGAGCACGGCGACCTGTCCAGGTACGACGTCTCCTCCCTGACGGCGTTCTCCCTGGCCACGGCGCCGTCCTCGCCCGCGTTCAAGGAGCGGCTGCGCGCGGTGTTCCCGCCCGCGAAGGACGCGCTGGTCGACAGCTACGGCCTCACCGAGTCGTGCACCGGCGTCACCGTCGCGACGCCCGCCGACCTCGCCGAGTCGCCCGGGACGCTCGGCCGCCCGACCCCCGGCGTCCGGCTGGAGATCCGCGGCCCGGACGGCGCGCCGGTGCCGGTGGGCGTCGAGGGCGAGGTGTGCACGCGCAGCGCCTACAACATGGTCGGGTACTGGCGCGATCCGGACGCCACCGCGCGGGCCATCGATGACGATCGCTGGCTGCGCACCGGTGATATCGGGATGCTCGACGAGCAGGGGCGGCTCCGGCTCACCACCCGCCGCTCCGACCTGATCATCCGCGGTGGGGAGAACGTCTACCCGGCCGAGGTCGAGAACGTCCTGGCCGAGCATCCGGGGGTGCGGGAGTGCATCGTCGTCGGCGTCGCGCACCCTGACCTCGGGCAGGAGGTCGCGGCGGTCGTGGTGGCGGCCGCGGGCGCCGAGCCGGCGCCGGACGAGCTGGCGGGCTTCGTGCGTGAGCGGCTCGCGTACTTCAAGGTCCCGTCACGCTGGCACATCACGGCCGAAGCGCTTCCCCGGAACGCGACGGGGAAGGTCCTGCGCGCGCAGGTCGAATCCAGCCTTCGCTGAGTGGACGTCCCACTACTCACTTGGAAATTGAGTAGGTGTGCGGATGTCTTATCCCTCTGATCGGGCGACCCTGGTGGTCTTCGCACGCGCCTCTTGATGTCCGCCTTTTCGGGAGCCTGGACGTGTCCAAGAATCTGCTGTCGCTCGCCATTCTGATCGCGGTCGTCTCGGCGGTCGTCCTGCTCTTCGTCAAGGACATCACGCTGCCGGTCGCGCTTTCCGTGGGGGCGGGCGCGCTGTGCCTGGCGTGGCTCGTCCTGCTGCTCACCGTCCCGTGGAACGTGTATTTCCAGGCGCTCGCCGTTCTTGAGGAGATCCGCGTCAGCCGGGATCGGGGATTGGACGTTCCCAAGGGCAGCGACGACGAGGCCCGCCGGATCGCGGCGCGGATGAGGGCGGCGGCGGTCGGGGCCCATGTGCTCACCGCCGCGCTCGTCGCGGCCGTCACCTATTTCTCCGGCGCCGACATCGGATACTACTTCGCCGCTTTCTACCTGGTCAGCACGTCATTCCGGCCCGCCGGGGCGTGGTTCGCGCATCTGCGCAGGCGGCTCAACACGATGCTGAAGGACGTGCGTTTCCCGCGCGACGACGTCGTGGACCTCGCGGAGCGGATCACATTTCTGGAAGTCCAGGCGGAGAATCTGCGGGCGACGGCCGAGCAGCTCCATTCGGCGGACCTCGCGGCGGAGCGGAGCCTCGAAGACCTGTCCGGCGTCACGTCGCGGCGCGACGGTGAGCTGGACCGGCGGCTGGACGCGATGGGACGCCAGTTCGAGGAGACCGTGGCGCGCCTCACCGACAACCAGGAGGTCATCGCCGGGATCAAGGCGTTCCTGCGGATGCTCCGTACAGAGACCGCCTGAGCAGCGGTGGTCAGGGGCGGACCGGGCGGCAGATCAGCTGGCCGGACGCCGACGCGAGCAGTTTCCGCTCGTCCGACCAGATCCGGTTGCGGAAGCCGATGAGCCCGTTCTCCGCCACGTCCGCGGTGCCCTCCCCGAACAGCCATTCCGACTCCACCGCGGGACGGTGGAACTGCACGTTCAGGTCGAGGTTCGGGGCGATGAATCCGCTGCTGGGAGGGTGCGTGCTCCATACCGCGGCCCAGGCGATCGTGTCCAGGATGACGAGCTGGCGCGCCATGTCATCGGTGGTGTGCCCTGGGAACCGGTACCACGCCCCGTAATACGGGTCTGCGTCTGGACGGTTTTCCAAGTCGTCATGCCAGACAAGGGGTCGGCATTCGATGCTGTTCCACATCGGCGGAGGTGGAGGGTCCGGATCGGGGTCCAGCTCGGCGAAGGAGAGGAGTTCGTGCGGTTCGGGCACGTCCGGCATTGTCGCGGCGTCGTGGCGCAGTCCGTCCAGGTGGTCGGAGGCGAGCCAGATCAGGCCGTCCGCGACGGCCGTCCCGTCCTGGCGCATGGCGCACCGCACCGATTCGGCCCGTTTCGACTGGCGCAGGGTCGTCGTTTCCACCTCGACGGGGGCGAACCGCCCGACCGACAGGAAATGGCACGACAGCGACGCCACCCGCGGAAGCGTTCCGTGCGCCAGCGCCGCCCGCGCGAGAATGGCGGCCACGTAACCGCCGACCGGACCCCATGCCGACCAGTCGGGCACCAGCTCGGCGGCGTAGCGTCCGTTCCCGCCCGACACCGCCGCATCAACCGCGAGATCCCTCACACGGGCACTCTAAAACGCATCTCCCGCCGTCCTCGACCCAGTTTCCAGTCGTCACGCAGAGCCTCGTGACGCGGCGCATCCGCTCGCGTCCCGTTCCCCCGCCTCCCCGACCCCGTTGGATGCCGTATCTCCACGGCCGTATCCCGAGGTGACGGACGGTATTCGGCGCCGGTCAGTCGCGGGCGCGTTTCTCGATTCCGAGGGTCAGTTCCCTGTTCTGCTCCTGAAGGTTCCACTTCCCCTCGCGGTAGGCGTGGTTGGTGATCCAGAACACCATCGTGCGGTGGTCGGGGAAGCGGGCGAATTCTCCGAACGACCAGTCGTTGCCGCCATCGTGTTCGACTACGCGGCGGCCGTCCCCGGTGCGGACGACGCCCCAGCCGTACCCGTAGTAGAACCTGTCGCCGTCCCGCTCCCCGACGAGGACGTGCGGTGTGAACATCGCGCGTTTGGCGCGTCCGGAAAGGACCCGGTCGCCTTCCAGCGCGCGATGCCAGCGGAACATGTCGCGCGGCGTGGACAGCAGGCCGCCGTTGCCGCGCAGGTACCAGTGGGGCCCGTCGGCGGCCCATGGGTGCTCGTAGGGCCGTCCCTGCGGCGTGCCGGTCTCGTCGTACTCCACCGCGACCTGGTCGCGTTCCCAACGGGGCAGCACGTACCCGGTCCGCGTCATTCCGGACGGCGCGAACAGGTGCTCGGCGAGAAAGCGCTCGTAGCCGACGCCCGAGACCTTCTCGACGATCGCCGCCAGGACGCTGTACCCCACGTTGGAGTAGTGGAACTCGGCGCCCGGGGCGGACCGGAGCTCCGATTTCAGCGCGGCGCTCAGCATTCCGTCGCGCGAGACCGGATCGTAGTCGTCGCCGCCGATGTCTTCGTCGTCCAGGCCCGCGGTGTGCGTCAGCAGGTGGTGAAGCGTAATGCCGCGCTTGTCCGCGGGGATCGGGCCGAGGAATTCGCCGATGCGGTCGGTCACCCGCAGCCTGCCCGCCATTTCGAGCTTCATGACGGCGGCGGCGGTGAACTGCTTGGTGATGGACATGACGTCGTAGGCGGTGTCGCAGCGCGCCGGAATCCTGCGCTCCCGGTCGGCGAAGCCGAGACCGGCGCAGTGCAGGAGCTTTCCGTCGCGGGCCGCGACGACCGTGCCGCCCGGGCCCTTGGGCAGCGTTCCCTCCAGAAAGCGCTGGATGGAAGGGTCGGTGCGCTCCCGCGCGCTCTGTTCCGCTCCTCGCAGGCCGATGCCGGCGGTCGCCGCGCCGCCGCCGCACGCGCTGGCGGCGCCCATCGCGGCGAGCGCGAGCACGAGCGCGGCCGTGCCTTTTCCGTTGCCATTGGGGATGCGGTTCGCTCTCATGCCCCAGGACGCTACGGAGATCATCGCGCGGCGTCGTCCCTCGGCCGATGGAAATGCGGTCCCTCTCGCCGGGGACGGCACACTGTGATCATGACGGTGCTGGAGACGGAGCGGCCTCGTCCTGCGGCCGCTGACGGGCGAGGACTTCGACGACTACGCGGCGATGCTGGCCGACCCGGAGGTGGCCTCGGGCCTCGCGGAGAGCGTGGGCACCGGACGGGCGGACGCCTGGCGCAGCCTCGCCACGTTCATCGGGCACCGGGAGATCCGCGGCTACTCGCACTGGGCGGTGGTCGAGAAGGCGACGGGGAGTTTCGTCGGACGCGCCGGACCGTGGCGGCCGCACGGCTTCCCCGGCCTTGGTGTGGGCTGGTGCCTGTCCCGCCGCCATTGGGGGAAGGGCTACGCGTCCGAGGCCGGGCGCGCGGCCCTCGCGTACTGCTTCACCGAGCTGGCGGCCGAGCGGGTCATCTCGCTGATCCTGCCGGGCAACGACCGTTCCATCGCGGTGGCCGAGCGCATCGGCCACCGCTACCTGCGCGACACCGAGTATCGGGGGCAGCGAGTCCACGTCTACGGGCAGGATCGGCCGACCGCGTAGCGCCACGCGCCAGGGGCGGGTTCCGGGGCCTCTCGGTGGTCGATCCGTGGTGGGCACGGATGTGGGTCAGTGGTCCTGGACGCGACGCTTCTCAGCAGTTGGACACCTGCTGAGGAGGACCCGATGACCACCATCACGACGGTGCGGAGCACGACGGACGGCGCGGAGCGGCGGCCGCGGTTGGTGAGCCGGGCGTTCGCGCTGGTGCTCGTCGCCGGTGTGGGCTCGTCCACCAGCTTCTACCTGCTGTTCTCCGCGCTGCCCCGGTACGCGGACGCGACCGGCGCCGGCGGCGTGGGCGCCGGGCTGACCACGGGCGTGATGATGCTCGCGACCGTCGCCGCCGAGCTGGCGGTCCCGCGCCTGGTGGCCCGGTTCGGATACCGGACGGTGTTCGGCATCGGGCTCGCGCTCCTGGGGATTCCGGCGCTGGGCCTGGCGCTGGCCGTGACCCTGGCGGCCTCCGCGAGCATGGCCGTGATCCTGACGGCCTGCCTGGTGCGGGGCGTCGGCTTCGCCGTGGCGGTGGTGCTGGGCGGGGCGCTGGTGGCCTCGATCGTCCCGGCGGAGCGGCGCGGTGAGGGGCTGGGCGTGTACGGGATCGCGTGCGGTGTCCCGGCCATGGTGGGCCTTCCGGCGGGCCTGTGGCTGGGCGACCTGGTCGGCTACGCGCCGGTGTTCGTGCTGGCCGGGGTGTCCGCGCTGGCCGGGCTCGCGGCGGTGAAGGACCTGCCGGGACGGCGTCCCGAGCCGGAGGAGCCGCTCGGCCTCGCCGCCGCGGCCCGCAAGCGCGAGCTGCTCGTCCCGTCGCTGTTCTTCGCCGCCACGACCGTGGCCACGGGGATCACCGCCACCTTCCTGCCGCTCGCGGGCGGCGCGGTCTCCGCCTGGGCGCTGCTGGCGCACGGCCTCGCGGCGACGTGCACCCGCTGGTGGGCCGGACGCAACGGCGACCGGCACGGGGCGTCGCGGCAGCTCGTCCCGGGGCTGGTGCTCTCGGCGAGCGGCATCGCGCTGCTGGTGCTGGTGTCCAGCCCGCTCGCGGTGCTGGCCGGGATGGTGCTGTTCGGTGTCGGGTTCGGGCTCACCGGCAACGCCAGCATGGCCGTGATGCTCGACCGCGTCCCGCCGTCCTCGTACGGGACGGTCAGCGCCCTGTGGAACATCGCCTACGACGTCGGCATCGGCCTCGGCGCCGCCGGATTCGGGCTCGCCGCCGTCCATACCGGATACCCGGCGGCCTTCGGGCTGACGGCCGCCCTGATGCTGCTGCCCCTCCTCGCCGGAACCGGCGCCCGCAAGCGGACGCGTACTCCTGCCGAGCAGGCCTGCACCGCCTGACCACCGCACCAACCTGACCGCTCGACCCACACCTGATCACCTTGCAAGATCATCATCTGTGAAGGGGAACGACCATGAGGAAGATCATCGTCTCCGAGTTCATCACCCTCGACGGCGTCATCGAGAAGCCGGGCGAGCTGGGCTGGGCGTTCCGGTTCGCTCGCGGCGACGAGGGCGACGCCGTCAAGGCCGGCGAGATCCGCGACGCGGGCGCCCTGCTCCTCGGGCGGACGACCTACGACGGCTTCGCGCAGGCCTGGCCGGGGCAGACCGGCGAGTTCGCCGACACGATGAACGCGATGCCCAAGTACGTCGTGTCCAGCACGCTGGAGAAGCCCGGATGGGACAACACGACCGTCATCACGCTGGACGACGTCGCGGAGTTGAAGCGGCAGCCGGGCGAGGACATCCTGGTCAACGGCAGCGCCCGGCTCGTCCAGGCGCTGGCCGCGCGGGGCCTGGTGGACGAGTACCGGCTGATGGTGTACCCGATCGTCCTCGGCGGCGGGCAGCGGCTGTTCGCCGACGGGGCCGCAGAGGAGTCGCTGCGGCTGGTGGACGCCAGGCCGGTCGGCGACGACGGGATCGTCCTGCTCACCTACCGGCCCCGGCACCGCACGGCGACGTCGGCGGACGGCACGTCCATCGCCTACGACCGCGTCGGCGCGGGGCCCGCGGTCATCCTCGTCCAGGGCGCGTTCTCCAGCCGCAACGACCCGATCATGACCGGTATCGCGGCGGCCCTGGCCTCGAAGTTCACCGTCTACAACTACGACCGGCGGGGGCGTGGCGACAGCGCCGACACCGCGCCGTACGCCGTCCGGCGGGAGATCGAGGACCTGACCGCGCTGATCGAGGCGGCCGGCGGGACCGCGATGGTGTTCGGCGGGTCGTCCGGCGGCGCGCTGGCGCTGGAGGCGGCGGCCGCGGGCGCCCCGATCACGAAGCTCGCCGTGTTCGAGCCCCCGTACGTGACCGCGCCGGGCCACTCCCTGCCGTCCGCAGACGAACTGGGCGTGCTCGCCGAGCAGGGACGGCGCGGGGACGCGATCGAACTGTTCCTCACCAAGGGCGCCGAGATGCCGCCGGAGGCGGTGGAGGGCATGAAGGCCCAGCCGTTCTGGGCGCACCTCGAAGGCGTCGCGCACACCCTCGCCTACGAGGCGGCGGTCGTGGGCGCCGGGCCCGTCCCGGAGCGGCTGTCGGCCGTCCGCGTCCCGACGCTGGTGCTGGCGGGCTCGGCCAGCTCCGACCGGATGCGGGACGCCGCGCAGGCCGTGACCGGCCAGGTGCCGGACGCCCGGCTGGAGTGGCTGGTAGGGCAGGCCCACGGCCAGGTCGACCCCGCGTCCATCGGGACGGCGGTGGGCGAATTCTTCAGCGCCTGACGTCCCCGCTCGCCGAATAGCGCACCTGCACGGAAGGTGCGCTATTCGCATTCCGTTTCCGTCAGCGCGGACAGCTCAGCACGTCCCTCGTCCGCCCGCTCGGGGAGGAGCAAGAGCGTGGACGCCCGCTCGAACCGGGCGCCGATGCGTTCCCAGCCCTCGACGGCGGCGGCCAGCTCGCCGGGATCGTCGTGCAGGCGTCCCCTGGCGCGGGCCAGGCAGGCCGCGCCCCACGCGTTCTCGGCGACCGCCGCCTCGGCGGCCTCGACCCGCGCCGCCGCGTCCGGGAGGCCCGCCACGACGGCGAGTTCGGCACCGGCCGCGTGGGAGAACCCGGCGTACATCGGGAGCGTCGCGTCCGAGAAGAGCCCGGCGACCAGCTCCGCCGCGGCGTCGAACCGCCCGGTGTGGACGGCGACCAGCGCGTCGGCGAACCCGGCCAGCGTCGGGAGGTCGAACACCTGCCCGGTCGGCGCGCCGGACGTGCGGGCCCGCCACTCCAGATACCGTCCGCGATCACCGCGCAGGCCGTGGACGAGCGCGGGACCGACCGCGACCGGCAGCATGAACCCGCTCTCCAGCCGCCCCGTCCGCATCCAGCTCTCCCACGCCTCGCCCGCATACCGCAGCGCCTCGTCGAACTCGCCGCTCAGCGCCAGCGGCAGGATGATGATGTTGGACGACAGGTGGTACTGGTCTTCGAGCAGGTCGTCGGCCAGCGCCCGGCGCGCGACGGCGAGCGCTGCGGGCAGGTCCCCCGCCGCGGTCGCGCAGTTCACCGCCACGTGCACGATGTCGACGATCTCGACCGCGCTGGCCGGGTCGTCGCGGGGCAGTGCGTCCAGCAGGTCCAGCCGGGACATGGCGATCCGGTGCGCGTCCCGCAGGCGGCCCTCGCGCAGCGCGGCGGCGACCGTCGCGTCGAGACCGGCGCTGAGCAGCACCGGGTCACCGGCCGCGCGCGCCGCCGCCACGGCCTCCTCCGCCATGCCGGGATCGGTGCTGTACGGCTCGGCCGTGGCCGTCCAGGCGCGGGCGGCGGCGAGCCACGCCGCGACGACCGGATCGCCCGGATCGCCGGCCTCCTCCGCGCGCTCCAGGAGCCGCCGCAGCTCCTCGTGCGGGAGCAGACCCCAGCCGGGATTGCGCGCCGTCGTGACGACCGCCGTCGCCAGGAGGACGGCCTCCGCGTCGCCGTCACCCGCGTCCCGGGCCTGCCCGGCCGCCGAGCACAGCAGCTCGAAATGCCGGTGGCCCCCGGTCGGCAGGACGTGCGTGCAGTCGGCCGCGCTCTTGATATCCCTGGACGCCTCCCCCGGCGACCCCGCCCGCTCGGACGCCTCCAGGAAATGCCCGTACGCCTCGCGCGCGAACCGTCGCCTGTAGGCGAGCCGCCCCAGGGACCGGGCCAGCCCGTGCGCCACGTCCCCGGCCTCGGCGGGCGCGGCGGCGAGCGCCGCGCGCAGATCGTCCGCGACGACGTCGAAC
>NZ_SMJX01000192.1 GCF_004348535.1 Actinomadura sp. KC216
CGGCGGCTCGGGTGGGGACGGGTCGCGGCGCTGGGCTTCGTCGTCCTGTGCCTGCTCGTCACCGTGCTGGTGCCCTTCCTGCCCGTCGCCGATCCCGCCCGGCAGGACGTGGGACGGACGCTCGCCGACATCTCCGGCGACCACTGGCTCGGCACCGACCAGCTCGGCCGCGACCTGTTCAGCCGGCTGCTGTGGGGCGTCCACACCTCGATGCTCGCCGCGCTCACCGCGATCGGCGTCGCGGCGGCCATCGGGGTGCCCACCGGGCTGCTCGCCGGCTACCGGGGCGGCTGGATCGACGGGATCACCGGGCGGATCGCCGACGTCGTCCTCACCGTGCCCGCCCTGATCCTGCTGCTGACGGTGCAGGCCGCGCTGCGCACCGGGATCACGGGGCAGATGGTGACGCTCGGGGTGATCTTCGCCCCGCGGATCTACCGGGTGGTCAGGGCCGAGACGATGCGGCTCGCGGTCAGCCCGTTCGTCACCGCCGGGCGGATGTCCGGCTGCTCGCACACCCGGATCGTGTGGCGCTACCTGCTGCCGGGGGTGCGCGACCAGGTCGCCGTGCAGATCAGCTACCTGCTGGGCCTCGCGCTCGTGGTGGAGGCGGGCATCAGCTTCCTCGGCGTCGGCGTCCAGCCGCCGGGCGCGAGCCTCGGCACGCTGCTGACCGGCGCGTCGGCGATGCTCGCGTCCGAGCCGCGGGTGGTGCTCGTCCCCGCCGTGGTGATCACCGTGCTGATCCTCTGCCTGAACCTGCTCGGGGACGTCGAGGACAGGGAGGAGCGGCATGGCTGACCGCGCCGAAGGCGGGCCCGCGCTCCGCGTGGACGGCCTGACCGTCGAGCTGGACCGGGGCCACTCCCCCGCCCAGCTGGTGACGGACGTGTCCTTCGACATCCGGCCGGGCGAGATGGTGGGGCTGGTCGGCGAGTCGGGCTCGGGCAAGAGCCTGACGGCGTCGGCGGTGGCGGGGCTGCTGCCGCGCGGCGTCCGGCTGGCCGGCGGGCGGATCGAGCTGGCCGGCCGGGTCGTGGACGGCGACGGCTTCCGCGCGAAGCGGCGCGACTCGCTGGCGATGGTGTTCCAGAACCCGATGACCAGCCTCAACCCGTCGATGCGGGTCGGCGACCAGGTCGCCGAGGCGCTGCGGACGCGCCGCAAGGGCCTGTCCCGCCGCGACGCCCGCAAGCGGGCGGTCCAGATCCTGGACGACGTCGGCATCGACCGGGCGGCGGAGCGGGCACGGCAGTACCCGTTCGAGTTCTCCGGCGGCATGCGCCAGCGCGTGATGATCGCGATCGCCGTCGCCGGGGACCCGTCGGTGCTGATCGCGGACGAGCCGACCACGGCCCTGGACGTGACCGTCCAGCAGGGCGTGATGGACCTGATCGACCGGCTGCGCCGCGACCTCGGGCTCGCGACCCTGCTCGTCTCCCACGACCTCGCGCTGGTCAGCGAGCGCTGCGACCGGCTGCTGATCATGTACGCCGGGGAGCTGGTCGAGACCGGGAGCACATCGGCCGTGCTCGGCGACGCCCTGCACCCCTACGTCAACGCGCTCGCCCGCTGCATCCCGGAACGCGCCATCGAGCTGGGGACCATCCGCTCCCTGCCCGGGGCCGTCCCGCAGCCGGGGCAGATCGCGGCGGGGTGCCGGTTCCTGCCGCGCTGCTCGTTCGGCATCGACGCCTGCGCCGAGCACCATCCGCCGCTCGCGGAGCACGCGCCGGGGCGGAACGTCCGGTGCCTGCGCGCCGGGGAGCCCGCCCTCGCCGACGACCCCGAAGACCGGGTCACGATGCGGAAGGACGCCGATGTCTGAGGCACTGCTCGAAGTCGAGGCGGTCACCAAGACGTTCCGCACCGGCGGCTGGCCGCGTCGCGGCAGGCCGGTCGTCGCGGTCGACGGAGTGAGCCTCGCCATGGCCGCCGGGGAGTCGCTCGGGGTCGTCGGGGAGTCGGGGTCGGGCAAGTCGACGCTGGCGGGCGTCATCTGCGGCCTCACCCGCCCGGACTCGGGCCGGGTGCGCATCGCCGGGCGCGACATCCACGCGGGCCGCCGCGTCGACCGGGAGGTGTGGCGCACGGTCCAGATGGTGTTCCAGGACCCGTACACCTCGCTGAACCCCTACATGACCGTCGAGGAGATCGTCGCCGAGCCGCTGCGGCTGTGGCGGGAGCTGCCGGCGGTGGAGGCCCGCAAGCGCGCGGTGGAGATCCTCGACCGGGTGGGGCTCGGCTCCCAGGTGGCGTCGCGGCGGCCGTCCAGCCTGTCGGGCGGGCAGCGCCAGCGGGCCTCGATCGCGCGGGCGCTCGCGGTCTCCCCCGAGCTGATGGTGCTGGACGAGTCGGTCTCGGCCCTGGACGTCTCCGTCCAGGCGCAGATCCTCCAGCTCCTGCTGGACCTGAAGCGGGAGGACGGGCTGTCCTACCTGCTGATCAGCCATGACATCAGCGTGATCCGGCTGGTCTGCGACCGGGTGCTGGTGATGAACAAGGGCGCGGTCGTCGAGGAGTGCACCGCGGAAGGGCTCACCGAGGAGGCCGTGCAGCACCCGTACACGCGCCGGCTGCTGTCCGCGGTGCCCGAGCTGGCGGTGGGCTGACGGTCCGGGCGGTGGCCTGACCGTCCGGGCGGTGGGCTGACCGTCCGGGCCGGGCGTCTGGCGCTCCGGCCCGGACGGCGCGTTCTCACCCCATGGCCTGGGGACGGAGCCGGGGCTCGCGCACCGGGGGCAGGTTCTCGTAGAGGTCCCGGATCAGCTCGGCCTTGACCTCGGCCACCGCGGGGTCGTCCCACCGGTTGACCCACTGGTAGGGGTCGTCGGCCAGGTGGTACAGCTCACCCTCACTGCCGTCGTAGATGATCTCCCGCTCGGGGGCACGCATCCCGAAGTCGGCGTACCGGTCGGCCTTCGGCATGCCGTACTCGCGGTCGGTCGGCTCGTACACCGTGCAGATCCAGCCGTCCTGGACGATCGTCCGCAGCCGGTAACCGGTGTCGAGCTGGCTGTCCCACTCCACGAGCGCGCGCTCGCGTCCCGACCCGGCGGCCGTCGGCAGCGGCCGTCCCTGCATCCAGCCGGGCACGGGCACGCCCGCGATCTCGCAGAAGGTCGGGGCGAGGTCGATCTGGCCGACCGGCTCGGGCACCACCGCGGGCGCCACGCCCGCCGACCGCGCAGGACGCCACACCATCGGCAGCCGCATCAGCGCGTCCACGTGGTAAGGGCCCTTGAACAGCAGGCCCAGCTCGCCCTGGAACTCGCCGTGGTCGGTGGTCACGAACACGTCCGTGTCGTCGCCCCAGCCGCGTTCCTCGATCTTGGCGAGCACCCGGCCGAACGCCTCGTCCAGCAGCTCGTTCTTGGCATGGACCAGCGCGTTCAGCTCGCGGATCTGGTCATGGGTGAGGTTCGCCGGGACGAAGTCGCCGGGCGCGGCGTCGACGTTGGGCACCGAGCCGTCGTACCAGGCCAGCCAGTGCTCCGGACGGCCCGCCAGGATCTCCCTGATCCGCTCGTCGGACCCGGGGTGGCCGGGCGGCAGGTCGAGCTTGCGCCAGTCGACCCGGCCGACCTCGGACGCGGGCACGTCCCAGGGGTGGTGCGGGTCGGGGAAGCTCATCCAGCAGAACCAGTCGTCGTCATCGTCGAGGGTGTCGAGCCAGGCCGCCGTCCGGTCGGCCACCCAATCGGTGTGGTAGTGCTCGCGCGGCACCGGGTTGTGGGCCACGCCCGGCGCGCCGGTGTCGCCGCCCGGGGCCGCCGAGAAGATCCGCAGGAACCCGCCGGTCTCGTCGGGATGCTCCTGGCGGAGCCAGTTCGCGTAGTGCGAGGCGCCCTGCGGGCCGTGCCCGGCGAACTCCACGTACTCGAAGCCGCGGTAGGGGCCGTGCTCGCCCGCGAGCGGGATCCGGTTCTGCTCCCACTTCCCCGCCGGGTCGGCGATCGGCTCGAAGTGCACCTTGCCGATCAGCGCCGTGCGGTACCCGCCGTCCCGCAGGACCTGGGCGACGCTGGGCGCGTCGTCCGGCAGCGGCACCCCGTTGGCGATCGCGCCGTGCGTCCGCGGGTACTGCCCGGTCAGCATGCTGGACCGCGCCGGGGTGCACACGACGTTCTGGCAGTAGGCCCGCTCGAACCGCACCCCCTCGGCGGCGAGCCCGTCGGTCACGGGCGTCCGCGCCACCTCGCCGCCGTTGCACCCGTACGCGTCGTACCGCTGCTGGTCGGTGGTGATGAACAGGATCCTGCGCCCCATATGGCTCCTCCAGAACGCGCGGGCATGCGTCGGCGACTGCAAAAATGATACTAACTTCAGAATTACCAAATCGCCATGCCCTGCCTGGACGTGGTGCCGGGCCAGAGGGTCAGCCTGCGGCGAGGTCCCAGCGGCCGCTGGTGATCTTCTCGCGGAGCTCGCCCGCGCTGCCCGCGTGGACGATGACGCGGGACCCGCAGACGGCGGTCCACCGGTGGGCGTGCCGGTCGAAGATGATTCCCCAGCCGCCGGCGGAGGCCGGGTTGAACTGGGCCCGGACGATGGCCAGCTCGCGTTCACACGTCGCCTCGTGGTCCAGCATTCCGCTGGCGTGCAGGTTTTCGATGGCCATGGGTGTTCCTGGGGGTGGACGGCCGGTTTGGACAACCTCTGGACAACCCCATACTCAGGTCGCCGCAGGTCGTTGCCCAATCCCACCTGTCCATTGCACCGAGGCTATGACCGGCCACCGTGAGTGATCACGAAGGGGGCACGGACAGGGAGCGGACAGGGAAAGGCCCCGCCGATCGGGGGCACGAACTCGGCGGGGCCTTGGCATGGGGGCCCGGGCGGGCCCTGGTGTACGGGTCGGGTCAGATCAGCCCCACTGGCCGGGCTCATAGTCGCCGGCGGGCTGCTGGGTGATGACGTTCATCCGGTTCCAGGCGTTGATGAGGGCGATCTCCGACACCAGGGCGGCGAGCTGGTCGTCGTCGTAGTGCTTGACGGCGTTCCTCCACACCTCGTCCGGCACACCGCACGCGGCGTCGGCAATGCGGGTGCCCTGCTCGGTCAGCTCCAGGGCGGCACGCTCGGCCTCGGTGAAGACCTTGGCCTCCCGCCAGGCCGCGATCATGTTCAGCCGCGCCGGAGTCTCCCCCGCGTGCGCGGCGTCCTTGGTGTGCATGTCGACGCAGACCCCGCAGCCGTTGATCTGGCTGGCGCGGATGTGCACCAGCTCCCGCGTCGCGGCGGGCAGCGTCGTCTTGCCCAGCTCCCTGCCCGCCGATTGGACGTACTTCATGAACTTGGCCGTGGCCGGGTTGCCGTAGTAGTCGAATCGAGCGTCCATCACGTTCTCCTTGCCGTGTCAGCCGTTACATGAAGACCGACGGGACGGCCAGGCGAGATGTGACGTCCATACGGATGTGAGGTGCTTCTCACCGCTGCACGGGGATGTTCGGCACCGGGTGGAAGGCGGGGATCTCCACCGTGACGTGGGTGGCGGTCGGGCTGATGACGAACACCTGGCTCAGCGGGATCTCCTCGCCCTGGTCGAGGGAGCTGTAGTCGATGCCGGGCGGGGTCCGGTAGCACAGGCACCAGTTGTCGTGGAAGAGGGTCGCGTGGCGCTGCCCCTCGTACACGATGCGCACACCGGACGGCTGGACGACCGATTCCCCCCAGCGTCCGGCGGCGGCGAACTTGCCCGGCCCGATGCCGCCGGAGCTGTCGCTCTCGTTGCGCAGGGTCCAGTAGAGGACGCCGAGGCCCTGCCCGTCCGCCTTGAACCCGTTGATCTTCACGGCGGCTCCGGTCCGGTCGGAGCCGTTCGAGTTCTTCGCCTCGGCGGGGTTGAACTTCGCCTCGGCCAGCACGGGCGGCGTCGGCCTCGCGGTCGGCCCGGTGGGCGGGGCGGACCCCGGGGAGGGTGCCCGGCCCTGAACGGGGGCGACGGCGCCGTCCGCCTGCGCGGGCAACGCGTGCAGAGCCGGGCCTGCCAGCAGGAGCAGGGCGGCGAGGAGCGCGGTCATCGGACGGCGGGACATGCGGATGCTCGCTTTCATCTGCTCGCTCTTCATCGTGCGGACGGCCTTCATCGTGCGGACGGCCTTCATCGCGCGGACGGCCTTCATCGGGCGAAGCCGATCGTCACTCGCCGGTTGCGCTTGCGGTTCTCCTCGGTGTCGTTGCCGGCCACCGGGTCGGCCGAGCCGTGCCCCGACGCCCGGTAGGTGATGCCGGGCTTGGTGACCATCGGCGCCAGCGCCTTCTGCACCGCCTGCGCCCGCCGCTGCGACAGCGGGACGTTGATGGCGTCGTTGCCGGTGTCGTCGGTGTAGCCGTCGATCGTGACGACGGTCGCCGACTTCGAGGCGTTGATCTGGGCGGCGACCCTGCGCAGGACGTCCTGCGCGCGCGGGTTCAGGTCCGCCTTGTTGATCGCGAACAGCACGTCCGCCGACAGGCGCACCTCGACCTTCTGGTCGTTGACGGTCTGCTCGCTGCTGCCGTCCAGGGCCTGCGACTCGTCGGTGACCGAGACGATCTCGGGACCGTCCAGGGCGACCTTGGCGGGATCGCGCTCCTCCTGACCCTCGGGCGCCGTCACCGGGCCGGGCCGATCCCCGATCGGGACGTCCATGAACGGCGGGGTGTTGGGCACGAACAGCATCACCTCGCGCACCGGAGGCACCGGGAAGTTCACGAAGTACTCGGCGCTCGTGCCCGGCTCGATGAACATCCCCGTTCCCTCCGCGATGGAGCAGACGCATCTGTCGTCCGCGCCCCACCACGGGTAGTAACGCTTGCGGTTGACGCCGTCGACGAGCGTGACGCCGGACAGGGTGTCGTTGGCACTCTTGCGCCCGCCGAGGTCGGACTGGCTGAACAGGAACGATCCCTCGGCGCCGAAGTGGGTGACGCGGAGGCGCGCGGTGACCGCCTTGCCGGAGGTCTTGTCGAGCGAGAGCAGGTCGACGCGGACGGGCTGCTTCGCCAGGACCCATTGCGACATCCCCGTGGCCGGCAGCGTGCCGCCACCACCGCCCTTCCCCTTGCCGCTACCTCCACCTCCGTCCCCGTCTCCGCCTCCGTCTCCGAAGCCGGGCAGGGAGCAACCCGCCAGCAGGACCGTCCCGGCCACCGAGACGGCGGCCAGCCGCTGCCGGGACCGCTGCCGGGAGCGTCGCGAGCGTTGCGGGGTTCGGCGGAGCATTCTGCACCTTTCATGGGGATGCGGGTGGCGGGTTGCGAACGTGCGGCGCCGGGACGGGTTCGCGTGACGACCCGGTCTCGGTCCGTTCTGGTGGTCTACGCTGTGCCGCGTTGTGCAGCAAGGGGGCCCGAAACTGCACAACCCGCGATGGACGCGGTGAAGCCGGAAACCGACGACAGAACCGGGGGTGGCCCATGCCCCGTCCCGAGCGAGAACTCGATCCGCAGGCCGATCCGCTGCACGGTTTCGCGCACGAACTCCGGGAGCTGAGGCGCGAAGCCGGGGAGCCCGGCTACCGGGAACTGGCCGACCGGACCCGCTTCTCGGCGTCGGCGCTGGCCGCGGCGGCGCGCGGGGAACGGCTGCCGAGCCTCCAGGTCACGCTCGCCTACGTCGACGCCTGCGGCGGGGACCGCGACGCGTGGAAGCGGCGGTGGGAGGACCTGCGGCGCCTCCTCACGGAGGAGACCTCCGACGCCCCCGACGCGGAGCCTCCCTACCTCGGGCTCTCCCGGTACGAGGCCGGGGACGCGGGACGGTTCTTCGGCCGCGACGCGCTGGTCGACGAGATCGTCGCCCGGACGCGGCGGGACCGCTTCGTCGCCGTGTTCGGCCCGTCGGGGAGCGGGAAGTCCTCGCTGCTGCGCGCGGGCGTCGTCCCCCGCCTGGGCCTGGACGCGACGGTCGTCACGCCGGGCGAGCACGGCACGCCGCCGCCCGACGCGGAGCTGCTGGTGGTCGACCAGTTCGAGGAGGTGTTCACGCTCCGCCCGGACGCCGCCGACCGGCACGCCTTCATCGACGCGGTCCTCGCCCGCCGGGGACGTACGGTCATCGCCGTCCGGGCCGACTTCTACGGGCGCTGCGCCGAGCACCCCGAGCTGGTCGCGGCGCTGCGCGACGCGGGCGTGCTGGTCGGCTCGATGCGCGGGGAGGAGCTGCGCGAGGCGATCGTCAAACCGGCCGCCGCCGAGGGGCTGGTGCTGGAGCCCGCGCTGATGGCGCGGGTGATCCAGGACGCGGGCACCGAGCCGGGAGCGCTGCCGCTGGTGTCGCACGCAATGCTGGAGACGTGGCGGAGGCGGCGCGGCAAGACGCTGACGCTGGCCGGATACGAGGCGGCGGGCGGCGTGCACGGCGCGATCGCCGACACGGCGGAGGACATCTACCAGCGGCTGTCCGGGCCCGACCGGCGGGCGGTGCGGCGGCTGATGACGCGGCTGGTCACGGTCGGCGACACGGCCCCCGAGCTGAGCGCGCGGCGTCCTGTGGGCCGCGCCGAGCTCGACGGCGCGCTGCGCTGCGGCGCCCTCGTCGAGCGGCTGGCGCGCGCCCGCCTGGTCACCCTGCACGGGGACGAGGTGGAGATCGCGCACGAGGCGCTGATCCGCACCTGGCCGCGGCTGCGCGAATGGCTCGCCAGGGACCGCGAGGGGCTGCGCCTGCACGCCCGGCTGGCGGCGGCCGCCGCCGAATGGGACGCCATCGGACGCGACGAGGGCAGCCTCTACCAGGGACCGCGCCTCACCATGGCCGCCGAGTGGGCCGAGACGCACGGCGAAGACCTCGGCCCTCTGGAACGTGACTTCCTGGACGCCTCGTCCGCCGCGCACCGCAGGAGGACGGCGGCGGCCGAGCGGCGGACGCGCGTGCTGCAGGGGCTGGTGTCGGCGCTGTCGGTCCTGCTGCTGGTCGCCGTCGCGTCCGGGGGCCTGGCGTTGAGCGAGCGGGCGGAGGCCGACGAGCAGCGGCGGCTGGCACGGTCCCGGCAGCTTGCGGCCGAGGCGGTGGCGCGGCTGCCCACCGATGTCAGCGGGGCCGCCCGCAGCGCCGCCGAGGCGTACCGGACCGCCCCGACCCTGGACGCCCGCAGCGCGGTGCTGAGCATCGCGGCGCGCCGCCCCTACCAGGCGAGGCTGACCGGGCACGCGGGCATGGTGAAGGCGGTCGCGATCCGTCCGGACGGCGCGGAGCTGGCCACCGGCGGGCAGGACGGCACCGTGATCCTCTGGGACGGCCGCGCGCGCACCGAGACGGGCCGGCTCCGCCCGGACGGCGGCGCCGTGCGCGCCCTGGAGTACAGCCCGGACGGCGCCCTGCTCGCCGCCGCCGACCTGGCCGGCGGTGTCACACTGTGGCGGGCATCAGACAAGGCGCGGGTCGCCCGCCTGCAGACGAAGGGCGTCCTCGACGGGCTCGCGTTCAGCCCCGACGGGCGCCTGGTCGCCGCGTCCGGGGCGGCGAAGAAGACCGTGGTCTGGGAGACCTCCACCGGCCGGAAGGTCGACGAGCTCGGCGGGTACGGCGGCAAGATGACCGAGGTCGCGTTCGCGCCGGACGGGCGTCGGCTGGCCATCGCGGACAAGAGCGGCCGCGTCGCGCTATGGACCCCGCGCACCGGCGACGGGGAACCGGAGCCGGCCGAAGCGGAGATGCTGAACGTCAGCGACGCGCCGCTCTACGCCGTGGCGTTCAGCCCGGACGGGCGGCGCCTGGCCGCCGCAGGCGAGGACTCCGAGGTCCATCTCTGGGACCTGCCCGGCCGCCGCCCGCTGAAGCCCAAGCGGCGGCTGGCGCATGCCGCCCCGGTCCGGGCGCTGGCCTTCACCGACGGCGGCCGGACGCTCATCTCGGCCGGATACGACCGGGTCGCGAAGCTGTGGGACACGGGCTCGCAGACCGCCGTCACCGAGCTCACCGGCCACACCAGCGGGCTGTACGACGTGGCCGCCGCCCCGGACGGCGGGCTGATCGCCACCGCCGCCGCGGACCAGAGCGCCCTGATCCGCGACCGCCGGACGATGCCGTACACCGGCCACACCGGGTGGGTGAACGCCGTCTCCCTCGTGGAGGGCGGGCGCGCCGCCGTGTCGGCGGACCAGGACGGCGCCGTCCGCTGGTGGGACACCCGCGACCACCGCCCGGCCGACGCGCCCGCCACCGGCGGCAAGGGCGGGCTGGGGGCCATGGACACCGCCGCCAGCGGCCGGACCGTCGCGACCGGCGGCGACGACGGGACGATCCGGATCTGGCAGGACCGGCGCCTCGCCGCCACCCTGGAAGGGCACACCCAGGGGGTTCGCAGCATCGCGTTCGCTCCGGACGGCCGGACGCTCGCCGCCGCGGACCACAGCGGCGCGGTCATCTGGTGGGACCTGGCCGCGCGCCGCCCGGTCGCCACCCTGAAGCGCGGCCGTCCGCTGGTCGGCGACGTGGCGTTCAGCCCTGACGGGAGGACGCTCGTCACCGGCGGTGACGACCGCGCCTTGACGTTCTGGGACCTCGGCGCGCGGCGTCCGGTCGCACGGGTGACCGGGCACGCGGGCGACGTCGAGGAGATCGACTTCAGCCCGGACGGGCGGTTGCTGGCGTCCGGCGGCGGCGACGGCCGGGTCCTGCTGTGGGACGCGCGGTCGCGCCGCCGCACCGGCGTGCTCGCCGGGCACACGGCGGAGATCCGGGCGATCGAGTTCGGCGCGTCCGGGGATCGCCTGGCCAGCGCGAGCCTCGACCGTTCCGTCGTCGTGTGGGACGTCCCAGGACGCACACGATGGGCCACGCTCACCGGCCACACCGACCTCGTCCTGGGCCTGTCGTTCGGCCGGGACGGCCGCACCCTGCTGTCCTCAAGCGGCGACCAGACGATCACCGCCTGGGACCTGGCCCCGGACCGCGCCGCCGCGTCCCTGAGGACCCTGTCACGCTGAGAGGGGCGGGCTCCCGGATCAGCCGTGGAAGAAGACGCGGTGGATCTTGACGGGCTTGGCGGGCTCGCCGTCCTGGGGACCGTTCGGGCCGGGGATGATCCCGCCCTTCACGATCCGGTCGAGGACCGGGAGGCCCCAGGTGACCTTGCCCAGGACCGTGTACGCGGGCGGGATGTCGGCCCGGGAGTGGACGAGGAAGAACTGGCTGCCGTTGGTGTCCGGACCCCAGTTGCCCATGGCGACCGTCCCGCGCGGGTAGGTCTCCTTGCCGGTGAGCTCGTCGTCGAACTTGTAGCCGGGTCCGCCCTCTTCCGCACGGTAGATGTCGCCGCACTGCAGCACGCCGAGCCGCGCCGAGTTGGTCAGCCGCCAGCAGCGCGTGTCGTTGTAGAACTTCTGCCGGGTCAGGCTCACGAAGCTGTGCACGGCGCAGGGGGCGTTGCGGCGGTCCATGCGGATGGCGACGATGCCGAAGTTGGTGACCAGGACGACGTCGACCTTGCCGTGGGCGCGGGCCTTGGAGCGGGGCGGCCGCACCGGCTTGGCGGGCGGGTTGTCGGGCGTCGGCGTGTACACGCACCGGACCGTGTGCCCGCCACCGGAGGTCGGGGCGGGAGCCGCTTGGGCGGCACCCGCCGGAAGGAGCGCGGTGGCGAGGACGGCAGCCGACGTGAGGACGGCCCAGCGGGGTCTCATAACGCCCCAACGTAGTGATCACCGACGTATCGGCCTAGTGGCAAATCCCGACGAAGCCCGATGTCACATGCGGAGCGTCGGCGGTGCTCTACAGGTATGGACCTCGTAGGGCAAGGTGGGAGCGCACCGGCCGCCGCGCTCCCGGCCGCCCTGTCCGCAGAAGGCCACGGCGGCGAGACCGGGCGTGCCGAGCGGAAGGGCGGCGGGGTGGCGGTGCCGGATCGTCCGAGTCGGGAGGCGGCCGTCCGGGCCGACCTCGAAGAGGTGTTCCGCGCGGCGTATCCGCGGGTCGTCGCCGTCGCCGCCCGCGTGCTCGGCACCCGTGACGAGGCTGAAGACGTCGCCCAAGAGGTGTTCCTGGCGTTCGCGCGCTCCGCTGTCCCGGCGGGCGAGGCGGGCGGCTGGCTGTCGGTCGCCGCCGCGCACACCGCGCTGAACCACCTGCGCTCCGGCCGCCGCCGCGCGTCCCGGGAAGAGGCCGCCGACGACGGCGGCGCGGTCAGCCCGGACGTCGCCGACGCGGTCGTGACACTCGACGAACGCCGCCGCGTGCGGGCCGCCCTGGCGCGGCTCCCGCGCAGGCAGGCGGTCGCCCTCGTCCTGCGGCACAGCGGCCTCAGCTATGCCGAGGTCGCCGCCGCCCTCGATCTTTCCCCCGGCAGCGTGGGCACCACCGTGCGGCGCGCCGAGTCCGCTCTGCGGGAGGAGTTGAACCGTCATGCGCCATCCGAGTGACGGCACGCTGCGCCGGCTGCTGGACGAGCCGTCCGGCGTCGCCGTCGCCGATCGCGACCACGTCGCGGGCTGCACGGCATGCCTGTCCGATCTGGCCGCCGTCCAGGAGGACGCGACCGCCACCGCGTCCGCCCTCGACATCGCGTTCGCCCCGGAGGTCGAGCTCATCGTGGACGTCGACGCGGGCTGGCACCGCCTCACCGCCGCCATCGCGGCAGGGGAAACGCCGCCGGAATCAGCGGCCGCCCCTCCGAGCCGCTGGCAGGCGAAGCTGCGCAACCCGGTGGTCGCCATCGTCGGAGTCGTCGCCCTGCTGGGCGGGGCCGGTGTCGCGGCGGCGGCGGACTGGTTCCAGGTCTTCCGCGCCGAGAAGGTCGCCCCGGTCACCGCTCCCCGCGCCGACCTGGTGCGGCTGCCGGAGCTCGACGCCTTCGGCGACCTGGTGGTGACCTCGAAGATCGAGGTCCACCAGGTCGCCGGCGCCGCGGCCGCGCAGAAGGCCACGGGGCTCCCCGTCCCACGCGTGTCCAGGCTTCCCCGCGGCGTGACGGGAGAACCCGTGTACCGGGTCGGCGGCAAGGCGAGCGCGCTGTTCACGTTCTCGATGGCGAAGACGGCGCAGACCGTCGCGGCGGCCGGGGGGAAGGCACCACCGCCACCACCCGGCCTGGACGGCAGCCGGTTCCGGCTGGGCGCCGGCCCCGGGATCGTCGCGGCCTGGTCGCAGGGCCGTCCCGTCCCCGCCCTCATCGTCGCCCGCGCGGTCGCGCCCACGGTGTACTCGTCGGGCCTCCCGTTCGAGACGGCCCGCGACTACCTGCTGTCCCTGCCCACCCTGCCGGAGAACGTCCGGGCGCAGCTGCGCGCCTACACCGGCACAGGAACGACGCTGCCGCTGTTCGTGTCGGTCGAGAAGATGAAGACGTCCACGGCCGACGTCGGCGGGATCCCGGCCACGGTGCTCACCGCGCGGGACGGCGCGATGTCGGCCGTGGTCTGGGCGGACGACGGCGTGGTCACCGCCGTGGCGGGCTCGCTGAGCCCCCGCGAGGTGCTGTCGGTGGCCAGGGGGCTGCGTTGACACCCCGCACCGAGGCCGCCGAGCGGCTACTCGCGGAGCTGCCACCGGCACCGGCGGCATGGTGCTCCGGCCTGCGCAAGAAGTACCGGCGCCAGACCGCGGTCAACGACGTGTCGTTCGCCGTCGGACGCGGCGAGGTGGTCGGCCTGCTCGGCCCGAACGGCGCCGGGAAGACGACCGTCATCAAGATCCTGCTCGGCCTGGTCCGCCCGGACGCGGGCGAGGTGCTCCTGCTCGGACGCCCCGCACGTGACCCGCGCGCCCGCGCCCGCGTCGGCTACCTGCCGGAACTCTTCCGGTACCAGCCGTGGCTCACCGCCGCCGAGGTGCTGCGCCTGCACGTCCGGCTCGCGGGCGCCACGGTGCCGGACGGGGAGCGCCGCGAATGCCTGGCCGCCGTCGGCCTCGCCGACCGGGCCGGAGACAGGGTGGGCGGCTTCTCCAAGGGCATGCAGCAGCGCCTCGGGCTGGCGGTCGCCCTGGTCGCCCGCCCGGACCTCGTCGTCCTGGACGAGCCCACCAGCGCCCTCGACCCGATCGGACGCGCCGACGTCCGCGACCTCCTCCTGTCCCTCCGATCCCGCGGCGTCGCGGTCCTGCTCAACTCCCATCTGATCGGAGAGGTGGAGCGGGTCTGCGACCGGGTCGTCATCCTCGACAAGGGCCGGGTGGCCGCCTCCGGCACCCTGGCCGAACTACTCGGCGCCCGCGAGCTACGCCTGCGCCTGGACGGGGTGACCCCGGCCGCAGAAGCACGCCTAGCCGCCGCCGGCCGCCTAACCCGCACCGCCGACGAGTACATCATCGAACTCCCCACCACCGAGCAAGGCCCAGGCCACAGCACCAACCAGACCGCCAGCCAGAACACCGCCCAGGACACCGGGCAGGACACCGGGCAGGACACCGGGCAGGACACCGGGCAGGACACCGGGCAGGACACCGGGCAGGGCCCCGACGCCGTCCCGGACCTGATAGCCGACCTGGTGGCGCTCGGGGTGCGGGTGCACGCCGTCGAACCCGGGCGGATCAGTCTGGAAGAGCGGCTCCTCGACATCCTCCGCACCGGTTCCGAAGGTGATCGCCGATGACCGCCCGGATCGTCCTCATCGTCGCCGCCCTCACCCTCCAGGAGGCCGCGCGCAGGCGCGTGCTGCGGTCGCTCGCCGTGATGACGGTGGTCCTGCTCGGCCTCAGCGCCTGGGGCTTCGCGCGGCTGGACGCGGAGTTCGGCACGCTCACCAGCGGAGAGGCCCGGCTTGCCGCGTCCACGGTGCTGAACCTGGTGATGTTCGGGCTGAGCCTGATCGCCGCGCTCGGCACCGCGTTCCTGGCCGGCCCGACCATGGCGGGCGAGATCGAGTCGGGGACGGCGCTTGCCGTCCTCGCACGGCCGATCCGCCGTTCCGCGGTCCTGCTGGGCAAATGGCTGGGCCTGGTGATCTTCGCCAGCGGCTTCGTGGCCGTGGCGGGGCTGGCGCAGCTCGTCATCGTCAAGGTCACGATGGACTACTGGCCCCCGGCACCGGTGACCGGCCTGGTGCTGCTGGCCGCACAGTCGGCCGTGCTGCTCACCCTCGGGCTGCTGCTCTCCACCGTGATCTCCCCGATGGCGTCGGGCATCGTCGCGGTCGGCCTGTTCGGCGCCACCTGGATCGCGGGCGTGGTCGGCGGCGTCGGCCAGGCCCTCGGCAACGCGGGCGTGGAGCGGGTCGGCGCCGTCTCCCGGGTGCTGCTCCCGACGGACGGCCTGTGGCGCGGCGCCATGCACGCGCTCCAGCACCCGGCGCTGGGCGCCGGCCTCCCCCAGGGCTTCGACGGTCACCCGTTCCTGAGCGACTCCCCGCTCACCATCACCTACATCGCCTGGATCTGCCTCTGGATCGGCGTCGCCCTAGCCCTCGCCGGCCTCGCCTTCCAGCGCCGCGACCTCTAACCAACAACCACCACCAACCAGTCAGCAGCCCAACGGCCCTCACCACCCACCGGCTAGAAGACCACGAGCCAGCGGCCAGCAAGCCCCAGCCACGAGACCACCGCACATCCGACCACCGCACATCCGTTCGACCCGCGGAACCCGCAGGTGGCGCTGCCGCCGATCACGAGCCCGAACGCGCCGAACCCATCGGTGGCGCCGGGCCAGGTCGCGACGCCGCAGAGCCGGCTGCCGACCACCGCACATCCGACCACCGCGCACAAGGCACCGCACATCCGACCACCGCGCACAAGGCACCGCGCACAAGGCACCGCGCACAAGGCACCGCGCACAAGGCACCGCGCACAAGGCACCGCGCACAAGGCACCGCGCACAAGGCACCGCGCACAAGGCAC
>NZ_SMJX01000193.1 GCF_004348535.1 Actinomadura sp. KC216
GGCCAGGACCATCCGCTTGACCTGCGAGGTGCCGCCCGCGTGGTTGGCGTACGAGGCGCGGTACCAGGCCTCGGCGGCGCCGTCCATCGGCGCCCACCGGCTGCCGGTGCGCAGCTGGCCGAGCGGCCCGACGATCTGCCCGACGAGCTGCGCGAACCGCGGCTGGTTCTCCTTGTGGACGACCTGGCCCAGCGCCCCCGCGAAGGGCGGGGTGCGGCCGTTGCACGCGTCGCCGAGCGACTCGTAGGCCAGCAGCCGCTCCGTCTCGACGATCATGGCCATCTCCGCGAGCTTGGACCGGACGACCGGGTCCTCGATCAGCGGCCGCCCGCGCCGGACGGTCGTCTCGCAGTACGCCAGGACCTTGTCGAGCATCCGCCGGCTCTCGCTGTGCCGCGCGGAGATGCCCCCGGCGGCGTAGAAGGCGCTCATGATGTACGACCAGCCCTTGCCGACCTCGCCGATCAGCATGTCGCCCGGGATCCGGACGTCGTCGAGGTAGGTGTGGTTCTGCCGGCCGCCGCCGAGGTTGTCGAGCCGGGAGAACGACACGCCGGGCAGCGACAGGTCCAGGCAGAAGATGCTGATGCCGCGGTGGCGCGGCGCGTCCGGGTCGGTGCGGGCGGCGAGGTACATGACGTCGGCGCGGTGGCCCCAGGTCGTGTAGGTCTTCTGCCCGTTGATGATCCAGTCACCGCCGTCGCGGACGGCGCGGGTGGTGAGCGAGGCGAGGTCGGAGCCCGAGCCCGGCTCGGTCAGCCCCTCGGCCCAGAAGGTGTCGAAGCGGGCGATCTCCGGCAGGAAGCGGTGCTTCTGCTCCTCGGTGCCGCCGATCAGCAGCGTCCCGGCGGCCAGCCCGTACCCGATCATGTTGACGAACGGGGCGTCGCGGCGGGCGAACTCCTCCGCCATGATCAGCCGTTCGGGCAGCGGGCGGCCGAGCCCGCCGTACTCGCGCGGCCAGGTGAGCCCGATCCAGCCCTTCTTGCCGACCTTCCCGGTGAACTCGCGGGCGAACTCCCAGAGCTCCTCGTCCTCGGTGAACTCGTGGTTGAACTCCTTGTCGGCGGGGAGCTCCGCGTCGAGGAAGGCCCGGACCTCCCGCCGCCATCGTTCTTCCTCCGCGCTGAAGGCGAACTCCACTGCAGGCCTCCTCGGTCGGGCAGCCGCCGTCGATGCCGGGATGGTAGCCCGGCCCGCACCCGGATGTCTACCAGACGGTTGGTAGATGCAACCACCGGCCGTCCGGTTGCGCCGGCGGGGCGGTGCCGATGCTCTCCATGGCTCTCCATCGGTTCCTCCCAACATGACATTCGCGTCTTGTATTCAGTCGGAGGGAGGGTAGGTCCGCGCCCGCCGCAAAATCGGTCTGGACATCGGAATCACCTTGATATACGGCGCTGAAGTGCCGTCCCGAAGGCAAATGACATTCATGTCTTGTCAACGGCTTTGGACCGATACATACTCGTCACTCAACGGCCCGAGGCGACCAAGGAGGAGCGATGCTCGACCTTGCCATCACCGGAGCGACGGTGGTCGACGGCGGCGGCGGACGGCCGGTGACCGCCGACGTGGGCGTCCGCGACGGGCGCATCGCCGCGGTCGGAACCCTCGACGAGCCGGCCCGGGAGACCGTGGACGCCGGCGGCCTCGTCGTCTGCCCGGGCTTCATCGACCCGCACACCCACTACGACGCGCAGCTGTGGTGGGACCCGTTCGCGACGCCGTCCAGCTGGCACGGTGTCACCAGCGTCATCGGCGGCAACTGCGGCTTCACGCTCGCCCCGCTGAACAAGGGCGACGGCGACTACCTGCGCCGGATGATGGCGCAGGTCGAGGGCATGCCGCTCGCCGCGCTCGAAGAGGGCGTCGACTGGACGTGGGAGAGCTTCGAGGAGTTCCTCACCGGCCTCGACGGCAACCTCGGCGTCAACGCGGGCTTCCTGGTCGGGCACTGCGCGCTGCGCCGCTACGTGATGGGCCCGGACGCGATCGGGCGGGAGGCGACCGAGCAGGAGGTCGCCGAGATGGAGAAGGTGCTGCGCCGGTCGCTGGAGGCGGGCGGGCTCGGGCTGTCCACGACGCGCTCGTCCACCCACAAGGACGGCGACGGCGAGCCGGTCGCGAGCCGCTGGGCGACGCCCGAGGAGCTGATCAGCCTCTGCCGGATCGTCGGCGAGTACCCCGGTACCACCCTGGAGGGGATGGTGCAGGGCTGCCTCGATCGGTTCAGCGACGAGGAGATCGAGCTGTTCGCGACGATGAGCGCGACCGCCGGGCGCCCGCTCAACTGGAACGTCCTCACCGTCGACGCGGCCGACGCCACCAAGATCGCGCACCAGCTCCGCGCCGCCGCGCGGGCCCGCGAGCTGGGCGGCCGGGTCGTCGCGCTGACCATGCCGATCCTCGTCCCGATGAACATGAGCTTCGGGACGTTCTGCGCGCTCTGGCTGATCCCGGGCTGGGACGAGGTGCTGCGCGGCGGCGTCGAGGAGCGCGTCGCCCGGCTCAGCGACCCGCGGGTCCGCGAGGACATGCTCGCCAAGGCGCGGACCAGCTCCTTCGCCCGGCTCGCCGAGTTCGGCAACTACGTCATCGGCGACGCGTTCCACCCCGACCTCGCCGAGACGGTCGGGCGCCGCGTCGACGAGATGGCCGCCGAGCGCGGCGAGGACCCCTTCACAACCCTGGCCGGCATCGTGTGCAGGGACGGCCTCCGCACCGTCCTGTGGCCGCAGCCGACCAGCGACACCGACAACGACTGGGCGCTGCGGAGCCTGGTGTGGGAGCACCCCGACGTCATGCTCGGCGGGTCCGACGCGGGCGCGCACCTGGACCGGATGTGCGGGTCGCCGTACTTCACCCGGTTCCTGGCCGACTCGCTGCGCGGCCGCAGGCTCGTCTCGCTGGAGCGGGCCGTGCAGCTGCTCACCGACGTCCCGGCCCGGCTGTTCGGGCTGCGCGGGCGCGGCCGCCTCGAACCCGGCAACCACGCCGACATCGTCGTGTTCGACCCGGAGACGGTCGACGCGGGACCGGCGACGCTCGTCCCCGACCTGCCCGGCGAGAGCCCGCGGCTGATCGCCGAGTCGATCGGCGTGCGGCACGTCTTCGTCAACGGCACCGAGACGATCCGCGACGGGGTGCCGACGGGGGCGCTGCCCGGCACGGTGCTGCGATCCGGCAAGGAGACCGCCACCGTCGCGACCGCCTGACTGGAGGACGCAATGACCACCACGATCCCGCGCATCATCTCCGTCGATGACCACGTCGTCGAGCCGCCCGACCTCTGGACCTCCCGGCTGCCGCGCCGCTTCCTCGACCGCGGGCCGCGGATCGTCCGGCAGAAGGGTCGGCTGCGGATGCCGGGCGGCTGGCAGGAGGACCCGGACGGCGACTGGGCCGACGTGTGGCTCTACGACGACCTCGTCACCCCGCTGATGAAGCTGTCGGCGGCGGTCGGGTTCGACGACGTCGGGTTCGGCGCCGTCACCTTCGACGACATCCGCCCCGGCTGCTGGAAGCAGGCCGAGCGGCTCGCCGACATGGACGCCAACCACATGGAGGCGTCGCTCTGCTTCCCCAACACCCTGCCGCGGTTCTGCGGGCAGGCGTTCATGGAGCGCGAGGACAAGGAGCTCGCGCTGCTGTGCGTCCGCGCCTACAACGGCTGGATGATCGACGAGTGGTGCGCGGGCCCCGCGCGCGGGCGGCTCATCCCGCTGACCATGGTGCCGCTGTGGGACGCGGACCTCGCCGCCGAGGAGGTCCGCCGCTGCGCCGCCAAGGGCAGCCACGCGGTGACGTTCTCGGAGAACCCGCACCCGCTGGGCCTGCCGTCCATCCACTCCCGCGCCTGGGACCCGTTCTTCGCGGCCTGCGAGGAGACCGGGACCGTGGTGTGCCTGCACATCGGGTCGTCGTCCAGCATGCCGGGGACGTCCCCGGACGCGCCGTTCATCATCAGCTCCACGCTCACGTTCCAGAACGCGATGGGCTCGATGCTCGACTTCGTCTTCTCCGGGACGCTCGCGCGCTTCCCCGGCCTGACCCTCGCCTACTCCGAGGGGCAGGTCGGCTGGATGCCGTACGTGCTGGAGCGCGCCGACAAGCTCTGGCACGAGCGCTCGGACAACTCCTTCGGCACCGACCTGCCCGAACCGCCGACCAGCTACATCCGCGGCCGCGTGTACGGCTGCATCTTCGACGACGAGACCGGTCTCGCCAACCGCGACGTGATCGGCATGGACCAGATCTGCTTCGAGACCGACTACCCGCACGCCGACAGCACCTACCCCGACTCCGCCGAGGTGGCGGCCCGCATCTGCGACAAGGCGGGCCTCGACGACACCGAGGTCTACAAGCTGCTGCGCGGCAACGCCATCCGGGCCTTCGGCCTGGACCGGTACGGCATCGCCGCCTGACCCGGTACCGCCGCCTGACCCGGCACCGCGCCTGACATGGGCTTCGCTGCCTGATCCGGCTCCCTCACCCCTGCCCCCACGCACAGAGGAGACCACGGGCATGTCGCACAGGAGATCGACCAAGCCCGCCGCCGTCGCCGCGGCCGCCGTCCTGGCCGCCGCGGCGGCCGGCTGCGGCGACAGCGGTTCCGGTTCGGGCTCGAACGAACCGATCAAGATCGCATGGATGGGCGCGGAGTCGGGGGAGTACGCGACCAAGGACCGGCACTACGCCATCGACCTGGCGGTCGAGCACATCAACGCCAAGGGCGGCATCGACGGCCGGAAGGTCGAGTACAAGCCCTACGACGGCGGCCTCACCCCGCAGCAGGGCGTCACCGCGGTGAAGAAGGCGCTCGCCGACAAGCCCACCGCGATCGTCGGGCTCGCCACCACCGCGCAGGTGAAGGCCGCCGCGCCGCTGCTGAAGTCGGCGGGGATCCCGACGATGCACTTCGCGCAGTCGCACACGCTCGGCAAGTCGACGCTGAAGGTCGACAACGTCTTCCGGTACGGGCCGACCGAGGCGATGCAGACGCACGCGCTCACCGACTACATGGTCAAGAACACCAAGCCGAAGAAGGTCGGGCTGCTGGCCAGCACCGACCCCGGCTCCGACGAGGCCGCCCGGCTCCTGCGCGCGGGCCTCACCGCGGGCGGCGTGACGAACATCGTCGAGCGGCGCGTCCCGCAGACGGCGACCGACCTCACCGAGGCCGTCCTCGCCTTCCGCGGCGTGGACGCCACCGTCTCCTGGAGCTTCCCCACGATCAACTCGCTGTTCCTGCGGCAGCGCGGGCAGAACGGGCTCACCGCGCCGCACTTCGGCGACAACAGCGGCGGCTCCATCCTCGGCGGCAACCTCAACCCGCCCGCCGAGCTCAAGGGCTACCACTACGTGATCGCCTGCGACCCCGACCTGTCCGGCACCCCGGAGGCGAAGGCGTACGTCCAGGCGTACCAGGCGAAGTACGGCCCCGGGCCGACGAACCCGCAGCTCGCGCAGGGATACGACGGGTTCCGGGTGCTCGCCGCCGCGATCGAGAAGGCCGGGTCGAGCGAGCCGGAGGCCGTCACGAAGGCGCTGGAGTCCGTCCAGTACCAGGGCGTCTGCGGCACCTACAAGGCCGACGCGGAGAACGACCTCTACCACTCCGACGTGATCATCGACGCGTCCGGCGGGCTGGCCGGCCGCAAGCTGCTGCAGAAGTACGACAACCTGACGAGCCGGGCGGGCTGACCGATGGGCCACTTCGTCGGCCTGCTGGCGTCCGGCGTCGCGCAGGGGGCGATCGCCGCGCTGATCGCGCTCGGCATCGTGCTGCTGCACCAGACGACCGGTGTCGTCAACTTCGCGCAGGGCGACCTGCTGACCCTCGGCGCCTACTTCGGCGTCTGGCTGATCGTGGCCCACGGCGTCGCCACGGTCCTCGCCTACGTCATCGTCGTCGCGCTGGTCTTCGCCGTCGGCGTGGCGATGGAGCGCATCGGGTACGCGCCGCTGCGCAGGCAGCCGATCCTCGCGGTCGTCATCTCCACGTTCGCGCTCGCGCTCGGCCTGCGCTCGCTGATCATCCTGTGGCAGGGCAACGACCAGAAGACGCTGCCGTCGCCGTTCGGCGGGTCGGTCTGGCACGTCGCGGGCGCGGCCGTCCCGTACCAGAGCGTCCTGATCGTCGGGGTCACCGCCGTGGTGCTCGCCGCGCTGATGCTGATGCTGCACCGGTCGTCGATCGGGCGGCAGGTCCGCGCGCTCGCCGCCGACCGGGAGACCGCGCTGCTGCAGGGCATCCGCGTGAGGCGGCTGTCGGTGCTGATGTTCGGGCTGTCGGCGGCCCTCGCCGGGCTCGGCGGCGTGCTCGTCGCGCCGACGCTGACGGTGTCGCCGCAGCTCGGGTTCACGCTGCTGCTGTCGTCGTTCGCCGCGACGGTGCTCGGCGGCTTCGACCGGATGGGCGCGACCGTCCTCGCGGCGTTCGGGATCGCGATCGTCCAGCAGATGGCCGCCGGGTACGTCTCCGCCGACTACGTCGAGGCCTACCCGTACCTGATCCTGCTCATCGCGCTGGTGCTGCGGCCCAGCGGCCTGTTCGGGGAGGTCGTCCGTGTCCGCTATTGACGACGTCGCCCGCCGGACGAAGAAGGCCGGGCCGCCCGCGCTCAAGCCGGCGGTGTTCGACCGGCGGCAGCGGGAACTGCTCGCCGTGGTCGCGATCCTCGGCGCGCTGCTGCCGCTCGGCGTCCAGGGCCTGTACGGCACCGGCATCATGATCACCTCGGCGATCTACGGGCTGCTGGCGCTCGGGTTCTACTTCCAGCTCACGCTCGCCGGGCAGTTCAGCCTCGCCACCGTCGGGTTCTACGCCATCGGTGCCTACACCTCCGTGTGGGCCTCGCAGCACGGCGGGTTCCTCGTCGGGTTCGTGACGGCGGTACTGGTCACCGGGCTGATCGGGACGCTGCTGAAGCTCGCCCTGTCGCGCAGCCCGCTGATCCAGTTCGCCATCGCCACGCTCGCCTTCGGCGAGCTGACCATGATCGTGATGCGGAACTGGACGGGCTTCACCGGCGGCGGCACCGGCCGCTTCGGCATCGAGACGACCGTCTTCGGGCTGGCGCTCGACACGCCGCGGGAGTACTTCTACCTGGCGTTCGGCGTCCTCGTCGTCGGCCTCGGCCTCGCCGTGCTGGTTGAGCGGTCCCCGGTCCAGCGGGATCTGATCTTCGCCCGCGGGATGGGGGACGTGGCCCGCACGACCGGGCTGTCGACCCTGCGCCTCCAGGCGGCGGCGTTCGGCATCGGCGCCGCGTACATGGGCGCGGCGGGATCGCTGCTGGCGCACACCTCGGCCTTCATCGACCCGACCTCGTTCCACGTCGAGATCTCGCTGGACGTGCTGCTCATGCTGCTCCTCGGCGGCAGCGGCTCGCTGTGGGGGCCGCCCGTCGGGGCCGTCATCCTCACCCTCATCCCCGAGTGGCTGCGCGACCTCGCGGACTACAAGGAACTCGTCTACGCGCTGATCATCCTGCTGGTGATCGTGATGCTGCCCGGCGGGCTGGCCTCGCTGCCCGCCACCGTCCGGGCCCGGCTCAAGGAACGGCGCAAATGAGCACAGAGACGACAGGAACCCCGCTGCTGGAGTGCGATGCGATCACGGTCCGGTTCGGCGGGGTCACGGCGGTCGACGGGGTGTCGCTGGACGTGCGGCCCGGCGAGGTCGTCGGGCTGGTCGGGCCGAACGGGTCCGGGAAGTCGACGCTGCTGAACGTGGTGTCCGGGCTGGTGGACGCGTCCGGCGCGGTCCGGGTGGACGGCGCGGACGTCCCGATCGGCAAGCCCGGCCGGATCACCCGGCACGGCGTGTTCCGCACCTACCAGACGCCGCAGGTCGATCCCGGGCTGACGTGCCTGGAGAACGTCCTCGTCGCGTCCAGGGACCGGGGGCGCCGGACCACCGCGAGCGCCTGGCTGCGGCGGCCCTCGATGTGGGCCCGCGACCGGGCGCGCTGGAGCGAGGGCGCCGAGGCGCTCGGCCGCGTCGGCCTGCTCGACCGGGCCCACCAGCCCGCCGCCGGGCTGGCCTACGGGGAGCGCCGCCACCTGGAGATCGCGCGGGCCCTGGTCGCCAAGCCACGGCTGCTGCTGATGGACGAGCCCGCCGCCGGGCTCAGCTCCGTCGAGACCGAGCGCCTGGTCGAGCTGCTGGAGCAGGTCGCCGGGCTCGGCGCGAGCCTGCTGCTCGTCGAGCACAAGATCGCCTTCCTGGAGCGGCTCTGCCGCCGGATCGTCGTGCTGCAGACGGGCCGCCGCATCGCCGCGGGCACCCCCGCGGAGGTCTGGGCCCATCCCGAAGTGATCAGCGCCTACCTCGGGGAGGCCCGATGACCCCTTCACTTCTCGAAGTCCGCGGGCTGGTGGTGTCGTACGGGCAGGTGGACGCCGTGCGCGGCATCGACCTGGACGTCGGCGAGGGCGAGTCCGTCGCGCTGCTCGGCGCGAACGGCGCGGGCAAGAGTTCCACGCTGCGGGCGCTGTCCGGGCTGAACCGGGGCCGCGGTGAGATCCGCTTCGCGGGCTCCGACCTGCGCAGGACCTCGCCCGACGCGATCGCCAGGGCGGGCCTCGTGCACGTCCCCGAGGGGCGGATGCCGTTCCGCAGCCTGTCCACGGAGGAGAACCTGCTGGTCGGCGCCGTCGCGCGCAGCGGGCGCACCCCCGAGTTCGGCCTCTCCGACGTCTACGACCTGTTCCCGCCGCTGGCGAAGCTCCGGCGGCGCAGCGCGTGGACGCTGTCGGGCGGCGAGCAGCAGATGATGGCGATCGGCCGCGGCCTGCTCGCCGCGCCCTGCCTGCTCCTGCTGGACGAGCCGTCCCTCGGCCTCGCGCCCGCCGTCGTCGACACCGTCTACACGGCGCTGCGCGAGGTCCGCAGCAGGATCTCGGTGCTGGTCGTGGAGCAGAACGCCGGTCTGGCGCTCGACCTGTGCGAGCGCGCCTACGTGCTGGCCGCCGGGGAGATCGCCATGAGCGGCGCGGCGTCCGAGCTCGCCGACCGGGAGAGCCTCCTGGCTTCCTACCTCGCCCGCGAAGAGAACCGTCCTCCAGCCCCCACCCACCACCAATCAAACGACGAGCTCCGCTCGGCTCACGAAGGGCAGGCTGGATGAGCACCCTCTTCGACATCATCGCCGGTCACGCCGCGACCGACCCCGGCCGCCTCGCCCTGCTGACCGAGCAGGACGGCGTCCGCACCTACGGCGAGCTGATCGGGAACGCGACCGCGCTGGGCGCCGCGCTGCACGTCAAGCTGGGGATCCGGCCCGGCGAGCGGATCTGCGTGTGGGCGCGGAACCGTCCCGAATGGGTGGAGACCTACCTGGCCGCCGGGGCGGCGGGCCTCGCCACGGTCGCCGCCAACCCGGAGTGGACGGACGCAGAAGCGAAGTACGTCTGCGCCCATTCCGACTCGGTCGCCGTGGTGTGCGACGCCGACCTCGCCGCCCGTGCCGCCGCGCTGGCCGCCGAGATCCCCGGCCTCACGCACGTGATCGCCATCGACGACGGGGAGACCGAGCCGCCGTCGTCCGCGATCTCCTACACCGAGCTGATCGCGAACGCGCCGGCGGATCCCCGGGACCGGCTCCCGACGGGGGAGGCGGCGGCGTCGGCGGCGCTGCTGATGTACACGTCCGGGACGACGACCGGACGCCCCAAGGCGGTGGTGTCGGAGTCGAAGGCCGCCACCGGGATCGACTACAACGAGATGTTCGGCCTGACGGCGTCCGACCGGGCGCTGGTCGTCACGCCGTTCTTCCACGGCAACGGGTTCGGCGGGCTCATGTCCGCGCTGGCCTACGGAGCCGCCGCCGTGTTCCCGAGAAGGTTCTCGGCGGGCCGGTTCTGGCGGCTGGTCGACCTCTACCGGCCGACGTACCTGTTCACGCTCGCGCCGATCGTCAACATCCTCATGGGGCGGCCCCCGGCCCTGCACGAGAGGACGCACGCGTTCCGGGTGCTGATCGTGCTCGGCTGCGCGGGCGGCGCCCCGGCGATCGAGGAGCGGTTCGGCGCCCCGGTCATCGACTGGTACGGGATGACCGAGGCGGGCATGGGCACCTACACGCGGCTGGACGAGCCGCGCCGCCCCGGCTCGGCGGGCCGCCCGTTCCCCGGGTCCGGGATGGCGATCATCCGCCCGGACGGGACGCGGGCCGCCGCGGGCGAGACCGGCGAGGTCGTCTTCGACCGGGAGCGGATCGGGTTCGCCGGCTACCTCAAGGACGCGGAGGCGACCGCGTCCGCGCTGGACGACCGCTGGTTCCACACCGGCGACCTCGGCTACTTCGACGCGGACGGGTTCTTCTTCTTCGTCGACCGCAAGAAGGACATCGTGCGGCGCGGCGGCGAGAACATCTCGTCCATGGAGGTGGAGTCGGTGCTGCGGGAGCACCCGGGCGTGGCGGAGGCGGCGGTGCTGGCGATGCCGGACCCCGTGCTGGGGGAGCGGGTGATGGCGTTCGCCGTCGCCGCCGACCCGGCGCACCCGCCCGCGGCCGGCGAGGTCCGGGCCCACGCGGGCGAGCGGCTGGCGCACTTCAAGATCCCCGAGGAGATCGTGTTCATCGAGCGGATGCCCCGCACCGCCACCGGCAAGATCGAGAAGTTCCGGCTGCGGGAGCGGCTCGCCGCGGAGGAGCGGTCATGAGCCCCGTCACGTTCGGGCTGCAACTGCCCGTCCAGGCCCAGTCGAAGCTCTTCGCCCAGCCGTGGGAGCATGAGGCGGGACCGGCCGAGATCGCGGCGGTGGCGCAGGCGTGCGACGCGCACGGTTTCGACTACGTCGCCGTCTGCGACCATGTCGCGATCCCGCGCGAGCACGCGCCCCGGATGACCACGACCTGGTACGACGCGGTCGCCACGCTCGGCTGGCTGGCCGGGATCACCCAGCGGGTGCGGCTGCTGTCGCACGTGTACGTCGTCGCGTACCGGCATCCGCTGCTGACCGCCAAGGCGTTCGCCACGCTCGACGCGCTCTCCGGGGGCCGTGTCGTGCTCGGGGTCGGCGCCGGGCACCTGGAGGGCGAGTTCCACCTGCTCGGCGTCCCGTTCCGCGGCCGCGGCCGCCGGACGGACGAGGCGATCCGCGCCATCCGCGGCAAGTTCGCGGACGAGTGGAGCGGCGGCGACGGCGGCCAGAGCCCCCGTCCCGTCCAGCCGGGCGGCCCGCCGATCTGGATCGGCGGCTCCTCGGCGCGCGCCGTCGACCGGGCGGCGCGGCTCGGCGACGGCTGGCTGCCGCAGGGCCCGCCGCCCGAGGGCACCGCCGCCGCCGTCACCCGGCTCCGCGTGATGCTGGAGGCGGCCGGGCGGGCGGACGCCCCGTTCGTGGTCGGCGGCGGCGCGCACGTCTACGTCGGGGTCCCGGCCGAGGCGGTCCCCGAGCGGACCGTGACCGGCGAGCCGGAGAAGATCGCCGCGGCGCTGCGGGCGGAGGCGGACCTGGGCGTCACCCACCTGCAGCTCTCCTTCCCGGTCCGCGGGCACGAGGAGCTCGTCGACCAGATCGCCGCGTTCGCGCACGAGGTCATGCCGCTGGTCAACGGCGGCGAGGGAGGAGGGGCCTGATGGACGACCACCCCGTCAAGGTCGGCGCGATGCTGTTCACGATGGTGGACCCGCATCGCGGGCACGAGGTCGCCTACAACCGGTGGTACGAGCGCGACCACTACTACGCGGGCGTCATGGACGGCCCGCACGCCCTCGCCGGCAGCCGCTGGGTCGCGCCCCGCGCCCTCAAGGACCTGCGGTTCCCGGCCGGCAGCCCGTTCGCCGAGCCTCTCGACGCGGGCTCCTACGTGTCGATCTACTGGTACCTGAAGGGCAAGGTGGACGCGCACACCGCGTGGGCGGGGGAGCGCGTCTGGTGGCTGTACGAGAACGGGCGCGGCTTCGCCGAGCGGACGCACGCGCACACCGGCATCTACACCTTCGAGTCGGCCAGGTACGCCGACCCCGACGGTGTCCCGATCGAGCTGGCGCTCGACCACGGCTACAAGGGCCTGGCGGTCGTCGTCACCGAACCCGGGAACGGCGGCTCCGCCGAAGGGGCCGAGGCCGCGCTGCTAGCGACGGACGGCATCGACACGATCGCGTCCTGGACGCCCAAGACCGGCACCGCCGATGGCGGGTCGCCGATGGCGCTGGGCACGGCGGGCGGCAGCCCGGACCGCGTCGTCCGGCTCGTCTTCATGGAGACCGATCCGCGCGAGCGCTGGGACGCGGTCCGCGACTACGCCAAGGCCATGGAGGACGCGGGCGCGGGCCGGGTGACGTTCGCGGCGCCGTTCCTGCCGACCATTGTCGGCACCGACACCTACGTCGACGAGCTGTGGTGAGGCCCATGGAGCGCCCGGCCCGCCTCTGGATCGGCGGCGAGCCCGTGGACGGCGAGAACGGCACCTACCCCATCGTCAACCCCGCGACGGAGGAGGTCGTGGGCCTCGCCCCGAACGCGTCCGCCGCCGACGCCGCGCGGGCGGCCGAGGCCGCCGCGGAGGCGTTCCCGGCCTGGTCGCGGACACCGCCCGCCGAACGCGCCCGGCTGCTGGACCGCGCCGCCGACCTCCTGGAGGCCCGCTACGACGAGCTGTTCGCGCTCGTCCAGGCCGAGACGGGCGCGACCACCGCCATGACGCGGACCGCGCAGGTCCCGGCGGCGGTCGCCCGGCTGCGGCGCTACGCCCGCAGCGCGGTCCGGGACATCCCGCTGCCGCCCGCGCCCGATCCGGTCGGACGCGGCGGGCTGGTGAACGCGATGGCCGTCCGGCAGCCGGTCGGCGTCGTCGCGTGCATCACGTCCTACAACGTGCCGCTGACCAACGTGGTCGGCAAGATCGGCCCGGCGCTCGCGGTCGGCGCGACGGTCGTCGTCAAGCCCGCCCCGCAGGACCCGCTCGGCGTGATCATGCTGGTCGGCGCGCTGCACGAGGCGGGGATGCCGCCCGGCGCGGTCAACCTCGTGGTGGCGCCGGGGCCGGAGCCGTCCGAGGCGCTGGTCGGGTCGCCGCACGTCGACATGGTGAGCTTCACCGGCAGCACGGCGGTCGGCACGGCGATCGCCGAGGTGGCGGGACGCGACTGCAAGCGCCTGCTGCTCGAACTCGGCGGCAAGGGCGCCAGCCTCGTGTTCGACGACGCCGACCTGGAGGCCGCCGCGCTCGGCACCGCGAGCACCTACACCTTCCACTCCGGGCAGATCTGCACCGCGCCCACCCGCCTGATCGCGCAGCGCGGCGTCTACGAGGAGATGGTCGGCCGGCTGTCGGCCATCGCGGGCGCGCTCGTCGTCGGCGACCCGGCCGCGCCGGACACGGCCGTCGGGCCGGTGATCAGCGCCGCGCACCGGGAGCGGATCGAGTCCTACGTCCGCTCCGGCGCGGCGGAGGGCGGCACCGTGGTGGCGGGCGGCGAACGGCCGCCGCTCGACCGGGGCTTCTACGTCGCGCCGACGCTCATCGCCGGGTGCACGCCGGAGATGCGCGCCGTCCGCGAGGAGGTCTTCGGGCCGGTCGTCGTCGCGCTGCCGTTCGACGACGAGGAGGAGGGCATCGCGCTCGCCGCCGCGACCGACTTCGGCCTCTACGACTACGTCTGGTCGCGCGACACCGTCCGGGCGATGCGCGTCGCCCGCCGCCTCCGCGCCGGGAACGTCGGGATCAACACCCTGGCCCGCAACCCCGAGACCCCGTTCGGCGGCTTCAAGCGCAGCGGCGTCGGGCGCGACGGCGGGGACTTCGCCCTGGACGCCTACACCGAGTTGCAGAGCCTGGTATGGCCGGGCTGACGGGAGGGCCGTGATGCGCGGCATCGTATGGACGGGCGACCTGGAGGTCCGCGACGACGTCGAGGTGCGGGGGCCGGGGCCTCGGGAGGTGGCCGTCCGGGTCCACCGGGCGGGCCTGTGCCACAGCGACGTGTCGGTCGTGAACGGGACGATCCCGTTCCCCACGCCGGTCGTCATGGGCCACGAGGGCGCCGGGGTCGTGGAGGAGGTCGGACCGGCCGTCTCGCACGTCGCGCCGGGCGACCACGTCGTGCTGACGACGCTCGGGAACTGCGGCCGGTGCGCCGCCTGCGACCGCGGCGCGCCGACGCAGTGCCGCGCCTCGCTCGGCGTCCGCGACGACCGGTTCACCCTCGGCGGAGAGCGGGCGTACCAGTTCGCGAACGCCGGGGTGTTCGCCGAGCGGACGGTCGTCCACGAGTCGCAGGCCGTCGTGATCGGCAAGGACGTGCCGCTGGACGCGGCGTGCCTGATCGGCTGCGCGGTCCTGACCGGCGCGGGCGCCGTGCTCAACCGCGCGCGGGTGCGGCCCGGGGAGACGGTGCTGGTCATCGGGGCGGGCGGCATCGGGCAGTCGGTCGTCCAGGCGGCCCGGCTGGCGGCGGCGGGACGGATCGTCGTCGTGGACGCCAACCCCGCCAAGGAGGACGTCGCCCGCCGGTTCGGCGCGACCGACTTCATCGACGCGTCCACGACCGGCGACGTCCCGGCGGCGGTGCGCGGGCTCGGCCTCCCGGACGGCGTCGACCACGCCTTCGAGTGCGTCGGCCACCCCGCCCTGATCAGGCAGGCGGTGGACCTGCTGGCCTGGGGCGGCACCTGCGTGCTGCTCGGCGTCCCGCCGCGCGACGCCGAGGCCGCCTTCCAGGTCGCCTCCCTCTACCAGAACAAGACGATCATGGGCTGCCGGTACGGGACGGCCCGCCCGCAGCACGACATCCCGCTGCTGGTCGGCCTGTACCTTGCCGGGCGCTTCGAGCTGGACGCGATGGTGAGCCGCGTCTACGACCTCGCCGACATCGGCTCGGCGATCGGGGACCTTGCCGGCGGGCGGCTGAACCGAGGGGTCCTGGCACTCGCCTGAGACGGCTAAAGTGACATGACTGTAAACAGCACGCGAGCCTTGGACAACGGGCTTTACCGGCTTCACCGTGGATGTCCGGAAACACCTATGTCATCAGGCGGCACGAGTCGAGGGGGTCGAGCCCGGTGGCCGAACCGGTTCCGGCCGGCCAGGAGAGCGGACTCCGGTCGAGGCTGACCGAGGCCGGCCTGCAGGCGTTCGCCCGCTACGGGTACGAGAAGACCACGGTCGACGACGTGATCCGGCTGGCCGGCACCTCCCGGGCCACGTTCTACCGGTACTTCGAGAACAAGCGGGCGCTGTTCCACGAGCTGAGCGGCGACTGCTTCCGCGCGCTGCGGGCGCTGGCCGACCGGCTCGGCGCGCTGCGCCCCGAGGAGGACGCGCGGGCCCGGCTGAAGCTGTTCCTGTCCGACTACGACGCGGTGCACGTCCGGTTCAGCGGCGTCATCCGCGCCTGGACCGACAACGTCGCGCCGCACGACCCGCAGCTCGCCGAGGAGGCCGGGACCGCGTTCGTGAAGCTCGTCAACGCGTTCTCCGGGCCGATCGACGCGGCCCGGATGACGTCCGACGTCCCGACCGAGCTGCGGGCGGCGTTGCTGTACGTGGTCGTGGAGCGCATCCACTTCTACGCGCACTCGCAGTACTCCGAGGTGAACATCGACCGGCTGCACGACACGCTGTCGGTGATGATCCAGCGCGCGTTCTTCGGCGAGGCCGCGCCCGGCGGCTCCCGGCTCCGCATCGGCGGCCGGTGACCCACCGCCCCGGGGG
>NZ_SMJX01000194.1 GCF_004348535.1 Actinomadura sp. KC216
TCCCCAGGCAACGCGCCGCTTCCCGCCCACAAGCACCTCGCCCGGAAGGTGCTGGCCGCGCCGGAACCGGTGACCGTCGTCTGCACGGGCCCGCTGAGCAACCTCGCCCGCAGCCTGGACGAGCATCCGGACATCGAGGAGAAGATCGGCGAAGTCGTGATCATGGGTGGCGCGCTCGACGTCGACGGCAACGTCGACCGGCCCGGCCACGGCGGTGACGCGGAATGGAACCTCTTCTGGGATCCCGACGCCGCCGGCCGGGTCTGGCGAAGCTTCCTGCCGCTGACGCTCTACCCGCTGGACGCCACCAACCACGTCCCGGTGACGAGCGAGCTCGTTGGCGACCTGACCCGCGCGGCGAGCCTGACCCGTGCGGCCGGCCCGGCCACCGCCGCGACGCTCGTGGCGACCCTGTGGGCGATGACCTTCGGCACATGGGAGTGCACAGGGCAGCCCTACTACTGCTGGGACTCGCTGACCGCCTCGCATCTCGGCGACGCCGGCATCTGCCGCTTCGAGACGGTGGAGACCGCCATCGTCACCAGCGGCCCGAGCCAGGGCCGCGTCGTCAGGGGCGGTGACCGCGCGGTCAACGTCGCCGTCTCCGCCGACCCCGACGCGTTCGCGCGGCACGCGATCGCGGCCCTGACCGGCGCCGACGCGCATTCCCCCTCGATCGAACAGGCATCCGCCGGCTAGACCGCCGGCACCACATCCCCATATCCCGACACACGACAGGAACACACATGCGGCCCATCCCCCGACTTGCCCACGACCTCACCGAGCGACAGCTCACCATGCCCGTCGAAGAGCTGATCGCCGAGACCCGACATAAGGTCCGGGTGCTGCCGACTCTCGACGAGCTCTATTCCTGGCTCGCCCGGATCATGGCCGACGAGATCAAGGCCAACAACGACGTCGGCGAGCCGACCCGGTGGATTCTGCCCGTAGGTCCCAAGTCCCAATATCCGCTGCTGGCCCGGATCTGCAACGAGGAGCGGATCCACTGGCGCGATGTCCAGGCATTCCACATGGACGAATTCCTCGACTGGCAGGGCCGGCAGATCGGCCCCGACCACCCGTTCAGCTTCCGTGGGTTCTGCGACCGCAACCTTTACGAACTGCTCGACCCGGAGTTGCGCCCGGCGCCGGAGAACATCGTCTACCCCGACGTACGCGACCCCAGCGCATTCACGTCCCGGCTGCGCGACGCCGGCGGCGCCGACACGTGCTTCGCCGGATTCGGATACCGCGGTCATCTCGCCTTCAACGAGCCGCCCACCACGCGCTGGCACCGCTATTCCGTCGAGGAGTTCAAGGCGTCGACGACGCGCATCGTCCCCCTGCTGGAGGACACGATCGTCGCGCACTCGCATCGCACCACCGGTGGCTACACGCAGACCATTCCCCCCATGGCGATCACCATCGGCATGAGCGAAATCCTGTCCGCCCGGAAACTGCACCTCATCACCGACGGCGGCGCGTGGAAACAGTTCATCGTCCGTGTTCTCCTGCTCACCGGCGAATCCGATGTGATGTACCCGGTGACCCTCGCCCACGACCACCCGGACATGGAGGTCACCGTGGACGCCGCGTCCATCGCCCCGCTCCGGCTGGGAATCAACGCATGACGGTTCACATCGTCGGCGCCTACATTCTCGACAGCTTCATGACCTGCCGTGCGCTTCCCCGCGACGGCGAGAGCGTGGCGGTTCGCGCATTCGCCGACAGCGACGGAGGCAAGGGCGCCAACCAGGCGATCACGGCCGCCCGCCTGGAGGCGCCCACCAGGTTCGTCGGCACACTCGGAGCCGACTCCGCCGGAGCTCACGCGCTGACGCTCCTGCACCAGGAAGGCATCGACACCACAGGGACGATCCGTGTCCCCGGCACCGACACCGGACGCAGCTTCATCCTCGTCGCCGATGACGCGCAGCAGATCGTCGCCACGTGGCCGGGCGCCGCCGACGCCCTCACCCGCTCAGACGTCGACCGGGCACTCGCCGGTGCCGGCGCGGGCGACGTCGTCAGCATCCAGGGAGAGATCCCGCTCACCGTCAGCCTGCACGCCGCCCGCGTCGTGCCGGAACGAGCGACCGTCATCTGCAACCCCAGCCCGGTCGAGCAATTCCGCGCCCACCCCGACCCTTGGACCGACATCGACGTCCTCATCGTCAACGACATCGAAGGCCACGACCTGCTCGGCGCCCGCGGACCGGCACTACCGACGGCGCAGATCCCGGCCGCGCTCAGCTCGCACCTCGGCATCCCCGCCGTCGTCGTCACTCACGGAGCGTGCGGGGCGACCTTGTTCGATTCGGATACATCGACCCATTTCGCGGCGCCACAGGTCGTCACCGTGGATCCCACGGGCGCCGGAGACGCATTCGCGGGGTCGTTCGCGGCCCGGCTGTCCACCGGCGCATCCCTGTATCATGCCTGCCTGACCGCCGTCACGGTCGCCTCCTACTCAGTGACCAAGCGATTCTGCGCTCCCTCATATCCCACCCGGCGAGAGCTCGAATCGTGGGAAAGAGAATTGGCTCCGCATTCTGGGACGAGGCACCGAAGGCCCAGCTGACACAGCGCCACCTTCACCTCTACCGAATGCCTGATGAAACGACCACGCCCATGGCAGAGAAACGTCACACCTCCACCCGGCCCGAGCCGGGCGAGTCCCAGTCGCTGGCGCACGCACTGCGCGACGAACTGGAGAGAATGATTCTTGAGACCGGCCTCAGGCCAGGCGACCGGCTACCGAGCGAAAACGAACTCATCGCCCGCCACAAGGTCGGCAGGACCACCGTTCGAGAAGCGTTCCGGCTCCTTGAGCAAGAGGGGTTCGTGCAATCGCGTCAAGGTCTGGGCCGGTTCGTGCGCGCTCGCCCCACGGTGCAGCGCCCGCTCACCCGGCTCGAAGGCGTGACGGACATGCTCGCCAGCCGAGGTTTTCAGGTAACCAACACCGTTTTGTCGGTGAAGCTCGATGAACCGGCCGCCACCGAACGCGCCGCACTCGGGCTGTCGCCCGGCCACACGGTGATCCGGCTGGAACGCCTGCGAACGCACGACGACGACGCGGTCGTCTACAGCATCGACGTCTTCAACCGAGCGATCTTCGATCAGCCGATATCGGAAATCGACTGGACCGGATCCCTGTTCACCCTGTTCGAGGAGGCCGGCCACCCCATCTCCGCGGCCGTCGCCACCGTCTCAGCCGTACATTTGGGCGCCGAACAGTCCGAAAGACTCGGTATGCCATCGGACACGGCCTGGCTGCTGCTCGCGCAAGAGCACAATGACAGCGACGGAAAGCCGATCCTGCTGTCTCAGGATTACCATCGCGGCAGCGACTTCTCCTTTCAGGTTCACCGCCAGCGCAAGGACTGACGACCGCCCGACGCCACCACCAAGGTTGGACCAGGCCCCGCTTGCCCACGACTCAAGCATCAAGCCCCCAAAACCCCGCCGCAAGCGGGAGACCGCCACCGGACGGCAGCACACCGCCAAACGACGACGACCGTGTGCCCGTAAGGGCCGGGGTTATCTCCCCAAGGGTGGAAATAATCTTGGTGGGTAGGGTGGACCGCGGAGATCATCCATCGGATTCGGGGGGATTCGAAGTCACGACCGTGATCAAGGGGAACGAGCGTGTCGGCGCCGATGTGCCGATCCGTGAGCTGCTCGGCGATGAGGTGCTGGACGTGCTGGCCGAGCGGTCGAAGGACGAGGCGGGGCAGCTGCGGCTGACCGGTGCGGACTCGATGCTCGGGCAGCTGGTCAAGGCGGTGCTGAGCGCGCCCTGGAGGGCGAGCTGACCGCGCACCTGGGCTATGACAAGCACGATCCGGCCGGGAACGACTCCGGCAACTCGCGCAACGGCCGCGGCAAGGACAAGACCGCGCAGACCGGGGTCGGCCCGGTACGGTTCAGCGTGCCGCGGGATCGGGCCGGGTCCTTTGAGCCGGTGCTGGTGCCCAAGCGGGCCGGGCGCGTGGCGGGCGGCCTGGACGGCATGATCATCAGTCTGTATGCGCACGGGATGAGCGTGCGCGCCATCCTGCACCACCTCAAGCAGGTGTATGGCACGCAGCTGTCGCACGAGCAGGTCTCACGGATCACCGACCAGGTGATGGACGAGGTCAAAGCGTGGCAGACCCGGCCACTGGATTCGACCTACGCCGTGGTGTTCCTGGACGCCATCGTGGTCAAGGTCCGCGACAACAACGTGGTGACCAACAAGCCCGCCCACATCGCCGTCGGCGTCGATGCCGACGGGGAGAAGCACGTGCTGGGGATCTGGCTGGCGCGCACCCCGGCCGAGTCGGCCACCGCGGGCGAGAGCGCCCGGTTCTGGGCCAGCGTGACAGCCGACCTGCGCAACCGCGGGGTCCGCGACATCCTGATCGCCTGCTGCGACGGCCTGACCGGCTTCGAGGACGCCATCGCCGCCGCGTTTCCCGCCACGGTGGTGCAGACCTGTGTGGTGCACCTGATCCGCAACGCGCTGCGGCCGGTGGCCCGCCGTGACGCCGGTGCGGTGGCCAAACAGCTGAAGAAGGTCCACACCGCCGTGGACGCCGACACCGCGCTGGAGGCTCTGGCCGAGTTCGGCGGCACCGACCTCGGCAAGAGGTATCCGCAGACGGTGAAAGTGTTCCAGGACGCCTGGGACCGCTTCACGCCCTACTTCGCCTTCACACCGCCCGTCCGCAAGCTGCTCTACACCACCAACGGGATCGAGAGCCTGCGGTTGATGCCGCACTCGACGGCATGGCGGCCGCGGTAGTCGACCGGGTCGAATGCGGGCGGACGGCCACCGCGGCTGCCTCGCCGCCGCCGGTGACCGGCCTGGTCGTCGGGCACCGGGATCGTGGCGGCGATGCCGCGTCGGCGCAGATGTCCCCGGATCGCCCGAGATGAATACGCCTTGTCGGCACGGACCCGCTCGGGCCGGGTCCGGGGTCGGCCACCCTCGGGACGGGCCACGCGGATGCCGGCCATTACTACCTCGAACTGCGGAGCGTCCCCGCGCTGCCCGGCGGTCACCGCCAGCGACAACGGCTTCTGGCCCTGCTCGCAGGCCAGATGCAGCTTGGTCGACAACCCGCCGCGAGAACGCCCCAGTGCGTGATCGCCCGGCTCCTGACTCACTCCTCCCGCCAGCTCGGCCTGCAGATCCCCCTTTTGCGGGCGCCGGCGGCGTGCTGGTGCGCCCGTATGACGGTGGAGTCCACGTTCACCTCCCAGGTGATCAATCCGGCGGCGTCCGCCCGGGCCTGCAAGGCGGCCAGGACGCGCGCCCAGGTGCCGTCGCGCTGCCATCGGCGAAACAGCCCGTACACCGTCTGCCAGGGCCCGTACTGCACCGGCACGTCCCGCCACGGGGAATCAACCCGCACCCGCCATCGGATGCCGTCGATGAGCTGCCGCTTGCTCCATTTCGGCGGACGACCCATCTGCCCGCGGGCTGGCGGCAACGGCTCCAGCACCGCCCACTGCACATCGGTCAGGTCGAACCGCCTCGTCACCGCTAGGGTGGCCACGAGGTCTCCGGGGCTGGTCTTCTTGGTCGAAGAACCACTTACCGGAGACCTCACTGCGTCACGGGCACCAACACGCCAGACCACACGACCACTTACAAAACAGGCCCTAGCTGGCCTCGTGAGCTGACGTCCTATTCGAGTTCCAGCGTGCGGTGAGGAGGGACCAGTGATTTGCGGCGAGCGGATGCGACCGGGTGTTTGAATCAGAACTGCGGTCACCGTTGTCGGCCTTAGGCATTGAGTTCGGAACCGGAAGCAGACATCCACGCGGGGTTCGGAGAAGCGAGGAAGGGGCGGCAGCGCAACCAATGCCTGGACGAGAGATCAATGACTTACCGGAAGGGAAGAAATCCTGATGGCTGTATACAAGGCTTGTTCGTGCCGTGATCCCAAGACGCGTCGGTTGCTCGGAAAACGATGTCCCGACCTGAGTAAACGCCGCCACGGGAAATGGTACGCCCGGTACGAGGCGCCCAAGACCGCGGACGGGAAGCAACGCCAGCCGCGCATCGGCCCGTTCGACACGGAGAAGGAGTAAGGAAGAACTCCGCAAGGTGCTCGGCCAGACCAGGAAGACCGGCAAGGCGTACGACCGGAAGATCACGTTCGGTGAATACCTGGAGAAGCGACACGCCTGGCGCGTCGCCGAGTCCGAGACCGGCGACGGGCTGAAGCGCTCGACCCTGACGACTGACCGGGAGATCATCGACGCCTACCTGAAGCTGGGCCTCGGCCACTTGAAGATGGTCGATCAGCTCGGCACCGACCAGATACGTGAGCTGTATGCCGCTATCCGGTTGATCAACCGCGAGACCGAAGGCAAGCGGCCGTCCGAGATGCTGCGTCGTCTGCTGGAGGCGCGCGCCAGCTTGAAGGGGCGCCGCTACTCGAATCGCCCGGTCGGAGAGTCCAGGATCAAGCGCGTGCACATCGTGCTGAACGCGGCTCTGAACGACGCCGTAAAGGTTTCCAAGATCCTTGACGAGAACCCGGCGGACGGCGTGATGCGCAGCAAGGGCGGAGCTGGCCGCAAAGGGCAAGGCCAAGCCACTGCTCTGGACAGATGAACGGGTCGCGCACTGGGAGCGGACCGGGAAGATCCCGGCCAAGGTGATGGTGTGGACGGCGTCGCAGTGCGGCGCGTTCCTGGACTTCGCCGAGCACGACCGCTTGTACCCGCTGTGGCACCTGGCCGCGTACTGGGGGATGCGGCGCGGTGAGCTGGTCGGCTTGGACCGGCCCGACCTCAGCACGAGCGGCGCCGGTTGCACGTCCGACAGGCCCAACCCGATGACGAGCTGGACGACGTGAAGTCGGAGGACTCGGACCGACACATCGTGTTCGACCAGGCGACCGCGGACGTGCTGAAGGCGTGGCGTAAGCGGCAGGCCGAGGAACAGATGCAGTGGGGCGGAGAATGGACGGACTCCGGGCGGGTGTTCACTCGGGAGGACGGGCAGGCTCTCCGGCCAGAGGCGGTGTCTCAGTATTTCGCGAGGCTCGTTCGGCGGTACAGCTCCATTCGGCGGCACCACGCGGACGGGTGGACGGACGAGCAGATCGTCAAACGGTCACGCGTCACGCCGCACGAGGTGGCCATGGCGCTGGCAGGGCCGCCGTCCGCCTCCATGACCTCCGGCATGGGTCGGCCACGATGCTGCTCGCCGCGGGCGTTGACCTCAAGGTCGTGTCAGAAATCCTCGGGCACGCCTCGGGGGCGTTCACCGCAGACGTGTACGCCGTAGTGGCCGAGAACCTCGCCGAGGACGCGGCGGCAAAGATCTCGGCGTTCGTGCCGCGCCGGAACCGCGCTTAGGCCGATGGTGCCAGCAATGTGCCAACACGGGCCCGCAACGATCACCCGGAACGGCGAACGCGCCGACCGGCGTCTACGTTTCGGCTGGTCAGCGCGTTTCGGGGGTGGCGCCTCCGGCAGGATTCGAACCTGCGGCACCCGCTTTAGGAGTCAGAGGTGCATGCCGGACGTTCGACGGCTTTCACCTGCGCGTACGTGGCCAACACGTGCTGACTGTCGACTCCGTGGGCACGCATTGGGACAACGGGGCTCTAAAGAGGCTTAGACGCTCGCCGGTGTCGCGACCGTCCAGCCCAGGCCGCGACCCTGTCGCGTGTGCCCGCGCCGCTGGCGCCGGGATCAGTTGCGTTGTACCCGACCGCCGGTGAGGCCATCGGGGATATCGCTTGTGGTGATGATCTGGCCTTCGCCGATGAAGCGCTGAGTAACCAAGACCCCCGCCTCGTGGACGGCTTGCCCGGCGTGGCTTGCCGAAGCGTCCTCGATTAGCCACGGAGTCAGGTCGAGTTCAAACGCGTCCACGGCGGTTTTGAGGACGCAACTCTCCGTTGCGATACCGCATACGTAGATGTCTTTCCAGCCGCGTTCACTGACCAGAGCACGGCCCTTATCATCGGCAAACAGACTGTACGTGGTCTTATCGACGACCGCCGTTGCCTTCGCGGCAAGTTGTTCGAGTTCGGGCACGATGTCTATCTGTGGGGAGGAGTGGAGTTCCTTCCACTTGATGAGCCGCTCGAACGGACTGCCCTCATAGTTGATATAGCGTGTGAACACGACATCGCCTCCCGATGCCTGCCAGCGTTCCACCAGATCGGCTATCACGGGAACGACGTGGCTGGACTCCGCGCGAACGAAACCGTTCTGTACGTCTACAACGACAAGCACGGCACTAGTTGAGGTCACGAGAGATCTCCTAACTCTGTGATGGGCGCACGATGTCTATCGCTTGATCGAGGTGACCGAGCAAGCCACTGGTCTTCACGATTGAATCCCTCATTGAACGATGCTGGCCTGTCTCTTGTGGTCGAGGGTTGATTAGGCGCGATCTCGCGCCGCGCAAGAACCGCCACCCGTGTTCCTCGGGCATGATTGGATCGAGACCGGATTCAACCTGTCGGTTGATGTGTTCGCAGTACGCCCATATTGATTGAGTTGCCAATTCGCATGCAACTAGGTCGCTCTCGGCTAGGGCTTGGTTCGGAGACATGGGATGGTAAACAACGCCCGACCAAGAAGCATATCCGACAGACAGACCACTGAGTCCAAACGGCTCGATCCCGCGTCCATCGTGCCCACTCGCCAGGATTCTGCGCTCTGCCTGTTCGGCGTCCTCCCTCTCGCTCTCAAGGAATCGCGCTTCGCGCTGCAATAGGATCCTTGGCGTGCAGATGGTTCGCAAGGCGGCATCAAGCGTGTTTTCGGGCCATCCTGGTTCGGTGACCCAATAGGCACTGAGTACGTATGACGCGCTAATCTCATCGAGTCCGGTCAACTCTTGAAGGTTGGCAGTTGCCCAGGCCAGATTTTCGGCATAGCTGCGCATCCTCCACAGTGCGAGACTGGTGATGTTGGGCATCGTAAGTTCTTCCACCAGATGGAATATGGCGACGCCAAATGGCCAAAGATGTAGCTCGCACCGTCCGGACGAGTGTGCGAAAGGGGCGGACAGGCAAGAAATCCATTGCGGGGCTTGGGAAGCCTTTGCTTCGATTGAACTCGCTACTTCCTCCGCAGCTTGTGTGCCTATAAATGCGGCTATGAACTTATGTGAACGCGCAGAAAATCCCGCAAGCGCACTGCCGCTATCGTCCTTGATCTGCGAGACATCCGCCGCGGCGACTGCTCGTCTGAAACGTTCCGCTTCTGCCGCCTTGCGCGCTTCTGTGCGCCGGATCTCCTCTATCTCGTGATAGACGGAGGTGAGGGCGCTGGTGTTAAGAAGTTTGTCGCATCCTTGCCAGAATAGTGCAGAACAGCTTTCGCCGCGTTCCGCGCCAGCGACGCGAGGACGAGAGTAGCCAAGCAGATCGGCAAGTTCCTGCTGTGTGTAACCCGAAGCTTCACGAAGGCCGCGAAGCTTCCGACCTAGTAGTTTTCTCGCTTCTGACACTTCGTCGGTGGCCACGGTGGAGTCTCCGGGGGCGAGATTGGCGGGTGTCAGCCGAATGTCAGCGAAGTGTTAGGTCTCGTGGTTAGCACTTCCGAACATCCGGCCTGACGACAGAACCTCGATGACATGACGAAGCGATCACCCGTCCGACTCCGTCGAGGGGATGCGGCTAAGCAAGTACACCAAGGCTTTCTCGGCGTCGTCCAACTCCGACCGCGAACGGTTGAGTTGAGCACGAATCTTCGCGAGTTCGCCCCTCATGTCGGGCTCGGCTTCGCTGGGGGAGCGCACGTAGGCGCCGCTCGCTGCGCGGATAGTGACGAGCCCTTCCCGGGCAAGGAGTTGGACCGCCGCCGCCGCGGTGTTGGTCGCGACCTCGTACCGCTCTGCGAGCCGCCGGTACGAGGGCAACTTGCCCCCCGGTGGATACCGAGTGCCCTCTTCGATCTCAGCGCGAAGGAGGCGCGCAACCCGTCGGCTCGGTAGCCGCTCATCTTCTCTGTCCGCCACGAAACCACCTTACCCAACTGTCTTGAGACGGGGTCTTGACGAGCGCCCTCGCTAGGCCTACTGTCTCAACTCAGAACAGACTGACTTAAGTCAGTCTGTTCCTTAAAGGGGCCCTGGATAGATGGGGCCGAGGGACCCGGACCCCTGGTCAACCGGAGGGCCTGAGACGTGAAGGTCACGTCTCCGCCTGAAACGGGAGCGCGCTCCCGAAGAAGACATCTCTCTGCATGAACGCCCTGGCCGAAGGCCAGGGCGTTCCGATTGAGCGCCGTCCCTGCCGTGCTGTGCGGCGGGGGCGGCGCACCCCTTCTCGTTCCTTCCACTCCCTCTGATCTCTGGAGAAGCCGGATGCACCTTGCAGCCTCTTCCGCACTGACCGCTTCGGTTCCGGCTCCCGCTGAGGTGGGGGCGACGGGGTTCTACGTCGCGGTGCGGACCGGTGCCCGGGCCCATGCCGCGCTTGCGCTGGGCCCTTTCGACAGTCACCGCGCCGCGCGCCTTGAGGTGGACCGTGTCCGCGAGTTCGTCACCGGCGGGTGCCGTGAGGCCGGTTGGTGGCTTTACGAGACCACCCGCGTCACTGCTCAGCCCGGCCGGGAGCTTCCGGCTGGCACCCTCAACGCCCTGCTGGCCTGCGGCCAGAGCGCCGCCTGACGTCCGGCGACACACCCAACGAAGTGCTGACCAAGCAAGGAGATCTCACTGTGATGCCTCAGAAGGGCAAGCTCGGGCCCTGGATCGCCGGGCTGGTGATCGCGGTGTTCGTCTTCCAGAACCCCGAGAAGGCCGCGTCGTTGATCAACCAGTTCTTCGACGCGGTCGGCCGGTTCGCGGGGGCGCTGGGATGACCGTGACGCCCCTCGAAAGGCTGAACACGAGGACCGATGCTCCCTCGCAGGCGCCGCCCGCGCCGGTGTCCGTGATGGACCTGCGCGGCAGGCCCGTTACCGGCGCGCAGTGCTGGTTCGATCCCGAGTTGCACACCGGCCCGGACGGCTTCGAGTCGCCGGATGAGCGCGCGGCCCGCGAGCTGGTGGCCGCCGAGGTGTGCGAGTCGTGCCCGCTGCGCGGCCAGTGCTTGGAGCTGGCGATGCAGATCCGTCCCGAGTCCGGGGTGTGGGCCGGTTTCACCGCCGCTGAACTCGCCATCGACGTGCGGCCGGCCCTGTCCGACTTCGACCTGTCCGCCGACTGCGATCTGTCCGACCTTGACCTGAACGAGGTGGCCTGACCATGACGACCCGCACCCTGACCGCGCCTCGGCCCGGCCCGGTGGCCGCCGCGGCGCTGCTGACCGGAGGGGGCCTGTGACCACCTGCACCAACTGCGGAAGCACCGTCAAGTCCGGCACTTGCACCAACAACGACTGCCAGCTCTCCCAGAAGACCAGCCGGTAGACCACCCGGCCCCGGGCGCACCCTCTGGCGTTGCGTCCGGCCGCTCACCTCGCCCTCCGGGGGTGAGCGGCTCACGGAACGGCAGAACCGCTGCCCCCGCACCAGCCACGGTGCGCTCCTTGCGCCCCGAGACGCCAACAACCGCCAAGCAGCGGCGTCTCGGGGCTCCTCCATCAGGAAGGAACCATCCACGATGGCCGACAACCCGACCAAGGGCAAGTCCTCGACCTGGCCGAACGGTGAGCCCAAGTCCGTCCGCGACGCCCACGACGCCGCCCAGTCCGGCAAGAAGAGCAAGTAGCGGGGGCGCGTGATGAGTTCGTGGAACGAGTGCCCCAACTGCGGGACCTGTTACGACACCTCCGCCGACGCCGCGCGCTGCTGCGAGAGCCACTGACATGGCCGCGCAGATATCGGCGTGCTGCAAGGCACCGGTGAAGGCGACCATGACCAGCGTCCGATGCCCCAGGTGCGAGCGGCAGGTCACCCCGCTTGAGGTCCTCGACGCTTCCGGCCGGTAGCGATGCCAGCCGCCGCGAGCGTCGTTTTCATGGACCCGGCCGGGGACCGCTGGGGTATCCCGACGTGGTCATGGGGCATGGCGCCCGCGCACCTGCTCACCCGGGCACAGCTCCGCGAACGCGGGTTGTGCCCGGGTGGGCAGCCGGTGGCGGGCCAGATCCTGTGGCGCTCCCGGCTCATGGCCCGCAACGGGTGGACCCGCGCCGCGTACCTGTACGACGTGCGCCTGGCCAAGCCGCGCCGCCCTGCCACCCCCGCCCAACTGCGCGCGCTGGCCAAAGCTCTGGCCGCGCGCCGCACCTGCCCGCGCTGTCGGCGGGATGTGGGCTACGTCCTGCCCCAACGCATCGGGGCCTGCCTGACTTGCGCGGACCGGTGGGAACTCGACCGCGCGTGAACGAAGTGGAATCCCATGAGGCAGATCGACCTGATGGAGATCAACCCGATCACCCCGGTGGGACTGGTCACCGGCGCGGATGTGATCGTGGTCAACAGCAGTGGGGGCAAGGACTCCCAGGCGATGCTCGACTACGTCGCCCAGCTCACGGCCGAGGCTGGCGTCAGCGACCGGGTGACCGTGGTCCACAACGACCTGGGCGCCACCGACACCGGCATCCCGATCGAATGGCCCGGTACCGCCGATCTCGTCCACCGGCAGGCCGCGCACTACGGCTTCCCCGTGGTAGTCACCCGGCGGGGCAAGGGAGGGCTGTTCCAGCAGTTGCGCAACGAGCGCCGCAAGTGGCCCTCGGCGTCGGCGCGCTGGTGCACCTCGGACCAGAAGACCAGCCAGGGCCGCAAGGCCGTAACCCGGCTCGTCTCCGAGCTGGACATCACCGGCCGCCCGGCGCAGGTCCTGTACTGCCTGGGCTTGCGCGCCCAGGAGTCACCCGGGCGGGCACGTAAATCCGTCCTGGAGATCGACAAAGCGGGCACGTCCGGGCGGCGCGTCATGCGCCGCTGGCTGCCGATCCATGACTGGACCGACGCGCAGGTGTGGGACCGCATCCGCGCCAGCGGCGTGCCCTACCACCCCGCCTACGACCAGGGCATGACCCGCCTGTCGTGCTCGCTGTGCGTACTGGCCGGCCGGGACGACCTCATCCGCGCCGCCCGGCTCCGCCCCGACCTGGCCGCCGAGTACGCGGCGCTGGAAACCGAGCTGAACCACCGCTTCCGCGCCGACCTGTCCATGGCGGACATCATCACCGCCGCCACCGCGAAGGAGGTGCCGTGATGAGCACGGCACAGATGGTGCGGCGCACGGGTGTGCTGCCGCTGCTGGCCGCGCTGCTGCTGGTGCTGGCGGTGGCCGCGCTGCGGCTGGTGTCCCTGGCGGCGGTGGTCATCGCCGCCGCTGTCGATGGTGTCGCCGAGCTGGCCACCGACGCGCTGGTGTCGGTGGCCGGGGCGTCCGGGCCGGTGGCCCGCCAAGGAGGTCCACGATGAACGCGCTGAACGAGGAGACCCGGGCCGTGATCGACGCCGTCCTGGAGGCCCTCGCGATCCCCCACGCGGCGACCGTCGGCCACGAGGAAACCCGCGCGAAGATCCTCGACGAGCGGCTCAGCCTGACCGTGGTGGTCCTGGAGAACGTCGCCATGCGGGGCTTCGACCTCGCGTGGTCGCTGGAGTGCCTGCGCGAGCGCCTCGCCGAGCACCCGCCCACCGGCTACGTCACCCACGACCAGGCCAAGGAGCGGACCGCCGCAGGCGCGTCCTGGGTGGAGGCCGTCCGGCGCGACGGTGACGGCGACGGCGACCCGACCGATTCCGAAGGAGGAAGGCGATGACCGCTCAGGCTTCGACGCCCGACCCTGACGAGGTCGGCCAGGGCATCAACGCCCTGGAGGCATACCTTGCCGCCCAGCCGCCCACCCAGAAGCCCAACCAGCCGCCCGTTCAGGGCCCGGAGCCGGGTGCTGATGGCCGGACCCGGCGTGTCCGCAAGCTGGCGGGTGAAGTCGCCGAGGCGCACCGGCTGGCCGAGCTGCAAGACGACGACACGCCCCTGCTGCTGGACTCGGGCAGGGTCCGCAAGCGCCGCCGCAAGGCACACGAAGCGTCCCGGCTCCACAAGCTGGGGCAGGACCCGGCGATGCGGGCGTGGCAGGCAGCGCGGATGCGGCGGCTGCTGGTGGCCGCGGGCATGGTGGCGCTGACGCTGGCGCTGGCCTGGTCAACGGCCGGGGTGCAGGCGTTCGCCGCGGGTGACGCCGAGGACTGGACGCCCGCGTGGGTGTTCGCGTGGCTGGTGGAGCCGTTCATGTCGTTGGCGCTGCTGACCGTGGTGGGTGCCAAGGCATACCTGGGCACCCGCGGGCAGCCGATCAAGTCGAGCAAGCTGGATCGGATCGAGTACGGGTTCTTGGGCCTGACGCTGACGATGAACGCCTGGCCGTACCTGCCCGGCGTCGCCGACAGCTTCGAGGTGTCCCGGCTGGTGCTGCACATCCTCGGGCCGATCGTGGCGGTGGCGGTGGTGACCGCGCTGCCGATCATCTTGGAGGCGTTCGCCCGCCTGGATCACCGCCCCGCCGGTGTCGCCGGGGTTACCGGGCCCCTTACTGGCCCCTCGTACAGCGCAAACGCCGGTGCCGACCGGCCCGCCGGTAACCCCCCGGGCAACGGTGTGGACCGGGTGGACGTGGCCGCGTTGACCGACCGCGCCCGGCGGCTGATCGCCTCGGGTGATCTGCCCGCCGCGCCGTCGGCTAACGCTCTGCGCCAGGCCCTGCGGTGCGGGATGGACACCGCCCGCCAGGTCCGCGACGAACTACGCGCAGGCGGGGGCGGCTGAGATGACCGAGCCGGACCGCCAAGACGCGCCGGTGCGGGTGACCCCGCCGCCGAGTTTCGGTGCCGCCTCCTCCTCTCCCGTGCGGTGGGAGGAGGAGGCGGCCGACCCGCTGGCCGCGTGGGTGCGCTGGCACCTGGTGGAGCTGGCCGGTGTGGGTGCGCCGCTGGGCCTGGCCGTGGCCACCTCGTGGTGGTTTCTGCTGCTGGCCGCCGGTGTCGCCGGTGTGTGGGCGGCGCAAGAGACCCGCCAGGCCCACCGGCACCGCCAGTTGAACACGGCCGCGCCTACCGCCATCGACGCAAGTGAGGAGACCGAATAATGGGCGACACCAGCAAGGCCAGCGAGCTTGCCACCGTGGTGCGGCTGCCCGTTGACCAGCACGAACAGCCTGACCAGCCCGGGGAGTTGAGGGAGTCGGGGGCGCTGTCGGGGCGGGTGCTGACCGCCGAGCAGTACGCGCGGACGTTCAGCCAGCGTGAGCAGGCGTTCGCGCGGTGGCGCGGCTACCGCGCAGATGCGGTGTGGCTGGCCAACGCGGTGCGGCGGCTGGCCGCCGACGACCGGACCAAGTTCGTGGCCCGCCAGGTGATGTTTGTGCCGGTCGGGGCGGGTGTGGTGTTCCGGCGGGTGTGGGAGGCCAAGACAGGCTCCCGCTACGAGCGGATGATGCGCGCGGCCGAGGCCGCCGGGGACTTCGAGGCGGTCGCCGAGTGGGAGGCGCGCGCGGTGGCCGAGCGGCAGCGCCGCCACCAGCGGGTGATGGACTGGATCACCCACCCGGTCCAGATCGCCAAGACCGCCGCCGTCAGCGTCGCCACCGGCGTCGGGGGGCTGCTGGGGCTGGGTGTGGTGATGGCGGTGGCCGAAGACAACGCCGCGCTGGTCAACGACCCGCTGATGGGCGCCG